>LUYZ01000118.1 GCA_001603425.1 Bacteroidales bacterium Bact_08
ACAAAAGTAAGAGATGGGAACTAAGTATAAAATATGGCCTATTTCGGATAGTTACGTCTATGTTAATTAGTGATTTCACTTTGATTAGGTTTTTGTTGTGACTTAGATGTAAGGTAATTATTATTATAAAAAATCCAAAATAGTTTGTTGCTTTATGGATGTTTTGAAGAGATAAGGCATTGATAAACAGTAAATTTGCACAAACTCCGTCAGAGTGGAAGTGTGAAAAAGAATGTGGATCCTATGCCAGGCTGGCTTTGCAGCCATATTTTTCCTTTCAGAATTTCTACGTAAAATTTGGCTATTGAAAGACCTAGGCCGATACCCTCATGTGCTCTTGTGTTTGATAGGTCGGAGTGTTCAAATTTATTAAATATTTGATTATGTCTATCTTCATGGATACCTACACCTGTATCTTTAATATAAAATTCTATCTCTTCTGCATTAAGATTACAGCCAACTGTTATTGAGCCTTTGTCTGTAAACTTTATTGCGTTGTCAATAATGTTTTTAAGTATGATTTCTAGCTTTTCTGAGTCGGTGTGTATATTAATTTTTTTATCGGCACAATCAAGTTCTAATCTGATTTCTAGTCCTTTACTTTGTGCATATCTTTCAAAGGAGTGAATTAATTGGTGTAAAATAGAGATTACATCTGTTTCTACTTTTCTGATATAGTCTATACCTGAGTCTATTATTGATATTTCTATAATATTATTAATTGTATTTATTAAGCGCACTCCTCCTTTTTGAATCTCTTTAATCAAACCTTCTCTGTCATCTTTATTAAAATCGGCATCAGAAAGTAGTTCAGAAAATCCAAGGATGCTGCTCATTGGAGTTCTTATTTCGTGCCTAATGTTAGAAAGAAAGGCCGATTTTAAGAGTTCGCTCTCTTTTGCCCTTATGGATGCATCAACCATATATTTAACTATTTGCTTTTTCTCTGTTATATCTTGACTAATTGAAATAATGTTTATGAGTTTGTTTTGATTGTTATATATTGGTGATATAAGAGTGTGTTCCCAGAAATACTCTCCATTTTTCTTGCGATTTTGATACTCATCGCTCCAGTTTTGGCCAGAGTTAATGGCATTCCATAGCTCTTTAATTTTATGTTGTGAGAGTTTTTCGTTATTAAATATGCGCAATTTTGTTCCAACTATTTCATCGTAACTATATCCGGTTACTTTAGAGAACCATGGATTTATGTATATAATAATACCATCGGCATTGGTTATAGCAATAGATACAGAACTTGACTCAACGGCTCTGTTAAGAAGTTTAAGCTGCTCTTCTGTTTTTTTTCTATCAGTTATGTTTTGAATTTGTGATATGAAATGAATGGGCTTTCCAATTTTATCTCTTACAAGAGATACAGAGAGTAGAACCCAAATAGACTCATTATTTTTGGAAATATAGCGTTTCTCCATTTCATAGGTGTCAATATCTCCAGATAGGAGTTGCTTTACATATCGTAAGTCTAAATCTAGATCTTCTGGATGTGTGATATCCTGAAAGGTCAAGTTCATCAACTCATCTTTTGAATATCCCACAATTTCACATACTCTTCTGTTCACTCTTAGCCATTTACCTTCAGGAGATATCAATGCCATTCCAATTGCAGAATACTCAAATGCGCTAGCAAATTGATATTCGGCTAATGAAGAATACTGTATTTGAGTATTTTTTGTTGAATTTGAAGAGTGGGTATAATTCTCTTGTGGATTCATTTTCTCTTTTTTTTTATAAATATATATAAAAATAATTTATGGTGCTAATAGATTGGATGTGAGGTAGTTAGGGTGTGGCTCTGACGGAGTGCGTGCAAAAGTGCTGGATATGAGGGGCTAACGAAAAGAAAAAGGATGGGAAAGTAGGCTTTTTTTTGCTAATATATTTTTTATTACTTGTGAAATAAGAGTTGAAAAAATAATAGTTAAAATGGTTACTAAAATGAACTTTATATTAGTGTTAATTGTGAAATTTAAGAGAATTAATTGAATTATTACAACTACAAGTAAATGAATTATATATATGTTATAGGAGTTTTTAGAAATAAGTTCTGTTAGTTTACACATTTTGCAATTAGAGTATTTAAAAAGAGAGAATAATCCAAAACACATACCAATACATGTTAATGATTCAATTACAGATTCAGCCCAGAGCAGTTGCATATTATTATTTATGAAATTTCTAAAAAGAAGTATTGACAATCCTATAAATGAGTAGATTAAGGCAATATTTGGTTTTATAGAGTCTAACCATTTATTTTTTGAGAAGATAACACCAATAAAAAACATACTAAGATATTGAGGTAAGTGAGCTGGCTCAAGAGGTATAAGAATTGTTATCCATTTATCTACTGGATACCAGTTTCTTACTAGTACATTAATTGGTATAAGAAATAAAACATATAATAATGGGTAATAAAATTTAAAAGATTTTATTGAAGAGTATTTTGATTTTATATTTTTTTTTGATGATATATAGATTATTAAATGTAAAGTTGTTAAAAATAGAAGCAATCCTAAGAACCATAAGTGTCCAAAGGAGAGAGGTGCTCGATTAAAATGAAGATCAATTAAATAATAAAAATAATTACTTTTAGAACTATCGATAAAATAGTGTATTGGACCAAAAATAAATAGACCAAAAATAAGAATAGGAAATCCTAGTTTTATAAATCGATCTTTTATGTAACCCTTTATTTTTTTGTGATTTAACGATATTTGAGTAAAGTAGCCAGAAATAAAGAAAAATAATCCCATCATGTAAGAAGCATTAAAAAAGAAAAATGTATTTAGATAACTAAGTTTTGGATAATCAGATACTACCCATGTACCACCTGTATCTCCATATGCTTGCCCAGCATGATGAGCTATTACCATGCATGTAAGAAATACCTTAATTAAATCTAGGTATACGATTCTATTTTGGGATATATTTGAATTTGTATTAGAGTTCACGAATATTTGAATTTAAAATCATACAATAGAAATTTTCTCCTAAATCAAAAGTTCGTTTTTCAATAAAATCATTTGATTGGCAAATTGAAAGTACCTCTTTTTTCCCAATTCTGTGATCTACTGGAGGTCCCATTGCTGTTTTTTTATCATGAAATTCAATAATTATAAGTAGTCCGTTCTTTTTCATTATGCGTTTAATTTCATTAAGCAGAGAGTATTTCTCCTCTATTTCATGAAAAACTGTGACTAAAAGTACATAATCTACTGAATTATTAGAAATATTGTATTTATTAGTATTGTTATTTTTTTGTATTTCAATGTTTTTTAGTCCCTCTTGTTCAATCTTAGAATTAATGATATTTACCATTTGATCACTAATCTCTATTCCATAAACAGTATTTGATGTAATTTTTGCTGCAGGGATGGTAAACACACCAGATCCACAGCCGATATCACATACGACATCGCAATCTTTTAATCCAATTTTCAAGAGAGTTTCTTCAGGTCTAAGTTCTGCTAGTCTCTCCTTGTTTTCTAGTTTGTTAATATCCATAATGAGTGTGTTATAGAATGCCGATGAATTGAAATGGTTTTGAGGGTTTGAATTGATTTGATGTTTCGCCTGAATAGGTTTTGTGATTAGAGAGGTCTAATTTTCTGACAGTAGTATTTGCAGAAAAATCTATCTTTTTTAAGTCTACCCAGAATGTGTTTGGGGTTAAGGCAGTTTCAAAATAGTATACCAGATTAGACTGATCGGCAACAGCGCGCCAACGAGTTGTTGAAAGATTTGGATATCCTTCAATTTCAAATCCATATGGTACAGACACATTGCGAATAACACTTAATACACTTGCAACGGCTATTCGTGGATCATCGGTTTGAGGTATAGCATTGATATAAAATTTAGCCCTAACAAAACGATCGGATGAGGTGACTGATCCTGGCAAGAAAATTTTACCTGGGATGTTTTCCCAGTATTTGGCAATTGCTAATTGTTTTTCATAAGATGGATCATTTGTCATCACTGTATAGCTGGGATGGTGATGTATAATTAGCTTACCTCCAATGTATTCTAGTATTGCATTATCTCCAGTTGCATCGGAAATAGAAAGGTGAACAGTAGTGAATTTGTCTGTGCCTGGGATAAAATCTGATACTATTGCAAAAGGTTCGCTGCTCAAGGCATCTACAGCTTCTGCAACAGTAGCAAAATTGTCTAAAACATATTGAGCCCACATAGATATTGCCATACCTTTCTGATTACCAAACTTTTCAAATTTTGGATATTCCGATTCAACAAGCCAAAGCAGATTAGCGACAAGACCTTTCTCATTCATGCCGTCCGTTGTGGATATATCCCAAGAGCTAACAGCGAGACTTCCAAATTTTGATACCCACTCAATTGAATTTGGCCCTACTTCTCCATTTCTTTTCATTCCTCTAGGGAAAATCCAATGATTTGAAGGGATTTCAATTGAAAAATCCATACTACGTCCTGTAATAATTGTATTATTTGGGCCTTTATAAACTACTCTAGTACAAGCTTTTGACTTGTTTGTTATACTTATTATTATAATAAATGAAATAGTAATAAGTATTTTAAAGATTATTGTATAAGTATTTTTCATAGTTATTGTTTTTTATTGCTGTTAACATCTTTAAATAATGATTTTTGTTCTAATTACGTCAGAGTTCTTTTGTAAAGTTAATTTGTGCTCCTCCTTGATAGAGGATCATAGTTTTTTCTAATGGATTAAATTGTAATTTGATACCTGCTTTGTCAAATTTAAATTTGTCTTTTTTTATTACTTCTAGTGGAAATGATGGTTGTCCTGTGGCTTGGGCTGTAAGAGTATTTCCATCTTTTGTAATTGTTATCTTTAATGAAATTTGATTAGAAGAATATACACCCAGATATTGATCTAACTCTTGTGATGTAAGATTTAGTGTGCTGAATTGAGGAATTTCGTATGGTTTATTATATAGAGCACTTAAGACAGCTATTGAAATTTGGTTATTGTCAAAGTTTGTTCCATTACAAACTAAAGCATATGAGATGTTTTGATCTGGAAAATGAGAAAATACTGAGCTAAATCCATCAATACCACCTGTATGGCCGAATCCAATGCTATTGTAGAAAGGTATTTGAAATATACCACTGCCATAGCCATCTACTATATTTTTCATAATTTGAAGGCTCTCATTATTTATAATTTTCCCTCCAAATAGAGCATCGGCAAATTTTGTTACATCACTTGCTGTAGAGATGATTGCCCCAGCTCCAAGAGGAATTGTATAATCTGTTTCTGGTTCTAGAGTCCAAGATGTTGTGAATTTGTAAGATCTGCATTCTGAGTTATTTACATTTGTTTTGCCAAAAACATATGTGTTTGTCAGGCCGATAGGGTCTGTGATGTACTCTTTAAGTAATTGTGAAAAAGATTTATTGAATGTCTTTTCTAAAATATAAGTTAATAGCACATAATTTGAGTTACTGTATTGAGCCTTAGAGCCTGGAGAAAAATCACTACCTCCTTTTGTAATGATCTCTATCATCTCTTTTTCTGTTTTTGGAAGTGTGTGCCATGTGAGATACTCCTGATTTGAGGTAAAATTATGTATTCCACTTCTATGATTAAGAAGATTTTGTACAGTAATAATCTCTGAATTTTTTATAGTTGGGAACCATTTGTCAATTGTTTGTGTTAAATCTAGCTTCTGCTCTTCATGTGCTTTTAAAATTAGAGCGGCAGTAAATGTTTTGGATATTGATCCAATTCTATATTTAGAAAGATTAGTTGCTTTTATATTGTTTTCTACATCGGCAAGACCAATAGTTCTTTCATAGATAATTTTTCCGTTTTTAGAAACAGCAACGCTACCCATAAATTTGTTGTTTTGCTCAAGGGCATTGAAATAATTATCTAATTTTTCTTTGTCAAAGCTATATTGAGCAAAACTGATTTGAATTGATAGTAACAGTAATATAGATATTACTGTTGTTAATATATTGTTTTTCATTGTTATATATTATTTTAGGGTTTTTTATATATTAACACAATTTAGCTGTTTTTTTTTAAACGAGGAACTTAGGGTGTGACTTTGACGGAGTTCGTGCAAAGAATTGGACGCCAAGGGCTTGGGACTTAGCTCTGACGGAGTTTGTGTAAAGGTGCTGTTTATCAGGAGCTTGTAAAAATAAAAAGGACGCGAAAATGAGAGAAAAACAAAAATACCGCTTAAAAAGAGAGCAGAAACGTGTGGTAGTGGAACAGATATGATTGGTTATTAGATGGTTGTCACATATCGGCAGCAGTAATCTGGATGTGAGGTGGTTAGGGGAGACTCTGACGGAGTGCGTGCAAAAGTGTTGGTTGTGAGGGGTTTGCAAAAAGAAAAAGGACGGAAAAAAGAGGAAAAGAAGCAAAAAGGGGCAAAAAAAGGCAAGAAAAGGCAAGAAAGAGAGCCGCTGAGACAAAACAAAACGGCAAGAATCTGGAAACCAGAGAGAAGACACGGACAGCGGCACTGGATAGTGTTAGTAGAGATAAGCTTATTGCCTTACTTAGCGGTTTAACCGACAAAACAATTTTATCAATAACTCATGATCTGGAGTTTGCGAATTCTATGGGCCGAATTATAACAATAAAAAGACAATAATGGGAACAATTGATATATCACTTTTGCGTTTGCTGATAGGATTCCTTTTGGTGTTGATACCTGTTGCGATTCTTTATTATTACCGTACAGGAATAGTTAAGTCATTGTTAATTTCTGTTGTAAGAATGGTTTTACAACTTTTTTTGGTAGGTTTTTATCTTAATTATCTTTTTGAATGGAATAGTATTGCTGTGAACGTCATTTGGATGTTGCTAATGACTGGAGTTTGTACCATTGATTTAATTAATAGAATTAAAATTTCTCTAAAGCTAATATTTATTCCTATATATGTTTCTATACTTATCTCACTAGTTGTTATTCTGTTATATTTTTTGAAGGCGGTTTTAAATATAGATAATCTTTTTGATAGCCGATATTTTATCCCGATATGCGGTATTCTTTTGGGCAATATTCTCTCATCTAATGTCATTGGAATCAATGCTTTTTATGATGGCATGTCAAAGGATCAAAAGTTTTATAACTACATGATATGCAATGGAGCAACAATTAAAGAGGCAACAAAACCTTTTTTTAGAGAAGCACTTATTAAGTCTTTTAATCCTACTATTGCCTCTATGGCTGCTATGGGATTGATTTCATTACCAGGAACTCTTATTGGACAAATTATTGGAGGGAGCTCTCCTGATGTTGCAATAAGATAC
>LUYZ01000119.1 GCA_001603425.1 Bacteroidales bacterium Bact_08
TCATCATATATATTAGCAGAAATTAGTGTTATTTTATTTGTAACAGGATCTCTGAAGATCAGTAGAAACTCTTTGCCTTTCTTATCTACGCTTGGCGCCCAAGATAATATATGAGGCTCTACATCATAAATAACACCACCCATACTTTCAATTACAGATGCATCCATGCCTATTTCTAAAAGGTTACTTAGTTTATAGTCCTTACCTCCGATATCAATTACTTGAAAATAATTACGGATAAATAAAAAGTCATTAGGTTTACCTGTCTTACTATCAATATATCTATAACTTACCCATTTACTAATAATATCCTCATTATCAATATATGGTGATTGACCAAGAGCAGCTATAATCTGCTCTGGTGTGTATTCTTCTCCTAGTGTCAATCCATTTACCTTAAATGGATATAGTTGGGCAAATACTGCTGTTGAAGATATAAACAGCACTGTTAAAAGTATTAATTTTTTCATAATGTATTTATTAATTATTCACAAAATCTTATAGGATTCCCGTCTTTATCAAATATAGTATAAATAAAGTCTTCAACATCTACTCTTATTCCGTTGATCTCAATGTATATATGTAGGTGAGGGCCACCAGCATCGTCACTACCAGCACTACCTGTACTACCACCATGGCCAAGAATCGTGCCAGCTAGAATATTATCGCCAACTTTCAAATTTGGATCGATATTATCAAGATGCATGAATATAATTTTAACTACTTGTCCATTTACTTCGCTACTCATAGTTATCTGGTTACCTGCGCATCGTGCACCATAATTATATTTTCCACCATATTCTCCCCTATATTCTCTCCACTTTACATTGGGTTTAAAATCACTTACTATTTTAGTTATTACTCCATCAAACAAAGAAAAAATTGGGGTATCATGTTTAACTATTAGGTCTAATCCCTCGTGGATATAATCCTCACCATTGCGTATCCTTATCCCATTATGTCTACCGCTATTAGTGTTTCCTCTCTTAGTAGAACGTATAGCCATATTCAATAGAGGGTCTGCTCTATTAACTTCTATACAAGGTTTTACTCTTTTAAATTGAGCATGTGCTACAATATCTTTTAGTAGGTGTATCTTAATATTTCTGTTAGTTCCCTGACCAGATAAATCTCCATGCCATCCTAAAAATACACATCCATTGTGTGGAATGGCTGTAACATTTACTAAAGTTCCCCATCTAAAAGTTCCACTTCCAAGTGTTTCTCCTCCAGTACTATGTGTTAATTCAACTGTATGATCAAGAGGGCCTCCAGATGGACCTCCTTCAGAAATCTCTCCAGTATCATCTATCTCATCTCCTGGTCCTGAGTTACTGAAAGGATCATCATTTTCGTTATCATAAATTGGATCATTTGGATCTTTATTCCCCTTTCCATCAGCAATTACATATGCCTCATCTAGTTCTCTTCTCCATTCTTCATCATCACTTTTTGTTGTTAATTTAGTGGAGATATATAATTTATACGACATTTCCTCTATGTCTTCATAGGACTTAAGAAATCTAATTGGATATACTCTTTTATGTGTTACTATATTCGCAGATATAAACTTACTGTTAATCTTTGAATTTATAATTAATCCTGAGAAATCAGATAAGTTAAGAGGATCAAATACAGTATTTGCATGTAAAACTGCATCTGCCTCTGTGATAAAATTATCTAGTATGATGTATGTTTTTATATAGAAATATAAACTATCATTATCATTATTCTGTTTGCAGATTAGGTATTTCTTAATTTGAGATGGTATAATTGCTTCGCTTTCATATGTTGAGAAGAAAGCAACTGAGCCATCTTGTTCTATCTCTACTGCGGTATAAGTAAAATTCTTAATAACTTTTGATCTTGACTTCTCCCATTTTAAGCCCGTAATAGCTGCTGGCTTTGAAGATTTAGTGATTGGGTTGAAATTAAAGGCCGATAAGTCAGATGTAAATATTGTACCTCCTGATCCTTCCATTAATTTGTTAATCATAAATTGTATCTCTTCACTATATTCAGCACTGTCATCATAACTATGATTATCTTTATGACAAGAGATAATAAGAATAATAGAGATTATACATATAATTTTGTAATAAATTTTTATCATTGCTTTAATCAATAAATTTTTTAATTAGTTTAATCAATAAATGGGTATATAACCTATTACTATAAATCATATACAAGTAGACTTTTTTGCTGTAAATATTTTTAGGTTAAAAATTATCTTATATTATTAACGCTTTAGTCATAATAAAAGTTAGCAAGACTTTTTGCTTTTATAAATCGCTAAATAATAGCTCAATATAGGCGATTTGTTTTTAATCACAAAAATAAATACACTTACTTGCTAGTAATGTAAATTTATAATATTGCTAAACTAATAGTAAAATATACAGAAGAGGGCTTAAGTTTTTTTTAATATTTAATATCACTTATAATCTGACTTATTTTATGTAAAAGAGCTGTTAGATAAGATATTGTTCTTATAGAGTCATTAGGTTTATAAGGGGTGGTATAACGCAATATCAGTAGCCCTTTTGCTAAGGTTGCATTACATACAACATACTGTAAGATGCTGATAAGGCTTGTTTACGCTTCTAATTATAGTTATTACCATGGATTGTTAATCCTGTTTACTTTCAGTTTGTTACAGAGTTGATCTAGCTGAGTGGGTGCAAAATCCTGAACGCTAAGGGCTTGGGGTGTGGCTCTGACGGAGTTCGTGCAAAGATGGTGGTTTTGAAGAGGTTGTGATTTTAAAAAGGTTTGGCCTTGGAGCAGGAGGCTTGCTCACGCCCCCCATCAAAGTTTTCAACTTTAATGGGGTTGGATAGGGTATGACAACGGTACTTATGGGCAGTTTTGGGATGGTTATTGGTTTTGGTGGGTATCTATTGGAGGTTTTTGCTTATAAATACAATTAGAGCTTGGTTTGTTGGTTTGTAAGGTGTTGTTTATGTGTGGGTTGCCTCTTTGTTGGGTTAAGGTGTTGGTTTAGAATTGGTTGGGAGAGGCTCTGACGGAGTGCGTGCAAAGGTGTTGGTTGTGAGGGTTTTATGAAAACAAAAAGGACGCGAAAAGGAGAGAAAAACAAAAATACCGCTTAAAAAAAGAGGAGAAACGTGTGGCAGTGGAACAGATATCATTGTTTATTAGGCGGTTGTCACATAACGGCAGCAGTAATCTGGATGTGAGGTGGTTGCAGGAGACTCTGACGGAGTGCGTGCAAAAGTGTTGGTTGTTAGAGGTTTGTGAAAACAAAAAGGAAGCGAAAAGGAGAGAAAAACAAAAATACCGCTTAAAAAAAGAGGAGAAACGTGTGGTAGTGGAACAGATATCATTGTTTATTAGGCGATTGTCACATATCGACAGCAGTGACCTGGTTGTGAGGTGGTTGGGAGAGGCTCTGACGGAGTGCGTGCAAAAGTATTGGTTATTAGATGCTTGTGAAAAGAAAAAGGACAGGAAAAAGAGGAAAAGGGGCAGAAAAAAAGGGCAAAAGCCAGGACAGAAGCCAGGGCTGAGACAAAACAAAACGGCAAAGGACTGAGGCCCAAGGAGAAGGAACGGACAGCGGCAGAGTGAGAGGCTAAGAGCCAGAGAGTCAGGACAAAGCAGCAAGGCAAAAGGAACAGAAAGGGAGAAAAGATCCTATCTATAACAGACTAGGTAAATAACTTTGCGAAGAAACATCCATTTGCATGTTACATATTACAGCTTCAAACGCTCTCTGCACTGCAACATAAGTTTTTACCTATTTTATTGATAGTTTTTGAGGAAAAGGACGAGGACTGTTTGACGAACGATAGTGAGGAGTTCCGCAGTCCCCGAAAAAACAGAAAAGAAAATAGGTGCCTCTGAAAAAACTTCGTTGCAGCAGGAGAGCATGAAGCTGTAGCAGAGAGACAGGGCAAAGAAGCAAGGCAAAAGCCAGAAAGATAGCAACTGAGACAAAACAAAACTGCAAAGAACTGGAAACCAGAGAAGAGGAACGGACAGCGGCAGAGTAAGAGGCTAAGGGGCAGAGAGCTAGGGAGAAGCAGCATGGTAAAGAACAGAACAGAAGCGACTGGAATCAAGGCAGGAACAAAAGCAAACCGAGAGTGGATAAGCTCAAGAAACACATAGAGGGAAAGGCTTGGAGAGGAAAGATAGGGAGAGAAGGTCTAAAATAAGGCAGGGATCAAAGCAAACCGAGAGTGGATAAGCTGAAGAAACACATAAAGGGAAAGGCTTGGAGAGGAAAGATAGGGAGAGAAGGTCTAAAATAAGACAGGGATCAAAGCAAACCGAGAGTGGATAAGCTCAAGAAACACATAGAGGGAAAGGCTTGGAGAGGAAAGATAGGGAGAGAAGGTCTAAAATAAGACAGGGATCAAAGCAAACCGAGAGTGGATAAGCTGAAGAAACACATAGAGGGAAAGGCTTGGAGAGGAAAGATAGGGAGAGAAGGTCTAAAATAAGACAGGAACAAATGCAAGCCGAGAGTGGATAAGCTAAAGAAACACATAGAGGGAAAGACTGTAGAAACATAGAGAATTATGCCCACAGTTATGTTCGTAGTGGTAAGATGTTACGGAACAAGAACGTTGTATATATAAAATAGTATATATAAAATAGTTTTTTTATATTTATAAACCTCAAATTAAATTAATTTAAACCATCATTATTATGGACCAATCTAGAGAATCTATAAGTAATGAGTTGGAGATGCTTTTGCAAAAAAGAGAAAAGGAGTATAGAGAATTGTACTCCCTTTTTAGATTAATGGTAGATAATATGCCCGATATGATTTGGGCAAAAAACCTGAATAAGGAGTATATATTTGCCAATAAAGCTATTTGTGATAATCTGCTCTCTGCTAAAGATACCTCTGAGCCTATCGGCAAAACAGATCTTTATTTTGCTCAAAGAGAACGAGATAAATATCCTAAAGACAACTCTTGGCACACATTTGGAGAAATATGCAGAGATTCAGACCAGATAACTCTGGATGAAGGCAAAGCAATGCAATTTGATGAATTTGGAAATGTTAAGGGTAAATTTCTATTTTTGGATGTGAGAAAAGCTCCTCTATATAATGAGATGGGAGACGTTATTGGAGTGGTTGGCTCTGCAAGAGACGTTACATTGAGCAAAAAAATTGAACAAGAGCTTAAAAATGAGACACAGTTAAGAGAGCTTTTAATGGAGATATCTTCTGAATTTATCAATATTCCTTTAGAGATGGTTGATAAATCTATTGAGAGATCTCTAAAGAAAATTGCACTTTTTGTTGAAGCCGATAGATCGTACATTTTTGAATACAATTGGTATAATAACACCTGTAGTAATACACATGAGTGGTGCAATATAGACGTTGATTCACAGATAGATAATCTTCAAAACCTCTCTTTAGATGTAATGAAAGAGTGGGTTGTAGCACATAAAAAAGGTGAGGCAAAGCTTACGTCAAATGTTATGGAACTTCCAGAGGGAGAAGGAAAGGATGTTTTATTATCTCAAGGAATTAAGAGTTTTCTTACAGTACCATTAATGAAACACGACTATTGTATTGGTTTTGCAGGATTCGATTCAGTGAAAAAAATTCATAACTACACTAATACAGAGTTATTATTATTAAAGATCTTTGCTCAAATGTTAAGCAATGTCACAATAAGAAAAGAGATAGAAAAAGAGTTGATTATTGCTAAAGAGAGAGCAGAGGAGAGTGATAAATTAAAAACGGCTTTCCTTCAGAATATTAACCACGAAATTAGAACTCCTTTAAATTCAATTATCGGCTTTAGTAAATTACTAAATGAAGAGTCTATAACAAAAGCGGAGATTAATGAATATACAAAAGTAATTTTAAGTAGCAGCGACAAATTGGTATCTATAATAGGTAGTGTTTTGGATCTATCTAAAATTGAAGCAAATCAAATTGATGTTCAATCCCACCAAATATCAATAAATATTTTAATTTGTGATTTATACTCACAATTTGAAAATTTTGCAAAAAATAAAGATTTAGAATTAAAAATATATACTC
>LUYZ01000012.1 GCA_001603425.1 Bacteroidales bacterium Bact_08
CCATTTGGCAACCTCTATTGCTCTATCTATATCTCCTGACAAAATGGCTTGAGGGACCTCCCCTCCTAAACAAGCCGAAGAACATATTAGATCATCTTTATATCTCTCTAAAAGCTCTCTGTCTATTTTAGGTTTGGAATAGAACCCTTCTATAAAAGCATTTGAACTTAATTTTACCAGATTCTTATACCCATTTAGATTTTTAGCTAAAAGGATTAAGTGGTAACTGCCCATATCCTCTTTTCCTCTTTTGTCAAATCGTGATGATTTTGCAACATATACCTCACACCCCACAATTGGCTTCACATTAGGGAATTTAGCAGCTGTTTCTAAAAACTCCTTAACTCCAAACATATTACCATGGTCTGTTATGGCCAACGCAATTTGATTGTCTTCGGCCGCTTTGGAAAAGAGTTTATTTATATTTGCAGCACCATCTAAAATTGAGTACTGAGTGTGAACATGTAGGTGAACAAATGGCATTATAAAGAAAATTGGCGAAAATTAACTATTAATAAGGATTTAGATTAGTGGAGTACCTGTCATCTCTACAGGCGCTTCAATGCCCAAAATCTTAAGAATAGTTGGTGCAATATCTGCCAATCTTCCATCCTTTACACTAAAAACATCTTTATCTATTACAACAAAAGGGACTGGATTTAATGAGTGAGCAGTGTTTGGAGATCCATCTTCATTAACTGCATTATCGGCATTTCCATGATCTGCAGTAATTATTACAGAATAGCCATTCTCCCTAGCCACATCCACAATTTCTGCAACACATCTATCTACAGTTTTAATTGCTTTTTTTATTGCACTAAATACTCCTGTATGCCCAACCATATCCCCATTTGCAAAATTTAACACAATAAAGTCGTGCTTATTGGTTTTCTTCAACTCATCGATTAAGGCCTCCTTAACTTCTATGGCACTCATTTCTGGTTTTAAGTCATAAGTAGCAACAGCAGGAGATTTAATTAAAATTCTCTTCTCATTATCAAACAGCTGCTCTCTACCTCCAGAAAAGAAAAATGTAACATGAGCATACTTCTCTGTCTCAGCAATACGCAACTGTTTTTTTCCAGCCTTTGCAACAACCTCTCCAATTGTATTAACAACATTATCTTTGTCATATAGAATATGCAAACCTCTGAACTTTTCATCATAAGGAGTAAGTGTAGAAAAATAAAGAGGAATAACCTTCATATCTGGAATTCCATGATTGTCTTGAGTTAAAACAGTAGTCAACTCTCGAGCTCTGTCGTTTCTAAAATTAAAAAAGATTACAGCATCTCCCTCCTTAATTGTTGCTACAGGCTCTCCTTTATCATCAACTGCAACATGAGCTCTAACAAACTCATCTGTGACTCCACTTTCATAGCTCTTGATCATTGCCTCAACACCATCTGTAAAATGCTCTCCTTTACCATATACAAGAAGATCATAAGCCTCCTTAACTCTCTCCCATCTCTTATCTCTATCCATAGCATAGTATCTGCCAATTATTGATGCTAACTTACCTCCAGATTTAGATAGACGCTCCTGAAGCTCTTTGATATACCCTGCACCACTCTTTGGATCTGTATCTCTACCGTCCATAAATGCATGTACATACACTTTTTCTATCCCACTATCCTTAGCAAGATCTAAAAATGCAAATAGATGCTCCATGGAACTATGCACTCCTCCATTTGACATTAAACCCATAAAATGAAGAGCCTTTCCACTTTTCTTTGTATAGTCATATGTCTCTCTAATCTCTCTATTATTGAATAGAGTTTTTGATCTACAATCCTTATTAATCCTTACTAGGTCTTGATAAACTACCCTACCTGCACCGATGTTTAAGTGTCCAACCTCTGAGTTTCCCATTTGACCCTCAGGAAGACCAACATCCTCTCCACTGGCCATTAAAAGAGAGTTAGGGTATTTTCTCCTAATTGAGTCTAAATTTGGAGAACCTTGAACATAAATTGCGTTTGATTGATCTTTAGGGCCCTCTCCCCAACCATCTAATATCATTAAAAGTACTTTCTTATTCATAATTGTATTACATTTGTCTGTTAAATTAATGGCAAAAATAGTTAAATATGAACAGAAAGAAAAATCATGCCAAAAAGGAGAGAGCAAAAAGCTCCTCAAAAAGATCTGCAAAATTTAAAATAGAAGAGATCACTGGTAAAGTGCTTCTCACAAGGGAGGGTTATGCCTTTATAATTAGAGCAGATGGCAAAGATGATGTTTTTGTTCCTGCAAGAAAACTTAGAGGTGCACTAAACCTAGATATTGTAAAAGTAGCAGTAAAAAATAGAGCATCTGGGGGCCATCGTCAAGAGGGAGAGGTTATATCTATAGTAGAGAGATCTACTCGCCCACATACAGGTGTTCTACATATATCTGGAGAACAAGCTTGGGTAATAACTGGAACCAAAAACATGCCCTATGACATAGCTGTTAAAATGACAGATGAACTAAAAAACTATAAAGGGTATAAAGTAGCAGCAATTGTTGACGAGTGGCCAAGATCTTCTCAAGAACCAATAGGTCATGTTGTAGACATTTTGGGAGAACCTGGTGAAAACAACACAGAGATGCATGCTATTTTAACAGAGTTTGGGCTACCATACAAGTTTGAATCTAAAGTAGAAAAAGAGGCCGATAAAATATCGGAAAAAATATCAAAAGAGGAGATTTCTGCAAGAAGAGATTTTAGATCCGTTACAACCTTTACTATAGACCCTTCTGACGCAAAAGATTTTGACGACGCTATTTCACTAAAAAAGTTAGAGAACAACAATTGGGAGGTCGGAGTTCATATTGCTGACGTTACACACTATGTAAAGCCAGGAGGAATAATTGATAAGGAGGCATACGAAAGAGCTACTTCTGTCTATTTAGTAGATAGAACAATTCCTATGTTACCAGAAAAACTCTCAAATAAACTTTGCTCATTAAGGCCAAGAGAGGAGAAGCTCTGTTTTTCTGCTGTTTTTGAAATGACAGATAATGCTAAAATTATTAAGAGATGGTTTGGAAGAACAATAATTAAATCGGATTATAGGTTCGACTATCAACAGGCTCAAGATATCATAGAAAATCAAAAGGGCCCTCTTGCATCGGAAGTGCTAACATTACATTCATTAGCAACTATTTTAAGAAATGACCGATTTAAGCTAGGAGCAATTGGGTTTGAGAGACCAGAGATGAAGGTAGAGGTAGATAGTAATGGAAAACCAATAAATATATATCAAAAAATATCTAAAGAGTCAAATTGGCTTGTAGAAGAGTTTATGCTTCTTGCCAATAAAGAGGTTGCAAAATATATTGGAGAACAAAAAGGAAATAAAAAAGCTAAAACTTTTGTTTACAGAGTTCACGAAGAGCCAAACATAGATAAAGTTGAAGCATTCAGATCTTTTATTAAAACTCTTGGCTACAATATGAAAAAAACCGAGAACGCAAGAGAGTTGTCAAAAGAGATCAACTCTTTACTCTCTACAGCTAAAGGTAAACCAGAAGAGGGCTCTATTGAAATTATGGCTCTAAGATCTATGGCAAGAGCCAGATACTCAACTGACAACATGGGGCATTATGGGCTAGCATTTGAATACTACACCCATTTTACATCTCCAATTAGACGATATCCCGATATGATGGTTCATAGAATGTTGGCACACTATTTGGAAAATGGAAAATCTCTTGTAAAATCGAATTATGAAGAGAAGTGCAAATACTCTAGCGAACGTGAACAACTAGCAACTGAGGCAGAGAGAGCAAGCATAAAATACAAGATGGTGGAGTTTATGCAAGACAAAGTTGGAGAGATATATGAAGGTGTTGCATCTGGTATTACTGAATGGGGAGTCTTTGTTGAACTAGACAAAACAAAAGTTGAGGGTTTAGTATCGTTAAGAGATATCAAAGAGGATTATTTTGTTTACAACGAAGAATCACTTTCACTAAAAGGTAGAAAAACTAATATAATTATAAAGTTAGGAACTCCACTTAAAGTAAAGGTTATTAAAGCTAATTTAGAACAAAAACAGCTAGATTTTGCATTAATATGGGAATAATATGAATATTACTAGCATAAAAATTACGGATCTCCTATCTGTTGTAAGTGGTAGACTTTCATATGGTATCTCAAGAATCATTAATAAAAGATTCAAAGAGGCATCAATATCTCTTACAGCAGATCAGTGGATGGTAATGGCTATTTTATGGGAAAGAGATAGGCAGTACCAGAATGATATTGCAAAACAGACACATAAAGATAAGGCAAGTATAACAAGAATCATTAATACGTTGGAGACAGAAGGTTTTGTTGAAAGGGACTATGATGGATTTGATGGTAGAAAGAGAATTATTCTTCTAACTACAGATGGAATGAGAGTTAGGGAGCAGTCTACAGCCATTGTAGAGCAATGCTTTAATGAGGCCATAGAAGGTGTCGATAAAGAGCAACTTATATATGTTAAAAGCGTATTAAACAAAATAATTTTTAATATAGAAAGGATATAATTTTTTTATCCAAAATAGTTGATAAGACAACCAAATATAATAACTAAACGATAATAGTGAATGAGAAAAACAGCCCTTTTATCTATTCTAACTATTTTAATTAATACTCTATATTCTCAAGAGTATTTAACACTAGAACGATGCAGAGCTCTTGCAATTGAAAATAACAAGAGACTTAAAATCTCACAAGAGGAGATGATATCTGCAAATGAAATGAGAAAAGCCACATACACAAATTTGCTTCCAAAACTTGCCGCTTCTGGTGGCTGGAAATGGAACCAAAAAACACTCTCGCTTCTAGAAAATGATGCACTACTACCAATTGGTTCAATGATGCCTGATGGAAGTTTTGGTTTTAGACCAGAACAAATTAACAATCTCTGGAGCGAGATTGCCCCTGGAGTATTTGCCCCGTTGGACTCCCAAGGAAGACCATTTGATCCAAAAAAAGAGCCCGATAAAATTCAATGGAAGGATTACGCTGTGTTACCTAAAGATGCAGTGACAATGAAAAGCCACAACACTTTTGCCGCAGGATTAACACTCACCCAGCCTATATTTATGGGCGGAAAAATTAGAGAATTATACAATATTTCAAAGAATCAAGAAGAGATAGCAACAATTTCTTTAGATAATAATATTCAAGAAACTCTTTTAGAAGTAGATGAAGCATATTGGAGAGTTGTATCACTTATGCATAAAAAGGAACTTGCTAGTAAATATGTTTCTCTCCTTGAAAAACTAGAGAACGATATAAATGCAATGGCTAAAGAGGGTTTTGCTACAAAAGGAGATATTTTAAAAGTTAGAGTTAAACTAAATGAGGCTCAAATGACTTTAAATATTGTTGAAAATGGACTCTCTCTTTCAAATATGGCTCTTATGCAAATTTGTGGATTAGATTTAGACTCAAATAATATAATAGATGACACTATTGACAACTCAGATATTCTATCTTTGGATGTTAAATCTGTAGAAAATGCAATAGACAACAGACCAGAGATAAGAACCTTAAAACAGTTCAAAATGATGTCTGAGTCCAATTATAAACTAACCAAAGGTAAGTTTTTACCAGAAATTGCAATTCAGGGTGCATACAATACCACTAATCCAAATGCTTACAATGGAATTCAACGCAACTTTGACGGGTCATTCAGTATTGGAGTTATGGTCAACATTCCAATTTTCCATTTTGGCGAGAGAGGGCATTTGATTAAAGCAGCTAAAGCAAAGCAAAATGTTGTCAACTATAGAATCCAAGAGGCTAAAGAGAAGATAACTCTTCAAATTAACCAAAGTAGCTTTAGATTAAATGAAGCATATAAAAGGGTAGTTATGAGCAATAGTAATCTAGAAAAAGCAGATGAAAATCTAAGATTTGCTAATGAGGCCTTTAAAGAAGGATTTGTTAATACTACAGAGGTAATGGAAGCACAAACCGCATGGCTATCTGCAAACTCACAATTAATTGACTCCAAGATAGAGCTTAAGCTATGCAATCTATACCTTAAAAAAGCACTAGCCATATCCATAGAAGAATAAATGATTTTTAAAGAATTATAAAGACAAATGAATTCAAAAATGAAGACAAATAATAAAAACAATCTGTTAGTTGGGCTATTAGGTCTTATGGGCGTTATCGCTACTGTTTCTGTTATTGGTTATTTTGCATCTAAACCTCATAAATTAATAATACAAGGAGAGGCAGAAGCAACTGAGTACAGAATGTCTGGGAAAGTACCTGGGAGAGTTATTGAATTTAGAGTAGAAGAGGGAGATAATGTTAAAAGAGGAGATACTCTTGCAGAGCTATATATACCAGAACTTTATGCAAAACTAGATCAGGCTCAAGCAGCAAAATGGGCAGCAAAAGCGCAAAGCAACAAGGCAATTAAAGGAGCAAGAGAGGAGCAAATTTCATCGGCCTACCAAATTTGGCAAAAGGCAGAGGCTGGAGCCGAAATTGCAAAAAAAACATATACTAGAGTTAATAATCTTTTTGAACAAGAGGTATTGTCTGAGCAAAAAAGGGATGAAGCTTATGCTCAATATAAAGCTGCAATTGCCACTACAAATGCTGCTAAATCACAATACGAAATGGCTTTAAATGGAGCAGAATTAGAGGATAAACAAGCCGCAAAAGCACTAGTTGAGAGAGCTCAAGGAGCTGTTGACGAGGTTCTCTCCTATATTCAAGAGAAGTGGGTTATATCACCAACAGATGGCCAAATTACTGAGATATTCCCAAATATAGGCGAGTTAGTTGGAACTGGTGCACCAATTGTTAGCATTACAGATATGAACGATATATGGTTCACATTTAATATAAGAGAAGACCTTCTAAATGAAATGAATGTTGGAACAGAGCTAGAGATTAAAATACCTGCACTACCAAATAAAACCTATCGCACAAGAGTAACATATATGAAAGCAATGGCTTCGTATGCTACATGGAGAGCAACAAAAGTTAGTGGCCAATATGACACTAAAACATTTGAAGTCAAAGCCAAACCCATAGAGGATATACCCAATCTTAGGCCTGGTATGACGGCTGTTATAGAGAAGATAATTAAATAGTATTTATAATGATAGTCAAAGGATTTAAAAATGTATTTAAACGAGAGCTACGGCAGATGTTTAGTAGGCCGATATACCTATTTGCTACTATACTTATTATGGGCTTTTGCTACACATTTTTCTTATCTTTAATGCAACAAGGTCTTCCACAGAAACTTCCAGTGGCTGTAGTAGATTTAGATAACTCAACTATTTCAAAAAGAACAATCCGAGAATTAAACGCTACACCCTCAACAGAGATTGTTTTGGTAACTGGAAGCTATTTAGAAGCAAGAGAGCTGATGCAAAGTGGAGATATTTTTGGATTCATTGTTATACCTAAAAATTTTTATAAGGATATTCTAACAAATAAAATCCCAGAAGTACCTCTATATTACAATAATAGCTATTTAATTGCTGGCTCATTGGTATATAAAGACCTTTTAACTCTATCGGTCTTAGGGTCTGCTGCATATGAGAGGGCTGTAATACAAAAGAGAGGCGTAGACAAAGAAAATATATTACCCACAATTCAGCCGATAGTTATAGATAAACACCAAATGGGTAATCCTTGGGTAAACTATAGCGTCTTTTTAGTCAATGGCATTATTCCAGGAATATTTCAATTGACCATAATTATGATGACTATCTTTGTTATTGGGTTTGAAATCAAAAATAGAACATCAAAAAGCTGGCTAAAGAAGAGTAACTACTCCCTTGCAGTTGGTTTAGCAGGAAAACTTGCCCCATACACAATTCTCTTTATCATAATAGGATTATCTGGCAATGTACTTATTTTTAAAACTATGAATTTCCCAATGAATGGATCGTTTATCCTATTTTCCTTTGGGACAATCCTTTTGGTTTTAGCAGCTCAAGCTGTAGGAATATTCATTATAGGCCTTTTACCTGTTTTAAGAGTAGCAATTAGTATTGGTGCAATATTTTCTATTCTTTCTGTAACATATACGGGATTTACCTTTCCAATAGAGGCAATGCCCCCTATGGCACAAGGAGCAAGCCTGCTTTTCCCCGTAAGACACTACTATCTATTCTATGTAAAAGAGGCGCTACTTGGTGCAGGGCCATCTGTATCTATAATACACCTATGCGCAATAATGTCTTTTTTAATATTGCCTTTTGTTGTATACTATAGACTAAAGGAGGCTGCAATTAAAATGAATTATTCAATTAAATAGCCAAATTGAGCATATAAATGAAAAAACAGAGTTTAATCCAACATATTATAACTGGTCTTAATGATCTAAAGTGGGTCTATATTAACGAATTCAAACAGATTTTTAGAGACAAGGGTGTGATGATTATATTCTTTCTAGGAGGAATGTTATATCCTCTTATTTACAATAGTTTGTATATGACGGAAAACATATACAAAATACCCATTGCCGTTGTAGATAACTCTGCATCTAAAGAGAGTCGTGAATTCCTAAAAAAACTCGATGCAACACCAGAAGTATTATTGAAAGAGAGTTGTTCTAATTTGGAAGAGGCATCCGACCTATTAAAAAGACAAAAAGTACATGGAATAATCTACTTTCCTAAAGACTTTCACTCTAAGATTGCAAAGCATGAGCAGGCCCATATTTCGGTTTATAGCGACATGAGTAGCTTCTTATACTATAAGGGATTTCTTACTGCAACAAATCGAGTAATGCTAGAACAAAGTAATTTGATCCATTTAGATAGATATAATAATATTGGGACGTATGGATACAATGCACAACAACTCTCAAGAGCAATCAATGCTACTGAAGTTGCTTTATTTAATCCAGGGGGTGGCTATGCAAGCTTTCTAATACCAGGAATTCTAATTCTTATTATCCATCAAACTCTATTTTTTGGAATTGGTATGCTAGCAGGAACAGCTAGAGAAGAGAATAAAAAACATACTCTAATTCCCGATCATCTCATTGGTAAAGGGATATATCGAGTAGTTTTAGGGAGGGCTGCAACCTATTTTACTCTATATAGCCTAATTAGCGCATATGTCATAGGCCTAATTCCAATTATTTTTAACCTTCCTAGAATTGGGAATATATGGGAAATATATAAATTAATGCTCCCTTTTTTACTATCTACCATATTTTTCTCTATGAGTCTCTCTATATTTATAAAAAATCGAGAGACAGGCTTTATAGCATTCCTCTTTAGCTCTGTTGTCTTACTTTTCCTATCCGGTCTTCCGTGGCCAAGATCTGGTATGCCAGATTTTTGGAGATATTTTTCATATATATTTCCAGCAACACATGGTGTCCAAGGTTACGTTAAAATGAATTCTACAGGGGCTACTCTATCTCAAATAAGATTCGAATATATTGCTTTGTGGATACAGACCGCAATCTATTTTATAATTGCCACATTTACTCTCAATTACATGGTGAAAGAGAGTAAAGTGGCAAGTGAAAATATAAATTCAGAAGATTAAATGATACCCAAATAAACTACTTAGCGGGCTCTAATTCAACTGTAAAATGCCTCATAATAGGTAGCTCTTTTGCTATCATATAACCTCTAGTTATAGTATCTCTCCTATCATAGACATTTTTAAGTGCAGCTGCTATATAGTCCATATGATTATTTGTATATACTCTTCTAGGAATAGCCAATCTAAGTAGCTCTAAAGCTGGATATCTATTCTCCCTAGTTTGAGGGTCCCTATCGGCTAAAAGAGCACCAATTTCAACACCTCTTATTCCACCCTCCAAGTATAGTTCTATTCCCAAAGTCTGAGCAACAAACTCCTCTTTAGGAACATTTGTAAGAATTCGCTTTGCGTCCACAAAGATAGCATGACCGCCAACAGGCCTTTGGTAGGGAATACCATACTCATCTAGCTTTGCTCCTAAATATTCAACCTGCTTGATTCTAGTTTCGAGATATTCAAAGTTTGTTCCCTCTCTTAGGCCTTGAGCAAGTGCGTTCATATCTCTTCCCGACATTCCTCCATAAGTAATAAAGCCCTCATACATTATAGTATACATCTGGCAAGCATTCCAATCCTCTTTATTTCTAAAAGCAACAAATCCTCCCATATTAACTATCGCATCTTTTTTTGACGACATGGTCATAAAATCTGCATATGAGAACATCTCTTGGCATATTTCAACAACACTTTTATGTGAATATCCCTCCTCTCTAGTCTTAATAAAATATGCATTTTCTGCAAATCTTGCAGAGTCAAAAAGTACCTTTATACCATATCTCTTTGCTAGTGCCGATACTCCTTTGATATTTTCCATAGATACAGGTTGACCACCAGCAGTATTATTTGTAACAGTAACAATTATACAAGGTATTCTCTCTTTAGGGTAGCTCTTTAAAGCATCTTCTAGTTTATTAAGATCTAAATTACCCTTAAATGGAAGCTCTTTGGTTGTGTCTTTTGCATCATCTATAGTACAATCAAGCGCTACAGCTCTTCTAAACTCAATATGACCCTTTGTGGTATCAAAATGAGAGTTTCCTGGCAAAACATCACCCTCCTTAACTAAGGCCGAAAATAGGACGTTTTCTGCTGCTCTACCTTGATGTGTTGGCAAGAAGTAGTCAAAGCCTGTAATATCACTAATACTGCTCTTTAAATTGAAATATGAGCGTGCACCAGCATAGCTCTCATCTCCCTCCATCATTGCCGACCACTGCTTATCACTCATAGCCCCAGTACCAGAATCAGTAAGAAGGTCAATAAACACATGATCACTCTTTAAGTTAAATAGATTGTATTTTGCATCTTTGATCCACTGCTCTCGCTCTGCTCTAGAGCTTTTTCTAATGGTCTCTACCATTTTAATTTTGTACGATTCTGCAAAAGGAAGTTTCATATTGTAATTTTTTATATTAATCTCATGCAAAGTTGAAAATAAATAAGGGCAAAAACAAAAAAAGGCTGACTAAATTAATTAGTCAGCCCATAGATATCAATTAATAATAATAATTAATTATTTTTTGTAGCTAGATTTTTATTTTTTCTACTAAATAGGTCATAAACAATTGGAGTACCAACAAATAACGAAGAGTATGTACCAATAACCACACCAACTATTAAAGCTACAGAGAAACCTCTGATTACCTCACCTCCAAAAATTGCAATAGATAATAGAACAACCAATGTAGTACAACCAGTATTAATAGTTCTAGATAAAGTACTATTTAATGCGTCATTAATATTATCTTTTAAATCTCTCTTAGGATATAAAGTTTTGTACTCTCTAATTCTATCAAAAATAACCACAGTATCGTTAATAGAGTAACCAATTATAGTCAGTACTGCAGCAATAAATGATTGATCTACATCCAAACTAAATGGCAATATACCTGTGAATATCGCAAAGAAACTCATAACAAATAGAGCATCATGAACAAGTGCAACTAAACCACCTGTTCCCCAACTCCAGTTATTAAACCTTATTGCAATATATGAGAAGATTGCAATAAGAGCAATAATCACAGCAATAACTGCGTCTCTCTTAATATCGTCTGCAATAGTTGGACCCACCTTCTCTGAGCTAACTATTCCATTTGGATTATCTGTTGTTGCAGTAAAGCTATCCAGAGTCATTGGAGTAACAAAGAAATCTTTTAAAGCATTATAAACTTTTGAATCCACAAGAGCATCCGTATCTGATGAATTATCATTAATCATATACTTAGTAGTGATTTTCATTTGACTTCCACCACCAAATTGTTTAACTTCAATTGACTCTTCGAACTCATTAAATAGAGCACTTCTTACATCTCCAACAGAAACATCCTGATCGAATCTTACAACATATGTACGACCACCTGTAAAATCAACTCCATATGAGAAGCCTTTTCCAAAAATAAATCCGAGACCAATTATTGTAACAACTATTGAGAATATATATGCATATTTTCTCATTCCAACAAAATCAATCTTTGTATTTTGTAGGAAATTTCTGGTATACCTATTATCAAAAGTAATATTCTTACCCTTATTTAATCTCCAATCAAAAACAAGTCTTGTTATGAAAATAGATGTTATTAATGATGTGATGATACCAATAACCAATGTTGTAGCAAAACCTTGAACAGGACCTGAACCAAATATCGCTAAAACTATACCTGTTATAATTGTTGTTAAGTTACCATCTACAATTGCAGAATATGCGTTTTTATATCCATCTGAAATTGCTAATCTAAGAGCCTTGCCAGCTTTTAACTCCTCTCTGATACGCTCATAAATTATAACGTTTGCATCCACAGCCATACCCAATGTAAGAACTATACCAGCAATACCCGGAAGTGTTAAGATAGCACCAAATGAAACCAAAGCTCCAAATAAAAATAGGACATTGGTCAATAAGGCAATATTTGCAACCAAACCTGCTCCACTATAGAAAAGAATCATATAGATTAGAACTAACAAAAAGGCAATTGCAAAAGAGATTAATCCCGCATTGATTGATTCAGAACCTAAACTTGGACCAACTACCGCCTCCTGAACAATTCTTGCAGGTGCTGGTAATTTACCAGACTTAAGGACGTTAGCTAAGTCATCTGCCTCACTAATGGTAAAATTACCAGAAATCTCAGATCTACCTCCTGTTATTTCAGAATTTACTCTAGGAAAAGAGTAAACCATATCATCTAATACAATAGCTATAGAGCGTCCAATATTATTAGCAGTCATTCCTGCCCAAATTCTTGCACCCTCTGCATTCATAGCCATATCTACTCTAGGAGTAGCGCCAGTATTACCAAAAGATTTATTAGCATCTGTTATAACACCACCATCCAACGGAGCTCTTCCATCTCTTGTTGTAGATTTTATAGCTATTAACTCATAGGTTATCTCAGCAGCGTCGATTGGTTTCACACTCCACAATAATCTAAGATCCGAAGGAAATACCGAAGCAATTCTTGGATTTCTTAACCACTCGCCAATTCTAGCTGTATCTCTATAGTGAGCCCTTCCAACAACAGGACCCGACATTAGTTGTCCTTGATATACATTAGGATAAAGGACTGAGAATAGAGGATTCTCTTTCATAAATAAAGCATCTTCCGAAGTGATATCAGAATCGGCCTTAAGTTCTGCCAAAAGAGATCCTTCTGCAGAAGTAGTATCTGAGACCTCTTGCTGAGTTAACTCTGCTGCATCTTGCTCTGGATTAATATCACTCTCCATCTCTTTGATGGCTCTATTAGCCTCAGCAAGATATGAGTATATCTCACTATTCTCATATGTTTCCCAAAACTCCAAAGAAGCTGTACCTTGAAGAAGTTTACGTACACGAGCAGGCTCCTTAACTCCAGGAAGTTCAACTAAAATTCTGCCAGTATTACCAATTTTTTGAATATTTGGCTGAGTAACACCAAATCTTCTTATTCTGTTTCTTAAAACATTAAATGAGTTTGAGATAGCACTTTCTGACTCCTCTCTAATTACCTTAAGCACTTCTGAGTTAGATGTCTCTGGCTTAATCTTATCTCTCATCTCATAAGTTCCAAATATCTGAGACATTCTCTGACCTGGAGCTACCTGTTCCCAAGCTTCACCAAAAAGTACAATAAAATCTGTTCTTGATGGAGAGAGATTGCTTTGAGCTAAAGTCATTGCCTCAACAAACAGAGGATTTGTACTATTATTAGCAAGGGCCAGAACTAAATCTGGAACGCTAACCTCAAGCATTACGTTCATACCTCCTTTTAGGTCTAGACCCAAATTGATCTCCTTCTCTTTAACCTCTTTGTAGGTAAATCCAAAAAACACCTTTTCAGATGAGATTGAATCTATATAGAACCTCTCCTTAACTCTTGATAAAGAGTCCAGATAAAAAGCTCTGTCCAATTCCGAGATTTGATTAAATGCTGGAGAATTAATCTCTTTTTCAACAGCTCTCTGTGCATAGGCACGAGCTTTGCTCTCCTGATTTCTAGTAGCCCATGTAAATGATAACTGGTAAATGCAGGCTAACGCGATTAAAATTGCCACAAGTCTGATGGCTCCTTTACTTTGCATGGAATATTTTGTTTAAATTATATAATTCAACGAAAATTAGAGCACAAAAGTAGTATTTTTTCCCAAAATATAAAGAAATTAGTACTTTTGTTACTCTTTATATTGCGCAATGTATGAAAAAATTGATTTCTCTACTAATTATTTTAACGTTTATACTACTATTATCTCCTGCTCACTCTCAAAATAAGCAAGATGATTTTTCCCATGCGCTAAAATTAAAAAAGGAGTACAATTTTAAAAAAGCACTTGACATTCTAGAAACCCTATTAGAGAACAATACCGACTCTCTATACAGAATAAAAATTTACAAAGAGATTGCCGAATGTGAAAATGGGCTTAATATGCTACAGTTCGGTACTAATCCTACCGTAATCTCAAAAATAGCTTTAGAAAAAGATCTGTTTTATCTTCACTATCCTTTTGTTCCAGATAGCACATTCATCATACCTCCAACCAAGCTTACAAATGGCAAACACCCTCTTTTATCTCCAATTTATTACAGAAACAACAATACCGAAATCTATTTTTCTGCTATGACAGATAAAGGAAACTGGGATATATATGTGACAAAATTTATTGATCAAGATAATTGGAGTGCGCCCGAAAGGTTGAATTCAAATATAAACTCACCTAAAGACGAGCTTTTTCCATATCTTAGTGTAGATGGAAATAGGCTCTATTTCTCTTCAAATGGCCATTTTGGGATGGGTGGCTTTGACCTCTATTTTTCTGAGAGAGATCCTATAACAAACGATTGGAATACACCACAAAATATGGGATTCCCTTTTTCTTCTCCTCATGACGATTTACTCCTTATACACTCACCAGATCTTAGCTATACAATTTTTTCATCAACCCGCGAACACTCCTCTTTGGACTCTATCACAATATATGTATTAAACTATGAGCCCACTTCAATCAAAAGAGCCATCGATCATACATCGGCAAAAGAGATTGCACTATTAAATAGCCCTGTCAAGAGAGATAAGGAGGAGATTAAGCCCAACACATCTGAGAGATTTCTAGAACCAGATGTTGAGGAGTATAGAAGATTTCTTATTCAGAGTAAATCTATTCAATATATTATTGATAGCCTAAATACAGAGCTAAAGAAAAGTAGGCATTTATACACAACTCTTTCTAAACAAGAAGATATAATGTTTTTAGAGAGAAAAATTTCCGAAGATGAACTTAACATATTAAAATACAGAGAGGAATTGACTATAGTTAACCAAAATCTTCAATCATTAGAGATGAACTTTCTAACAAAAGGTAGGCTACTACCTAGAAATGAAGAGTTTTTTAATTCTAAGGCAACTCCTGAGAAAAAAAATGAAGCTAAAAAAATTGAGGTAAACTACACCACTAATAACCTTGGCCTTTTCCCATCTATAAATATACTTGAACCAATTGAACTTTTTGACTACACTTTTGATGTAAAGGATCTATCCGAATTTGCAGAAAACATGGAGATACCAAAAGAGTTAGTTTATCGAGTACAGCTATTTTCTGTTGGAAACAGAAGCACTAACCTAGCAACATTTAGAGGATTAAGACCTATTTTTGAGAATAGAAATGCATCTGGAAGGTGGATATACTATGCTGGTCAATTTTATACATACCAAGAGGCTCAACAAGCTCTTAACAGAGTAAAGAGAGCAGGATTTCCAAATGCTATAATTGCAGCATTTAACAATGGAGAGAGCATTAACTTAAGGAGCGCACGTACATTAGAACAGAGAGTAGATCAAGTGGCATCATATCAAGTAAAACTTTCTGGATACCCATCTGGCATACCTGATAGAGTTTTAGATATCATTCGCTCCAATACCGACAGAGATATAGCAAAAGGGGTTGATAATGGAAAAGATATATATTTCATTGGTCCTTTTACAAATAGAGCCGAAGCTCAAAATCTTCTAAAATTAATAGAGGAGATTGGTGGAGAGCAGATCTCTATTGAAGAGATTACACGCAACTAGAACTTAAACACCATAAATTATGGGACTTATAATAACACTTATAGCCATTGGACTTCTTTTAATAGCAATAGAAGTTCTAATTATTCCAGGTATTGGAATAGCAGGAATCCTGGGAGTACTCTCCCTAATTGGAGCTGTTTTTGTATCTTTTAGTATGTATGGAGCCACAACCGGATTAATTATTCTTGGGGCTATTATATTTATTTTGATTATATTTACATGGGTTATACTAAGATCTAACACCTGGAAAAAACTCACTCTAAACGATAGTATTAAATCTAAGGTAAATACAACTATTGAGGAAAATAGCTTGTCTATTGGAGAGATAGGAACAGTAACTGCTAGATTATCTCCTATTGGTAAAGTTAGATTTAAATCTACAGAAGCAGAGGTGAAATCTTTGGATGGTATAATTAATAGTGGAGAAACAGTTAAAATTATTAAAATAGAAGATAACACAATTATTGTTAAACTAATAGACTAAATTATGGAAGAGATGACACTATTTCTGGTTTGGATTGGTATCTCAATAGTAGGCCTAATTATCCTACTATGGTTTATACCAATCACATTGTGGTTCCAAGCCCTGATTTCCGGAGTAAAAATATCATTGATACAGCTTGTTCTTATGCGCTGGAGAAAAGTTCCCCCTGGAACAATTGTAATGGCCATGGTTACAGGAACTAAAGCTGGCCTCGAACTTAATCCAAATGAACTGGAAGCACACTTTTTGGCCAAAGGAAATGTTCCAAAGGTTGTTAATGCGCTTATATCGGCCGATAAAGCAAATATTGCTTTAAACTTTAAAATGGCTGCCGCTATAGATTTAGCAGGTAGAGATGTATTTGAAGCTGTTCAAATGTCTGTAAACCCAAAAGTAATTAACACGCCTCCAGTTACTGCTGTAGCAAAAGATGGTATTCAACTTATTGCTAAAGCTCGTGTAACTGTTAGAGCTAATATTAAGCAGCTTGTTGGAGGTGCTGGAGAAGAGACCGTACTTGCAAGAGTTGGAGAAGGAATAGTATCTAGTATTGGTTCTGCAGAATCACACAAATCTGTTTTAGAGAACCCAGACTCAATATCTAAAGTAGTATTAATGAAAGGCCTAGATGCTGGAACAGCATTTGAAATTCTATCTATTGATATTGCTGATATCGATATTGGACGTAACATTGGAGCTGTACTTCAAATGGACCAAGCTAATGCCGATAAAAATATTGCACAAGCAAGAGCAGAAGAGAAGAGAGCTATGGCAGTAGCATTAGAGCAAGAGATGAAAGCAAAAGCACAAGAGGCTAGAGCTAAGGTAATTGAGGCTGAGGCACAAATTCCATTGGCAATGGCAGAGGCATTCCGTTCTGGCAACATGGGTATTATGGATTATTATAAATTCCGTAACATTCAAGCAGACACAGAGATGAGAGAGAATATTGCAAAACCGCAAAAATAGAACTATAAACCCTTTTTAAATCAAATTATTTTGAACATTAAAAAGAATTAGTATCTTTGCATCCCCGATTTTAGCAATCGGGGGGTAATGGTGAGATGGGTGAGTGGCTGAAACCAGCAGTTTGCTAAACTGCCGAACTCGTAAGGGTTCCGGGGGTTCGAATCCCCCTCTCACCGCCAAATAAAAAAACTGGGCAATGCTCAGTTTTTTTTTTCTCTAAATACTAACTTTTCTATAACAAATGAAGCAAATTCTAAACACATTCTCCTTCTCTAACCAAATTAATTACAAAACCGAAATTCTATCTGGACTGACTGTAGCATTAGCTCTTATACCAGAGGCCGTAGCTTTTGCTTTAATAGCAGGACTATCTCCGCTAACTGGACTTTACGCAGCATTTATGATGGGATTAGTCACCTCTATCTTTGGTGGAAGGCCTGGTATGATAAGTGGCGCTACAGGTGCAATAGCAATTGTTATTGTTGCACTAGCAAAAAGTCATGGGGTGGAGTATATTTTTGCCACTGTAATTTTAGCAGGTATCTTTCAAATGGGAGCTGGAATACTAAAGCTGGGTAAATTTATAAGACTTGTACCTCACCCTGTAATTTTTGGATTTGTTAATGGTCTTGCTATAATTATATTTATGTCCCAACTAACTCAGTTTAAAGATAATTCTGGTATCTGGCTGACAGGAGCTCCTCTTTATACTATTTTAGGACTAGTACTCCTAACCATGTTTATAATATGGGGGCTTCCAAAAATAACAAAGGTTATTCCATCGTCATTAATTGCAATCCTAACTATTTTTGGAATTGTTTATTTCTTGAATATTGAAACAAAAACTGTAGGAGATATTGCATCTATAAAGGGAAGCTTCCCTCCTTTTAATATACCAAAAATACCATATACATTTGAGACTCTAATGATTATTTTACCCTATTCAGCGATTGTTGCTGGAGTTGGCCTAATTGAAAGTTTATTAACACTTAATATTGTAGATGAAATCACCGAGACAAGAGGAAATGCTAATAAAGAATCGTTTGCACAAGGCGTAGCAAATACTCTATCTGGTCTATTTTCGGGTATGGGTGGATGTGCTATGATTGGTCAAAGTCTAATAAACACTTCTAATGGAGCAAGAAGTAGAGTATCAGGAGTAGTTGCAGCAGTAATGCTTTTAATATTTGTAATGTTTGGCTCTTCACTAATTGAAAAAGTTCCCATGGCTGCTCTTACAGGGCTCATGATAATGGTCGCCATAGGTACATTTGAATGGGCTAGTTTAAACACCTTTACAAAGTTTCCAAAGTCAGATATTTTTGTAATGGTAACAGTAACGCTAATTACAGCAATTGTCCATAACCTAGCATTAGCAGTTATAATTGGAGTTATAATATCTGCACTAGTATTTGCATGGGATAATGCAAAAAGAATACGCGCAAGAAAAAGCATAGATGAAAATGGAATAAAACATTACGAAATTTATGGTCCTCTCTTTTTTGGATCTGTGGCAGCTTTTTCAGAGAAATTTGATATTATTTCAGATCCAGAAGAGGTTATAATAGATTTTAAAGAGAGTAGAGTTGTTGATATGTCTGCAATTGAGGCTCTAAATAAATTAACCGAAAGGTATAATAAGGTTGGGAAAAAAGTTCATCTTAGGCATCTCTCTGCAGACTGCAGACAACTATTGAAGAATGCAGATGATATTATTGATGTAAATATTATTGAAGACCCTAAATACAAAGTAGTTACAAATAAAATTGGAGTTATTCAAAAAAAATAATTAATTTTTTTATTAATTTTTTGATAAATTAAAAAAAGATATTACCTTTGCACTCCCTTTACAAAAGGAAACATATCGGGGTGTGGCGCAGTTGGCTAGCGCACCTGCTTTGGGAGCAGGGGGTCC
>LUYZ01000120.1 GCA_001603425.1 Bacteroidales bacterium Bact_08
AGCAAAGAGGAGTTTGTAAGTTTATGGTCTATTATGTATTTGATTTATTCAGATTTCAAAAAAGAGCTTTTGGAAAAAAATTGTGGATATGAAGGGTTGATTTTTAGAGAGGTTGTTGGAGAGCTGTCTAAGTTAGAATCGTTATTGTTATATAGAAAAGTTGTTTTTGTGGGATTTAATAATATAAATAGCTGTGAAGAGGCTATTTTTGATTATATTAAGTCTTTGGGAGTGGCAGATTTTTATTGGGATTTCTATGGTAAAATGGTTGTTGATAATAGCAATATAGCATCTCAATATATTTCTCAAAATATTAAAAGATATCCTTCCGATATAAAAGTAGATATTAGTGATACAATAGATACTAAATTTACCCTTATACCATCACAATCATCAGTTAGTCAAGCTAAGATTGTTTCATCTCTTCTATCAAAGCAGGAACATAATATAGAGAGTGCTGTTGTATTACCAGATGAATCTTTATTGATGCCACTACTATACTCTTTACCAGATTCAATAAAAGAGGTAAATGTTACAATGGGCTATCCATTAAGGGGGTCTGCATTAATTTCTCTAATTGAGAGTTTGTTAGATATTGTTAAAGATAATAGAGGTTATTACTATAAAAGCGTAATTGCTATTTTAAAACATAGTTATGTAAAAAGGTTATCTTCTGAGAGTGCAATCCAAATTATTGAAAAGATAAATAGAGATCAGATTATATATGTCCAACCATCATTTATTAGAGATAGTGATCCTTTTATAGCTCTTCTTTTTTCTGAACAGATTAAAAGAGATACATTATGTAATTCTCTTGAAGTATGTGATTTGATTGTGTCAATTTTTGATTATATAGCAAAAGATCAAAACTCAGATCAATTGGAGAGAGAGTTTATTTTTTATGCTAGATCTTCTTTATTGAAAATTAGGGAATTTTTAGTACCCATGAAAAGAGAGACTCTTTCAAAAATTTTAGTTCAGATGCTAAATAATATCTCTATTCCATTTAAAGGAGAGCCTTTAGCTGGGTTACAGATTATGGGCCTTCTTGAGACAAGATTGTTAGATTTTGATAATATATTCATATGCTCTGTAAATGAGGGGATTCTGCCACCTAAAAGCCGTGGGAACTCATTTATCCCATATAATTTGCGAAGAGGATTTGCAATGCCTGTTAGAGAGCATGAAGATGCTATCTCCTCATATAACTTTTATCGGCTTATTTCTAGAGCAAAAAATGTTACACTATTATACGATACAAGAACCGATGGTTTAAAGAGTGGAGAGATAAGTCGTTTTGTTTTGCAGCTTAAATATCAGTATAATATAGATATAAAGAATCAGCCTCTCACATTTAGTGTCAATTTTTCTAAGAGAGAGCCAATATGTAAAAAAAGAGATAAGTCAACCATATTTGCATTGAATCAACTCTATGCAAAGAATGGAGAGTCAGCATTATCTGCCTCTTCATTAAATAATTATATTGATTGTCCTCTAAAGTTTTATTATTCAAATATAATTAATATTAAAGAGGAGACTGAGGTTACCCAAGATATTGCTAATAATGAATTTGGAACTATTTTCCACAATACTATGAGTTATCTCTATTCAGATTATAAAGGAGTTACAATTACATCTCAAATAGTTAGATCTCTATTAAAAGATAAACAAAAAATAGATGCTTGTATAGACAGATCTTTTGAGCAGACAAAAGGTATTAGTGATATAAAAGGGTATTATCTTATAGTAAAGAGGCTGATTAATAGATATGTTGATATGATATTAAAATTTGATCTATCAAAAGCACCTTTTATTTATAAAGATTCAGAGAGAAGAGTTTTCAAAGAATTTGTTGTTTCAGATAATTTGGTGGTAAATTTAAAAGGCTTTATAGATAGAGAAGATTTATGTATCAATTCAAATAGTATTGAGATAATTGATTATAAAACAGGCAAGGCTAATTTAGATTTTAAGGATATAGGAGATCTTTTTAAGTCTGCCGATAAAAGTAGAAATTCTGTTGCTTTTCAAATGCTTTTTTACTCAGTCTTATGTGATCTAAGCCTAAATGATATAATGTCGGTTTACTCATTACGAGAAGCAGATTTGTGCAAAAGCTTGACAATAAATAATGTTAAGGAAAAATATGAGTCTTATCTTAAGGAGTTGATTTCTCAAATATTTGACGATAGTGTGGATTTTATTGGGACCAATAATAAAGATATATGTGATAGATGTTATCTAAAATCTATTTGTCATTAGTTTAATACGTTGTTTTGTTATGGGTAAAATTAAGGTTATAAAAGCTTCTGCAGGATCTGGAAAGACATATACTTTAACTCAAGAGTATTTGAAGTTATTGAGTAATAATAGATCTTCTCATAGGAATATTCTTGCTGTAACCTTTACAAATAAGGCAACTGAAGAGATGAAAAGAAGAGTTATTGAGACTCTATATCAAATATCACAAACGGATAGCAGATCTAAAGATAGTTTAATACATATTCTTCACGATTACTCCTCCTTCTCTATAACAACGATTGATAAATTTTTTCAAAATACTATGAGAGCCTTCGCGCGCGAAATTGGCAGAAGCGGCTCATACAGTGTGGAGTTAGATATAGATTCGGCCCTTTCTGAATCTATTGATAATATGTTATTCAATCTAGAAGAGGGAGATGCCGATTCTCAGATATTAATAGATTGGTTAACAAAGCTTCTATATAATCAGATAGAAGGAGGTAAAACATGGAATGTAAAAAGTGCTTTGGAAAGCCTTTCAAAAGAGATACTCAAGGAGAGTTATAGAGAGAAGCGAGTATCTGAAAATAGGCTATTTCAAAAAAATGATATAATTCAAATAGCAGATTCCCTAAAAAATAGTATTGATTCAATAAATAAAGAGGCATTTTCTATTGCGAAAAAAGCAATAAGCATAATTAGTCGTACAGTGGGTGATGCATCTAATTTTAAAGGAGGATCCAGAACACCATTTAATCTCTTTTATAAAATAATAGATAAAAAAGAGATATCAGAGCCTTCAAATTCATTTATATCGTTAGAGGATAATTTGGAGGGGTGGATGACTAAAAAGAGTGCAGACAAAGACCCCGCTATAGCAAGCAAAGTATCTGAGGCTTATAATAATGGTTTGAACGATTGTATTAAAGACTATGTTTTACTTTTTTCTAGTAGATATTCTGAATATGTATCTAAAAAACTTATTCTAGATAATATTTATACTTTGGGCCTTTTATCGGATATTGAAAAGTGGTTAAATGTATATACAGGTGGTAAAAACATTGTTCTTATACCTCAAACAACAGAGATTCTTAACAGAATAATTGATGGAAATGACGCTCCTTTTATATATGAGAAAATTGGAACAAGAATAGATCATTTTATGTTGGATGAATTCCAAGATACCTCAAAAATTCAGTGGGATAATTTTAAGCCATTAGTAAATAATAGTCTATCCATGGGGTACGATAATTTATTAGTAGGAGATGTAAAGCAGAGTATTTATCGTTGGAGGGGTTCTGACTCCGATCTTTTAAATAGCCAAATTTTTAATGATTTACCGTTAAATTATATAGAAGAGATAGATTTAGATACAAACTGGCGATCATCAAAAAATATTGTTGATTTCAATAATGATTTTTTTATATCCCTTTCTAGAGCTGCTGATAATTATGTTAAACGCGATATTGAAGATCTAGCACAAGATGAAAGATTAGATTCAATAGAAAAAATATATGAAAAATCGGTTCAAAGATTGCCAAGTACAAAAGAGAGTTTAGATGGCCATGTTCACTTAAAATTTATACCCAAAACCGCTACTATAGATAATTGGAGAGAGGAGTCATTGGCCTATTCAATATTAACTTTGGAGAGGTTAATAAATAATGGATACACATATAATCAAATCTTTTTTCTTGTAAGAGCTAATAAGGAGGCTGAGTTTATTGTTACACGTCTTTTGGAATTAGATTATCCTGTTATTTCCGATGAGGCTTTGTACATCTCTAGCTCACTGATTATTAAAAAAGTTATATCTATATTAAGATATATTGAGAATCCAAATAGTAAAATAAATAAAGAGGTCATAGATTTATTGAATTTAGAGATTGACTTGATAAAATTTTCTAATACCTTCTCTCTATATTCTATGTGTGAAGAGATTATTGATGTGCTAAGAGATAAGATTACAGATTCTGATTCAATCTTTATAAACTCTTTTTTGGACGTAGTATTGGAGTATACCCAAAAAGAGAGAGCAGATTTAGCTTCATTTATAAAGTGGTGGGATCTTAAGGGTGGTAAAAAGGCAATCTCATCGCCATCTGGTCAGAATTCAATTAATGTAATGACAATTCATAAATCAAAAGGGCTTGGATTGCCAGTTGTTATTTTACCATTTTTTGATATGCCTTTTGATCATGAAAAAAATTCTCCTATAATTTGGGCAAAATGCCCGTCGGAACATATTAACAATTTATCAATTGTTCCAGTGTCATATCAGAAAAAACTGATTAACTCTTGGTTTAGGCAAGATTATCTTTTGGAAAAAAGAAAGGCAGCTATAGATAATATTAATATAGCTTATGTTGCTTTTACAAGAGCAGAAAATGAGTTGATTGTGGTTTCTCAAAAATTTGATATTGATAAAATAGATGATAAAACAATTTCTGAACATTTATATAGTAAATATGTCAATAGTATAGACTCAAACAATTCCTTAGATTTTGGAGAATGGAGTTTTAGTGAGAGCGTTATCGACGATAAAGGGGATATATCTATTCCTGTAGGGAACTTTACACCAATTGGAGAGAGGCTAAAATTAACACTAAAAGGAGAAGAGTATTATGCCGAAAAAAGCTTAAGATCTTATGGTATATTGATGCACGAGATACTCTCCAGAGTTGTGATTGAAGAGGATTTGCCAAAGGCAATTAATTGGGCTAATAAAGCAGGATTGATTGATAGTGTGGAGTCTGAATATATAGAAAAAGAGCTAACCCATATGTTAGAGTCTGTTAGAGATAGAGGATGGTTTGGAGGAAATTATAGAGTTTTTAATGAGTTGGAAATTATTGAAATAGATGGCTCAATATCTCGCCCAGATAGGGTGTTACTTTCGGCAGATGCTATTGTAATTGACTTTAAGTTTGGAGAGAAAAAAGAGAGATCTCATATTAGACAAATTGAGAGATATACCAGATTACTAAGAGAGACTGGTATTGCTTATGTAAGAGGCTATTTGTGGTATCTCAATCTAAATGAGATTATTGAGTGCTAATGGATTGAATGAAAGTTTTGAATTTTACGGGGGAGACATCTTTCATAAGAACACGTTTAGATCTGTCTAGTATGTAGACCGACGGAGTAGCCCTTCTGTCGTATAATTTATTAGTTGTTATTGAATAATCATTATTAAAACCACATATCCAGTCTGGCTTCTTATTAAAGGACTCCTCTAGCCATAACTCCGCATTCTCTCCAGTATATATTGCCAATTTTGTTAGTTTTACTTTTGTAATAGATTCTGTTAATTTATCGACTAGGTTAAAATATTCTACGCAACTGCGACATTCTGGATCATAAAATAGAAGAATGATATAATCTGCGTTAATACTATGTAGTGTAGACTCTTTTCCTCTATTAGAAATAAAAGAGAAATTAGTTGCTACATCGCCAGGTCTGTTTTTAAGTGCACGAGTTAAATAGTTGATATAGACATCGCTACTTCCAATGCCTGATTTTATGAGGTTGTTTAAAAAAACTATATATATATCTTCGTTTAATGCAGGAGAGTTGGGGTCGTCCAAAAATTTAATTGAAAAATTTATGACATCATTTTGAGTAATAGAGTCACATATAGCAATCTTTGATACATATTTCTCAATAGATTTTTTCATCTCTTTTGGATTTATTTCTGAGAGAAAAATAAAATAGTTGTACATATGTTTTTTTATCTTTTCATGAGAGATAGCAAACATAGAGGTATCTATAAAAATGGTATCGTTCCAAAAGTTATTGGCAATATACTGTTCGATTTTATCTCTATCTTTGATAATTGGAGGTACCTTTATTTCAAAAAGAGAGTTGTACTTCTCAAGTCTATTGTTCTCTAAATTATCAATTGGGATTTTAGAATTGGTATTTTTACAAGAGAGTATAGAAACTAGTATAATTATGGCTATAATATATTTTTTAAACATTTATTTTTGGCTTTTGTTATATGAACATTAATACAAATGTATATTAAAAACTAATATAATGGAAAAATCTGATATAGGAGTTATAGGTTTAGCCGTAATGGGCGAGAATCTAGTCTTAAATATTGAAAGTAAAGGGTATAAAGCATCTGTTTATAATCGAACACATAGTGTTACAGATAGTTTTATAAAAGGTAGAGCTTTTGGAAAAAAAATTGAGGGATTTAGTGATTTAGAAGATTTTATACAGTCTCTTAAATCTCCTAGAAAAATAGTTTTAATGGTAAGAGCTGGAATAGCTGTAGATATGGTTATTGATTCTCTATTACCACTCTTAGACAAAGGTGATATTATTGTGGATGGTGGCAATTCAAACCATTTAGACACATCTAAGAGAGTAGATTATGTAACATCAAAAGGCGTGCATTATGTTGGTGCTGGAATATCAGGAGGAGAGGAGGGTGCTTTAAATGGTCCTTCAATTATGCCAGGTGGTTCTTTTGAGGCTTGGCCACATCTGCAAGAGATCTTTTATGCTATTTCTGCAAAGGCTAACGATGGCTCTCCTTGTTGTGAATGGATCGGATCTGGCGGGTCTGGGCACTTTGTTAAGATGGTTCATAATGGAATTGAATATGGTGATATGCAGTTGATTTCTGAGGCTTACTACTCTTTAAAACATATGAGTGGCATGGATAATCAGCAGATGGCTAAACTCTTTGAGTTATGGAATACAGGGAAATTAGATAGTTATCTAGTGGAAATTACCGCAAAGATACTCTCTTACAAAGATAATGATGGAGAGTATATGATAGATAAGATATTGGATGCTGCAGGTCAAAAAGGTACAGGAAAATTATCTGTAAATAATGCAATGGAGCTCGGAGTTCCGTTGAATTTGATTTCATCTGCAGTTTTTGAACGATCTCTATCTTCTCAAAAAGAGTTTAGGGTAAATTTAGCTAGTAGATATAAAAGGGTGTTTGGAAAGATACCAACGCCTGAGCCTCAGGAGGTTCATGACTCTTTATATGCTTCTAAATTAATATCATATTCTCAGGGTTTTCATCTTTTAAAGATTGCTTCTAAAGAGTTTAAATGGGATTTAGATTTAGCACAAATTGCAAGAATTTGGAGAAATGGGTGTATAATTAGATCTGTGTTTTTAGATAAGATTGCAGAGGCTTTTGAAAAAGACCCTCACATTGAGAATCTTTTGGAGTCGGATTATTTTATGAATGAGATTTTAAACTCACTATCTTCGTGGAGTTCATTAGTAGCAAAATCTGCTGTTGGTGGTTACTCTTTACCTGCATTTTCTAGTGCTCTTAATTACTTCTATTCTGTTACTTCCAGAGAGTTGCCAGCCAATTTGATTCAAGCACAAAGAGACTTTTTTGGAGCTCATACTTTTGAAAGGGTAGATAGGGATAGAGGCGAGTTTTTTCATGAAAACTGGACTGGTGAAGGTGGAACAACAAGCTCCACAGTTTACAATATATAATTGAGTTAATATGATAAATCAAGCAATAGTAATTTTTGGAGGGTCTGGAGATTTAACAAAGAGAAAATTAATGCCAGCACTCTATAATTTATTTAACAAAGGTGTAATAAATGCTAATAGTAAAATTATAGCAACTGGCAGGACCAAAATGTCAACTCAAGATTATAGATTGTTTTTTGGAGATATGGATGATCAATTTTTAACTATAGTTGAGTATTTGGTTTTGGACCCTCACAATGAGAGAGATTATATAATTTTAAAAAGTAGGCTTGAATCTACAGGGTGCAGTAATTATCTATATTATTTAGCAACACCACCTAGCCTATATAATGTAATTCCCCAAAATTTAAAAAAGGTAGAACTTAATATTGAGCCAAATGAAATTAAAGAGTGTGCAGCTCAGAGGCGTATTGTTATAGAAAAACCATTTGGTTATGATCTTAAAAGCGCCGAAAAGATGAATAGAGATCTTAAAACAGTATTTAGCGAAGATCAGATATATAGAATAGATCACTATTTAGGAAAGGAGACAGTTCAAAATATTTTAGCATTAAGATTTGCTAATAGTATTTTTGAACCTATTTGGAATAGACATCATATAGATAGAGTGGAGATAACAGCAGTAGAAAATATGGGGATAGAGGATAGAGGTGGATTTTATGATGGAGTTGGGGCTTTAAGAGATATGGTGCAAAACCATTTGGTGCAATTAATGGCGTTGGTGGCAATGGAGCCTCCTGTTAAATTTGCTCAAAAGGAGTTCAGAGATGAAGTTGTAAAAGTTTATAATTCACTGAAGCCTTTATCTGCTCAAGAGATAGATAGTAGGGTAATAAGGGGGCAATATATTGAATCTATGATTAATAGATCTAAAGTTTTGGGCTATAGAGATGAGAAAGGGGTAAAAAAGGATTCAGAAACAGAGACCTTTGTTGCGATTAAACTGAATATTTCCAATTGGAGATGGGAGGGTGTTCCATTCTATATTAGAACAGGAAAGAGAATGCCCACAAAAGTAACAGAGATAGTAATTCATTTTAAAAAAAGCCCCCATAAGCTATTTAGTAGTTTAGCGTCTGTACCAGAGCAAAATGTACTTATTATTAGAATCCAGCCAAATGAGGGTATAGTCCTAAAATTTGACGCTAAGGTTCCCGGTAAAGGTTTTAATGTGTCTCAGGTTCCCATGGAGTTTACTTACGATAAATTGGCTCAAAATGGGATTGAGGATGCATATTCAAAGTTGATTCAAGATGCAATTGTTGCAGATTCTACTCTATTTACTAGAAGTGATGCTGTAGAGGCGAGTTGGAATTTTTTCGATCCTATAATAGCTCATTGGAATAGTGGTAAAGCTCCGCTATATGGTTATCCAGCTGGTTCTTGGGGGCCACTTTCTGCCGATTCAATTATTGAAGGGGACATTTCATTTACTAATCCGTGTAAGAATCTTACAAATACGAATATATATTGTGAGTTATAATGAATAGAGAAAAAAGTAGAGCTAATCAATTAACAGAGAGGCTTGTTAAATTAATAACAGAAAAGAGAGAACTTAACAGTAATTTTTATCTAGCTATATCTGGAGGCTCCTCTCCATTGGAGTTATTTAAGTTATGGAGAGGTTCATATAGAGATATAATTGATTGGAGTAGAGTTATGATGTTTTGGGTTGATGAGAGGGCAGTACCACCACAAAGCACAGAAAGTAACTTTGGAAATGCAAAAAGAGAGTTACTAGATCATATTCCTATATTACATTCAAATGTTTTTAGAATAGTTGGAGAAAATGATCCATATTTAGAGAGTCTAAGATACTCCGAGTTGGTTAAGAAAAATTGTGATTATATATCTACTGATAGATTATTTGATATGGTTATTTTGGGTATTGGCGAAGATGGTCATACTGCATCTATTTTTCCTGGAGATAAATCTATGTTTGAGTCAGAAAATCTATATAAAAACTCAATAAACCCATACTCTTTGCAAAATAGAGTCTCTATGACAATTAATGCCATTGAATTGAGTGATAATGTTGTATTTTATATTAAAGGAGAGTCTAAAAGAGAGATAATAGATAAAATTCTAAAGAGTAATACAAATCAAGATGTTTTTAAGTTACCAGCAAGTAAGATAGTAAGTAAGGTTGGGGTGACCAATATTTATTGGGATTTGTAAAAAAAATAGTAGAGTATAGTAAAATAGTATTAATATATTTGTAACTATTATTATTCACATTTTACAGATTCTAATTATGAAAAACATTATTGTCTATGGTTTTATTTTTGTCTTCCTTATGCTATTATCACCAGGAGTAATTGCACAAGAGAATATTCCGTATCAGAAGCCGTCAGAAGATCTTTTGAAGTTGGTAGATTATGAAAGAGTTCCTATTGTAAGATTCGATTCAAATAGAGAGGTTATGCTATATCTCTATAGAGATCAGTTTAAATCTTTAAGTGACTTGAGTATGCCCCAAATGAGGCTTGCTGGTTTAAGAATTAATCCAGTTACTAATATAGCATCAGATGTAACATATTACACAAATGCTAAAATTAAAAGGGTAGATAAACTTAATGACCAGCCCAAAGATATTATTGGAATGCCAGAGAACTTGCAGATGGCAAATATAAGCTTCTCTCCAAATGATAAATTTATCGCCTTTACAAATACAACTATAAATGGAGTTGAACTTTGGGTTATTGATATAGATAATTTTAAGGCATACAAATTGACAGATAATTCAGTTAATGCAAATTTAAATAACCCATTTACTTGGATGAAAGATTCCAAGTCTCTGTTAGTTAGACTTTTGCCTGCAGATAGAGGCTCTATCATCTCACAAGAGGCGGTTTTGCCAGCAGGTCCAATCATATCTCAAAGTAAAGGAATTAAGTCTCAAAATAGAACTTTTCAAGATCTTTTAAAAAATAGTGTTGATGAGCAAAATTTTGAACTTTTAGCCACCTCTCAATTGTATGTTGTGGATCTAAATGGAGCTAAGGAGTTATTCTTGGACTCAGCAATATATACTTCTGAGATAATATCACCAGATGGTTCTATGGTATTGATATCTACCATAGAGAGGCCCTATTCATACATTGTTCCAATGAATAGGTTTCCTAGAAAAAGTACTGTTTATTCCTTTGACGGGACTTTTAAAAAAGTTGTAAATGAAACACCATTAATGGAGATATCTCCAAAGGGATTCTCATCGGCAAGAGATGGAATGAGAAGTTTGGGTTGGAGAGCAGATAAACCGTCTTCTCTATATTATATTGAGGCTCTAGATGGGGGGGATCCATCTATAAATGTAGAGTATAGAGATCAACTAGTGCAATGGGACTATCCTTTTGATAGCACACCAAGAACGCTTGTTAAAATTGAGGGTAGATATGAGGGAGTTATATGGGGAGATGACAACTATGCTATTATTTCTGATAGTTGGTATAATACCAGAAACACAAAATCGTATCTTTTTTCGCCATCGGATTTTACTGTAAAACCTATTGTTTTAGTTAATAGAAATAGTCAGGATATCTATTCAGATCCTGGATCGTTTCAGCTACAGAGAAATGAATACGGACGAGGAGTGTTGAGAATTAATAAGGGAAATATATATCTTATTGGAGATGGGTTTTCTGAAAATGGACATAATCCGTTTTTGGATGAATTGAACCTTAAGACGTTAAATAAGAAAAGATTATATAGTTCAAATCTGGATGGAAAAAGAGAAGATATTGAATCAATTATGCAAATTGGCAGTGGTTCAACCAAGCTTTTGGTTAGACTACAGTCACAGACTGAATATCCTAATTTTTATATAAGAGATCTTGGTAGAGGTCAAAGGTCTAAACTAACTGCAATAACAAATTTTTCAAACCCTGTAGAGGAGATATCCAAACTATATAAGGAGGTAATTACATATAAGAGAGAAGATGGTGTTATATTATCTGGTACATTGTATCTTCCATCTGATTACGATTTTATAAATAAACCAAAGTTACCAATGTTACTATGGGCTTATCCAAGAGAGTATGCCGATATAGAGTCTGCTAGTCAAAATAATACAAATCCAAATACATTTACACTTCCATCTACAAGCTCTTTTGTTTATTGGGCAACAAAAGGGTATGCTGTATTACAAGGAGCGGCATTCCCAATAGTAGGTATAGATGGTAATGAGCCTAATGATACTTTTATTGAGCAATTAATTATGAATGCTAAGGCTGCAATAGATGCACTGGATGGTTTAGGATATATAGATAGAGAAAGAGTTGCTGTTGGTGGTCACTCATATGGTGCATTTATGACTGCAAATCTTCTAACGCATTCATCTTTATTTAAATGCGGAGTGGCTAGAAGTGGTGCTTATAATAGAACCTTAACTCCTTTTGGCTTTCAAAGAGAGCAGAGAAATTTCTGGGATGTTCCAGAGGTTTATAATAGAATGTCTCCATTTATGCACGCACATAAAATGAAAAAACCAATCCTACTTGTTCATGGAGAGGCCGATAATAATGCAGGAACATTCACTTTTCAGACAGAGAGATATTTTCAAGCACTAAAAGGCTTGGGAGCTGATGCCAGAATGGTTATATTACCATTGGAGAGTCATGGATATGAGGCAAAAGAGAGTATAATGCATTTGCTATGGGAGCAAGATAGATTTTTTGAGGAGAATCTAAAGAAGTAATCCCTAAATTTGGTTAAATTACTATAGATTGTTATATTGATAGCTAAAAACTATTTATATTTGTAGTATATTTAATCTTGTATGTTGCAATTTTGTAGAAAAGAGTACTCATTAATAGTCCTGCTTATTTTTATGCAGTCCTATTTTAATAGTACTCTTTTTTTTCATAAACATTCAATAGGAGATAAATATATTGTTCATTCCCATCTTTTTTGGGGAGGGAACTCATCTTCTCCAGAACATAGTCACTCCTCTAATATTTTGGAGTTGATAGCTTCTGTTAATAAGGCACTCTTTTTTGGATCTACTACCTTTGAGTTATTAAATAATCTTAGTATTTTTTCTAGTTCATTTTTAATTAAGTTAGAACATAAAGTAGATCTATTACAATTATTAACTCCATCACTTAGAGCCCCCCCGTATAAATCTCTTTTTTAGTTTTGTATTTATCGATTTAGTTCCCAACTTATTAAAAATTTAAAATGAAGAGATTTTTGTTATCGGCATTTTACATGCTGTTATTGTCTATTATTGGGTATTCTCAACCCACACCATTAAAAGAGAGTGAAAAAGATGAGAAGAATAAAACAAAAGTAGAAGATAAGCTAATTAATATAGATCAAATAGTTGTATCGGCAACCAGAAATGAGAGTAAAAGGAGAGAGGCCCCATCGGTTGTAAATGTAATTGGAAAGGAGCTTTTTGAATCTACATCTGCTGTGAATGTAGGACAGGCCCTTAATTTTATTCCAGGTATAAGAGTGGATGTTAGTTGTCAAAATTGTGCTGTAACTCAAGTTAGGATAAATGGATTAGATGGTCAATACTCGCAGATTCTATTAGATAGTAGGCCTCTTTTTAGCTCATTGGCATCTGTGTATGGTATAGATCAATTGCCTGTAGAGATGATTGACAGAGTAGAAGTGATTAGAGGTGGTGGATCTGCAATTTTTGGGTCAAATGCGATTGGAGGAGTCATTAATATAATTACAAAAGATCCTATTAATAATAGTGTAACTATATCTAATAATAGTTCATTTATTAGAAAAGGTGTTTCTGATATCACAACTTCATTTAATGGATCTTTTGTATCCGATGATTATAAATCTGGGCTCTTCCTTTTTGGAATAGTTAGAGATAGAGACTCTTACGATAGAGATAAAGATGGATTTTCTGATATTCCTGTTCTAAATTCAGAAACAATTGGTTTTAGAGGATACCATAAGGTAACTTCAAAATCTAGAATAGGAGTGGAATATCACCATATAAAAGAGTTTAGAAGAGGAGGGGACTCCCTTAATTTACCACCTCATCAAGCTATGATTGCAGAGCAGTTAAGACATAATATAGATGGAGGTAGTATTAAGTACGATTATATTAGTAGCGATTTAAGGCATAGATTTAATCTTTTTACATCTGCTCAATTTATCTCTAGAGAGAGCTATTTTGGTACAAACCAAGATTTGGATGCATATGGAAAGTCTATAGATAATACTTATACTCTGGGTGGTCAATACACTTTAAGTGGAGATCACCTACTATTCTCTCCCTATGAAACAACTATTGGTTTGGAGTATTCGGGCAATGAATTAAATGATAGGATGATGGGATATAATAGAGATATTAATCAGCATGCATATACATATGGTGGTTATTTGCAGAACGAATGGAAATCTTTAAAGTATAGTTTTTTAGCTGGTTTTAGAGTGGATAAAAGTAATTTTATAGATAATCCAATCATATCTCCTAGAGTAAATTTTAGGTATACACCTCACTCATCAATAGTTTTAAGAGGTAGTTATTCTAGTGGTTATAGAGCTCCTCAGATCTATAGCGAAGATCTACATGTTGAGGCAGTTGGAGGAAATATCTCTTTGATTGTTTCTGATCCAGATTTAAAGCCAGAATATTCTCATAGTTTAAGTGCATCGGCAGATTGGATCGGATCTGTTTATGGTTTTGATATTAATTTTTTAGCAGAGACTTTTTATACAGATTTAAAAGATGTTTTCTCGCTAACAGAAATAGGTCAGGACAGTCAGGGAAATTTAATTCTAGAGAGAAGAAATGAGCGGGGAGCAAGAATATTTGGACTAAACACAGAATTTAAAGTTGCTTATAATAATAGATTTTCTGCTCAAATGGGGTATACTATTCAGAGTAGTAGATATAAAGATCCATTTACTTGGTGGGAAGATGGAGATCTGGAACCTCAAAAAAGAATGTTAAAGACACCAGATTCTTATGGGTATTTTACTTTAAATTTTAGCCCAGGTAAAAGGGATGATATTAGCTTTTCTGGTACTTATACTGGTGATATGCTAGTGCCACATTATGAGGGTTATATAGAAAAAAACAGAGAAGAGAATGTTCCTTCGTTCTGGGATTTTGGAATCAAGTACTCTTACTCTGTTAATCTGTCTGAAAAATTGAGGGTTAAGCTAAGCTGTGGAGTTAAAAATATATTCGATGCATATCAAAAAGACCTTGATAAAGGTCCAGAAAGAGATGCTGGATATATTTATGGCCCAGTTTTGCCTAGATCTATCAATTTTGGGGTTAAGTTTGAGCTATAAAAACTCAAAATAGTTATTAATTATGTTTGGAATTGGCAACTTGATCTAGAATCTCTTGAATGTCGTCTATACAACCGCCACATATGGTTCCTGCTCCAGTTGCCTCTCCAACATCCTCAACAGTTTTGCATCCGTGATCTTCAATTGCTTTAATTATTTCGTTCTTGTAAATTTCGTTGCAGTTGCAGATGATTGTATCTCCTTTCATATCTTTTTATTTAATTGGTTTATTTATTAACAAAAGTGTCAATGTTTTGTTTAATGATTTCTATTGTTTCGTTATACCCTTTTTCAAAAATAATTTCAACTTTTTTTAGATCATAAGTGCCATATTGCATAACACTCTGAACCTCCACTAATATATCGCAAAGCGCTTTATCAGCAATAGTATTGGCCCTAAACATAAAATGGTAGCTTCTTTCAGCAATGCTTAGAATATTGTTGTTGTAACTCTCTGTAATAAGAGGGCTTGCATTTATTCCAATAATCAAATCGCATTTATCTACAATTGGACTTACAGGAAGATTTTTAAAAATACCTCCATCTACATATCTCTCGCCGTCTATAGTAACAGGAGTAAAAAGTACAGGAATACATGCCGATGCCATAACTATTTTATGAAGATTGCCCGAACAAAAAGTTTCACTAATGCCTCTGTCTAGATTTGTTGTTGTTACGTAAAGAGGAATGGGTAAATCTTCCAGTCTTTGTGTTGAGATCTCTTTCTCTAAAAAGGAGATGAATTTCCCAGTAGAGAATAGTCCACTAGTGGGAATATTAAGTTCTAAAAAGTCGTTGTAGTCTTTATTTTTAAATAGCTTTAAAATCTCATCTGGAGTTAATCCATGAGAGTATAGGGCGCCTACTACTGCTCCAGCACTTGTTCCAGAGATTATGTGTGGCTTTATTCCAATCTCTTCCAAGGCTTTTAGTGCTCCAGCATGTGCAAATCCTTTTGCTCCTCCTCCAGAGAGTGCTACCCCTATTTTTTTCATAGATATTACATATTATTTCATATCATAAAATATACAGTAGTCCCTACGTCAATTTGTGACTCTATCCATATCTCTCCGTTGTGCCGATCAATAATTCTTTTTACTGTGGATAGACCCACTCCTGTGCCACTAAACTCTTTATCTGTATGAAACCTATTAAATGGTTGAAAAAGATTTTGAGCTTTTTGACTGTCAAAACCATTACCATTATCTTTTATATAAATGAGAGTTTTACCATAATACTCTTTGCTCCCAATTGATATTTTTGGATTCTCTCTTTTAGAACTATATTTATATGCGTTACCTAATAGATTTGTTAAAACTACTTTAATTAATGCTTCATCGGCATTAGTCTTTAGATTAGGTTCAATCTCGATATTATAGTTTTTACTAGAGTATTCGCGAGATATTGTATCACAGATCTCTTTGGATAATCTGGAAATATCGATGTCTATTTTATTTATCTGTTGAGTAGATGATTTAGCAAAAGTCAGTAGATCTTTTATTAATTGATTCATCTCGTTTGCAGAGTCTAAAATATGGGTTATAAACTCTTTCTCATCATTGGAAATTGTTGAGTTTGGGTTATCTTTTATAGCACTTGCAAAGCCTATAATTACCGATAATGGAGATTTTAGATCGTGAGATACTGTTCTGGTAAAGGCATCTAAGTTTTCGTTTGCAACTAATAACTCTTTATTACTCTGTTCTAGTTGATTTTTTATGGAAATTAACTCGTCATTGCGTTGAATTGCTGTATCATAAACAGATATTAGAAGGTCTAAGATCTGTTTTTTGCCAGATGCAATAGAGAATGTCTCTCCTCTATAATTTAGTTTTATAATATCATCACAATCAGGCTGATCTCGATTGTCTAATAGTATTTTTATTCTTGATAGAAGGTAGTTTTGATCATATGGTTTTGTAATAAAATTGTTAGCACCAGCTTGTAGTCCTCTAATTATATCATTTGGATCTTGCAGAGATGTTAGAAGTATTACTGGAATATCTTTAGTCCTATCATCCTTTTTTATAATACTACATAACTCATAACCATCCATTCCTGGCATAATTATATCACTAATAATTAGTATAGGAAGAGACTGTTCTATTGTTAAAAGCGCTTCTTGAGCATTTGCACAAATTTTATAGTCTATATTGTTTTTTTTAAAAAAAAACTCAAGTCTTTTTGCTTGAACAGCAGAATCTTCAATTGCTAAAATATATCTGTCGGCAGGTACCATATTGTTATTTTCTTAAAATTTCTATTACTTTTTTTCCTATATTTTCGGGATCCAAAATTTGTGTGACTGCATTTAATCTAATAGCCTCTGCGGGCATTCCATAAACCAAACAACTATCTTTATCTTGTGCAAAAGTAAATCCGTTATTATCATAAATAGATTTTAGGCCGATGGCACCATCTCTACCCATTCCTGACATAATAATTCCAATCCCTCTATTTTTAAATCCACAAGCCACGCTCTCAAAAAGATTATCTATTGATGGGATATGTAAGCTTCCATTTTTATCATCTAATAATTTTATTTGATAATTTTCCGTTATAATCATATGTGATCCTCCAGGAGCAATATATACTCCTCCTGCTGTCGCTATTTGATTGTCTTTTGCTATTTGAACATTTAAAGGAGAGTGGCTATTTAGCCAGTTTGCATACGATTCACTAAAATTGGAGTCTATGTGTTGAACTAAAAGTATAGGTATATTTACTTTGTCTCCAATTGTATTTAATAGTGTTTTTACGCTTTCTGGACCACCTGCAGATGCACCTATTGCAATAATATCGAACAAAAGATTTGATCCGTTCTTAGGAATAAGAGTGTTTTTACTTGTTTCATAAGAGATATCTCTATTATTTTTAGGCCTTTTCACAACCTTTATCTCAGACATTATTCTTAAAAGATTGATGTATTTAGATGCAAATTTATCAAACTCTTGTTTGCCAACGCCAGATGGCTTAGCAATAAATGAAACGGCTCCACTAGAAAGGTCATCTTTTCTGTCGGAATAAATATTATAAATATCGCTAACAAAAACAATTGGAATTGGATTTGTTTGCATAATCTCTGTTGCTGTTGTAAGTCCATCCATAATGGGCATCATAATGTCCATGCTGATTATGTCAGGCTTATATAACTCTGCCATTTTAATTGCTTGCAAACCATTATTTGCAATAGCACAAATCTCAAAAATTGAACTTTGTGCTAAGATACGCTCCAATTTTTTTTGGAAAACAATAGAGTCGTCTACGATTAATACTTTTATTTTATTTTGCATCTTAGATTAGTCTATTTATAGTTTCTATAAGATTGCTCTTTTCAAAATTACTTTTTATAATGTATGCATTTGCTCCATACTCCAATCCTCTTTTAATATCCTCATCTTTTTCTAGAGCAGACACAAGAATTATTGGAGTATTTGGATCTACCTCTATTCCAGATCTAATGGTTTTAGTTAGCATAAATCCGTTCATTTTAGGCATCTCAATATCTGATACAACTATATCTACATTATCTCTCTTTAATTGATTGTATGCATCCTCCCCATCTACCGCAGTTATAACATCAAAACCACCTGACGCAAGGTAGTTTTTTAATATATTTCTGATTGTAATAGAGTCTTCAACAACCATTACTTTAGTTTTGTTAGAAACATTACCACTTATGGTATTTTTACTAATATTATCTGTAAATATTGTGTTATTAGATTTAAAATCTGTTATAGACCTTATTATTTCTGGGATATTCAAAATTGGCATTATCTCTCCTTGTGGCCCAATAGCAACACCAGATAGATATTTTATCTTTAGAATTTGTGAACCCATCTCTTTAATTAAACCCTCATATGTAGTCTTTAAACTGTCAATTATTATGGCAATTCTATAGGTGTCATCAGTTACTATTGCTATAAATTTAGAGGAGTCATTAGATCTATTCTTTTCCATTTTTAAGATGTCGGAAAGATAATAAAGTTCTATAGGAGTATCATAAAGATTTGATATATACCTTTTGTTGCCAAGTGTATCTATTTGTAATTGAGATAGTTTAGCTATTTTATCTACGGAATTTATAGGTAAAATAAAATCTCTATTATTGAGCTGAATTGTTATACCGTTGATTATATTAACTGTTTGAGGAATAATTATAAATAGTGTAGTCCCTTGGTCTTTTTGAGATTTTATATGAACTGACCCGCCAAGTTTTGTGATTTGCTCATATACAATGGACATGCCCATGCCTCTGCCCGATATATCAGATACACTATCTTTTGATGTAATTCCAGATTTTAGTATTAAAGAAAGGATTTGATCGTCTGTATATTGAGATGCTTCTTGCTCTGTAATAATCTTTTTATCAATTGCAGATTCAATAATCTTTTCTTTATCTATCCCTTTGCCATCATCGGAAATAGTAATTTGAATATCTTTATTTCCTTTTTTTTCTATTGTAATGGCGATAGTTCCTTTGGGTGTTTTACCTAAGAGAGTTCTATCTTTGGATAGTTCTATTCCATGATCTACAGCATTGCGAATAATATGAATCAATGGGTCTTTAATTCTCTCCAAAACGCGTTTGTCAATACTAGTTCGTTCTCCAACTATATTTAATAATATCTCTTTTGATAGCTGTGAGGATAGTTCAAAAACTATTTTTTTTATAAGAACAGAGATTGATTCAAAGTTTGATAGAAGATTGTCTTTTATATTCTCAATAAGGGGATTGATAATTTTTGATGCGTTATTATATAATGTAGAAATATGGGAATGAAGCTCTTCGATATTATCTTTTTCGTAAAGTCGAGCAAGAGCGTTTTTTATCATAATTAGCTCTTCTGCTTGAGATAAAATAGATAGCATCTGATCTGCAGGCACTCTAATAATATTGCTATCTTTTATTTCGGGCTGTTTTTTAATGTCAACGTCAGAGTCTATTATATCTATATTTTTATTTTTATTTTGTTCAGTCTCTTTAACAATAGATAGAGGCTCTATTTTTTCAAAGTTCAATATGGTTTTTGATAAAATTTCATTTGCCCTTCCCTGCATGATTTTATGAATTGAACTACTCTCTTTGCCAATATTATCAATTAATGATTTTAAAATCTCTAGCACTTTTAGTAGATCGGAGATACTATTTTTATCTAAATCATATTTTTCTTTTATAACAATCGAGAATATAGACTCTAAAGAGGAGCATATTTTCTCAATATACTCTTGATCGACCGCTCTTGCCGATCCTTTTAAGCTATGAGTAGACCTATAAGCATCCCCAAGCACCTCTTCTCTACTATTAATACTAATAGAATTATCGTAAATAGCCAAAAGAGATGTTAGAATTGTGTTATAATGTTCAGAAGCCTCTATTTTGAAATCGGCGATAAGCTCTTTTAAAAAATCGGCCTCATCATTGGAGTTGCTCATATTATTAATTTATAAATTATATCTAATAAGTATAGTTTTTAAAGATTGTCCAAGTTGATGTATGTTTTTTGTAGCAACTTGAGCTTGTTGAATCCCTTTTAGGTTTTGCTCACTAGCTTTTTTGATGTTCTCCATTGCTGGAACAATTTGATCCATTCCCGCCATCTGTTGATGATTCGAAGAGGATATTTGCATTGAAACATCGGCAGATTCTGCAATATTATTGGCTAGAATATCTATAATCTCTTCGGTTTGATGAACTAACTCCTTCCCTCTTTCTACTCCTTGATTAGCCTCTTTTGTATTTATAACAGCTTTTTCTACAGCAACATTGATTTTATTTAAAATCTCATTTACTTGCATAGTAGCCTTTTTCGATTGATCGGATAAATTTCTTATCTCTTGAGCTACAACAGAGAATCCTTTGCCATGCTCACCCGCTTTTGCTGCCTCAATAGCGGCGTTTACTGCTAAAAGATTTGATTGATCGGCTATGCTAGATACAAATGATGTTATCTCTCCAATACGTTTATTCTCTTCTGAAAGCATAATAACAGTATCCATAATCTTTTTCATCTCTAGATCTATTTTCTCCATACCAATAATTACCTCTTTTAGAGATTCTGTTCCCTTTTCGGAGGAGTCACTTACTCTATTTGAACTCTCTAAAAGAGATTTAGCTTTATTATTAGATAGAGTAGCTGTTTGTCTTACCTCTTCTACTGTGGCTGTAGTTTCAGAAACGGCCGATGCAGTTTCTGCTGCTCCAGTAGATATCTCCGTTACTGTGGCCAAAATATCGCTTGATGAGGACGCAATAATCTCTATTCCATGACGCATTTCTGCTGCTATTTTACGTAGCATTCTTAAAGTAATAATGCTAATAATTAGAGTCGTAAAAATTAGAAGGGCTCCCAAAATCCATGATGAGATTTTTACTTTTTTATTAACCGAAATACTGTAAGTTATATTGTTGCTTTTAATATCC
>LUYZ01000121.1 GCA_001603425.1 Bacteroidales bacterium Bact_08
CTTTCACTTCAAGTTAAATTATAAATAGACATAAATAAATTAAATTTTAATACATAAAAAAATGAAAGTAAATTTAACAATTAGATTATTTCTTATCTCAATTTTGGCATCATTTGTTGCTATCTCTTGCGAGAAAAAGGATACACCAGATGGACCAGACAATTCGGAACAGATTATTTTTAATAATAATGAAATTGGTAATGGGAATCAGGAGTTTGAAATTAAAGGTATTCATACTCTTAAAAAAGGAACATATGTTTTGAAGGGTTGGGTATATATTACAGATGGAGCCTCTCTTACAATTGAGCCTGGAACAGTTATTAAGGGAGATAAAGAGACAAAGGCTGCATTAATAGTTGAAAGAGGAGGAAAAATTTTTGCTCAAGGAACAGTTGATAATCCAATAGTATTCACTTCAAATCAACCAGCAGGTTCAAGAAAACCAGGAGATTGGGGTGGAATAATAATTTGTGGTAAGGCAAAAAATAATAAAACAGAGATGATTATAGAAGGGGGCCCTAGGTCTAAGCATGGTGGAGATGATGACAATGATAATTCAGGTGTCTTTTCTTATGCTAGAATTGAGTTTGCGGGATATCCATTTAGAACAGATCAAGAGATAAATGGCTTAACAATGGGTTCTGTTGGTAGAGGTACAAAAATTGATCACGTTCAAGTATCTTATTCAAATGATGATGCATTTGAGTGGTTTGGAGGAACAGTTAATTCAAAATACCTTGTATCATTTAACACATGGGACGATGATTTTGATACAGATTCTGGTTTTAGTGGTAAAATTCAGTATGGCTTAATTATTAGAGAACCTAGAATTGCCGATGTTTCAAGATCAAATGCATTTGAGTCCGATAATAGCGCCGATGCACCTAATCAACAACCAGTAACGTCTCCAATTTTCTCTAATATCACTATTATAGGTCCATCAGTTCAAGATCCAGCTTTCCAAAATAATTCTACATACGTAAATGGAGGTGTTTATAATCCAAATAATGGTTCAAAATTGGGACAACATCAAGCTGCAATTCAAATAAGAAGAGGTAGTAATATGAGCCTATTCAATAGTGTAGCTGTTGGCTTTCCTGTAGGATTAACAATAAATAATGACAGAGGTTCTCAAACCCAAACAGCAGCTTCAGAAGGTAAGGCAAATGTTAAAAATGTATATTTTGCTAACATGACAATACTAGGTTCAGATAGAGACGGTTCATTTAAAGATTCTTTGTCTGTTGACGCTTCTAAATTTGATCCAACAGCTCCTGAGTCCTTCTCATCATCTTATTTTAAGTTAGCAGCAAATAACAATAGAGTTTTAAACTCATATTCAGAGCTAATGCTTAAGAATATTGCAAATCCAAAAGTGAATGGTAATTGGCTTCCATTAGCTGGTTCTCCTCTTTTGAATAAGAGTAATCTATTTACAGATGCTAAATTACAAGACTCATTTTTTGATAAAGTAAACTTTATTGGTGCATTTAAAAGTGATTCTCCAGCAGATAACTGGACACTTAAGTGGACAAATTTTGATCCACAAAATACAAGTTACTAATTACTTTTCTCACTAAAGTAACTTTTTGGAGAGAGTTGGGTGTGAATCTAGCTCTCTCTCTTTTTTAATCCAAGTTCAGATGCTCGTTTTTCCATTAAATCATATGCTTGATCAAAATTGTTGTCAATAATGCCATCCAAAATAGCATTCTTTACATACTCCTTAATTAATCCAATCTCTCTACCCGGCCCAATTGTGTAGTGCTCCATAATAATCTCCCCAGTAATTGGATTTTTAAAATTTCTAATAGTATCTTTAGCTTCTACTTCTACCAATTTTTTTCTAACAAGCTCAAAATTTGACCTGTGTCTTTTTACTGTTTTTTCGTTTTTAGAAGTTATATCTGCCTCACAAAGTAGCATAAGGTCGTCAATATCATCGCCGGCATCAAAAAGAAGTCTTCTTATTGCTGAGTCCGTTACCTCTTCTAATGTTAATGCTATTGGTCTCAAGTGAAGCTGCACCATCTTTTGGACATATTTCATCTTTTCGTTTAGAGGCATTTTCAATTGTTTGAAAATCTTAGGAATCATTTTACTACCTAGAAAATCGTGCCCATGGAAAGTCCATCCAATGCCTGGTTCAAAGTTCTTTGTTGCTGGTTTTGCAACGTCATGAAGTAGGGCAGCCCATCTTAGCCATAAATTATCAGAGGTTTTAGATAGATTGTCGAGTACTTCTAATGTGTGATAAAAATTGTCTTTGTGTCCTTTACCCTCCATCATTTCTGCTCCTTTTAATAGAACTAACTGAGGTAATATTAGCTCTAAAAGACCACATTTGTCTAGTAGAATAAACCCTATAGATGGTTTGGGTGAAAGAAGAATTTTATTTAATTCATCAACAATTCTTTCACTAGATAAAATTTTAATTCTATCTCTATTTCGTTTTATTGACTCAATAGACTCTTCTACAATAGTAAATGATAATTGAGACGCAAATCGAATGGCTCTAAGCATTCTAAGAGGGTCGTCAGTGTAGGTAGTATCTGGGTCTAGAGGAGTTCTTAGTATCCCATTCTTTAAATCTTCGATGCCATTAAAAGGGTCTGTTAATTCTCCAAAATTCTCTTTTTGCAAGCTAAATGCTAGGGCATTTATAGTAAAATCTCTCCTTAATTGATCGTCTTGTATAGTTCCATTTTCTACAATTGGTTTTCTTGAATTTGCTCTGTATGACTCCTTTCTTGCACCAACAAATTCTATCTCCATATCTTTCCATCGGAACATGGCTGTCCCAAAGTTTTTAAACACAGAAAGGGGAGAACCTACCCTCTCTGCAACCAAAGTTGCTAAATCAATTCCACACCCTTCAACAACAATGTCGATGTCTTTACTTTTTCTTCTTAAAAGAGAATCTCTTACATATCCTCCTATAACATATGCTTTAACGCCGCTCTTTTGAGCCTCTTGAGAGATAATTTCAAATATTTTCTTTTTTAGAAAGTTCATTGTATGGAGGGATATTAGTCAAAAACTCTATTTTATTAGTTTGATAATTTATGTGTATAATATATGTTTCAGATCCATTGGATACCAAAAGAAATTTCACTCTAAGATGCCTGTTATAGTTAAATATCTGATCAAAAACCTCTCTACCTATCTTAACACTAGGGGCTTTGCACTCTATTATCATTAGAGGATTCCCATTTCTGTCAAAAATAACAATGTCTCCTCTATAGTTAATAAGTTTGCTGTCAATTATATATTCACAGCTCATAAGAGATAGAGGATATCCATATTTATCTGAAAGTTCGGCAATAATACTTTGTCTAACAGTCTCTTCTGGAGTGAGAGCTACTCTTTTCTTTCTAATAGGGTCGTATATTGTCTCTTTATTCATAATTTATCAAGTTGCAAATATATAAAATTTGCTCTGTTTATCCTTTTTACATAATTTAGCAGAATTATAAAAGCTATGTCCAAAAAGAGTGAAATTCAAAATAGCCTAAATCTATTTAAGGAGATTGTTTCTGATATTAAAAGGGGAAAATTTTCTCCCTTCTATCTTTTAATGGGTGAAGAGCCATATTTTATAGATAGGATATGTCAAGAGATTATTGATAATGCTATAGCAAGTGAAGATAAAGATTTTAATCAATTGATTGTTTATGGTAATGATGTAAAATCTGTTGATATTGTTGAAGCAGCTAGAAAATTTCCAATGTTTTCTTCTAGGCAATTAATAGTGGTTAAAGAGGCTCAGCATTTAGATAAGTTAGAGTTTTTTGCTACATACCTTCAGTCTCCAATGCCAACAACAATTCTAGTATTGGCATTTACAAATAAATCTATTGACAAAAGATTACTGCTTTATAAGAGTGCTTTAAAAAATGGAGTTGTTTTTGATTCTTTATCACTCACGCTAGAGATGATTTATCCATGGATTGAGAGTTATTTAAAAAATAGAGCATTAAAAATTGAACCTAAGGCTGTAGCTCTATTAGCAGAGCATAGTGGAACAGAGCTCAGGAAGTTGGCTCATGAACTAGATAAGCTAATTACTTGGCATTCTGGTAAAAGTTCAGTTGTTGATGTTGAGAGTATTGAACTTAATGTGGGAATTAGTAGAGAGTTTAGTGTTTTTGAGTTAACCAGTGCGCTCTCATATAAAGATAGGGCAAAGGCTATATTGATTGCACGTCATTTAGGAAAATCTCCTAAGCAGTATCCTTTAGTTTTGACGTACTCAGCTCTCTTTATGCATTTTTCTAGAATGCTAAAATTACATGGATATAATATGAGCCAAACTAAACCGGCTCCAAAAGCCGATATTTATTTGGGATTGAGACCATATTTTATGAGCGAATATATGGATGCCATTAAAAGGTATTCGTTAAAAGATTGTATGAGAATAATTTTTCATATTAGAGATTTTGATAGAAAAAGCAAAACCTCTTCAGGTGTAGATGGTTGGGAATTAGATCATCTAACAGAGTTAATTATTAAAATTCTCGCATAAATATTAGTCGGTAATTATACGTGCAACTCTACTAGAAACAGAGGTAAGTACTTCATAAGAGATTGTTCCTAAGATTGATGCTATGTAATTGGGGTGAGGTGCACTTCCAAAAATAGTAACCAAATCTCCAACTTTTGCATCAACGCCAGATATATTGAGCATTGTTGTGTCCATGCAAATATTCCCGATTGTAGGAACCATTCTGCCATTTAGTGAAAAACGGATAGCACCATTTCCTAGCCTTCTATCTATGCCATCGGCATAACCAGCACATATTGTTGCTATTGTATCGCCATTTTCTGAGATTTTTCCGTGACGTCCATATCCAACCGTTCCACCTTTTGCCTCTTTTATATGTATAATAGGTGCAACAAAATCTGCTACTGGAAAAAGTGAATCTTGATTATTTTCATATCCAGTCCCGTATAGTCCAATTCCTAATCTGGCCATGTCAAAATTATTTGTGGAAAAACGTTGTATTCCCCAAGAATTTAGTGCATGTTTGAATATTTTATATCCACACTCTTGTTCAATAGTGGAAGCTATAGTGAAGAAAAGGTTAATTTGATCATTAGTGAATTGATCATGTATGGGTTCATCGGCAGCAGCTAAATGAGTAAATACAGACTTTATTGTAATGTGTCTATTGTTACGTATTAATTCTAAAAATATTGTAATCTCCTCTAAAGTAATACCAGCTCTCTGCATTCCAGTATCTATATTAATGTGTACTGGATAGTTGTAGATTTGATTCTCTTTCAGATATTTGTTTAAAGCAATAATGAACTGTGTGTTAATGATGGTTGGTTCTAGATTGTGTTTAACAATATCCTCTATTGTATCTACTAAAGGATTAAGAATCATAATGGGTATCTTTATACTATTTGTAGCTAGTCTGATTCCCTCATAAGTGCTTGCAACACCCAGATAATCGCCTCCAATATCTTGAATTATTGATGATATTTGAATATCTCCCATTCCATATCCATTAGCCTTAACTAATGTAATTATTTTTGTATCTTTGGCAAGCTTTGATTTGAAGAAGTTATAATTGTTAAGTAGTTTCTTTCTGCTTATTAGAATAGAGGCCTGTTTCATAGTGTTTACTTTAGCTTGTCAAAGTTATAAATTGTCACAATAAAAATAATATTTTTTTTAATAAATTTTAATTATGAAAAAAACTCTTATACTACCTCTAGTTTTTTTATTGGTTTTTACCTTCTCTTGCAAAGAGCAGAGCTTGGATTCAAAGGT
>LUYZ01000013.1 GCA_001603425.1 Bacteroidales bacterium Bact_08
TTAGAGAAGAGAACTTTTTAAGAAATAACTTTAAAATTAAAATAATATGTTTTTAAAAGAGGTATATGTTAATAGAAGAGATCAACTCAAAAAAGATCTAAATAGTGGTGTTATGCTTTTTATGGGCAATAGCGATGTTGGAATGAATTACCCTAGTAATGTTTATAGATTCCGTCAGGACTCCTCATTTCTCTATTTTTTTGGTATAGACCAACCTAATCTAGCAGCAGTAATCGATCCCGAAAGCGGAGAAGATATTCTATTTGGGGACGATGTAACAATAGATGATATAATTTGGATGGGTCCTCAGCCCTCTATGAGAGATAAGGCAGATAGAGTTGGAGTAAAGGGTGTATTACCATACAATAAGCTTTCTGAATATATTTCAGATGTTATTAAAAAGGGGAGAAAGGTACACTATCTACCTCCATATAGAGATAACACAAGAATTAAATTAAACCAGATGTTGGGAATTGCCTTTGAAAATCTTAAACAAGAGGCATCTGTTGATTTAATTAAGGCTGTTGTTAAACAGAGAGAGATCAAGGATAAGTATGAGATTGAAGAGATGGATAAGGCGGCAAATATTGGTTATACTATGCACTATACCGCAATGAAGATGGCTAAACTTGGAATGGTTGAACAGGAGTTGGTTGGTGTTATGGAGGGTATATCAATCTCAGAAGGAACAATGCCATCATTCCCAATAATTCTATCTCAAAACGGTGAGACTCTTCATAACCATATGCATCATCAGATTTTAACAGAGAATAGATTATTGGTTATTGATGCAGGTGCCGAAACAAATATGCACTATGCTTCAGATTTTACAAGAACACTGCCAAGTGGTGGTAAATTTACTCAGCAACAGAGAGAGATTTATACAATTGTTTCTACAGCAAATCAATTGGCTATAGATATGATTAAACCAGGTATCACATATAGAGAGGTTCATCTTTCTGCTGCCAAGGTACTTGCTCAAGGTCTAATAAATTTGGGATTACTTAAAGGAGATTTAGATGAGGTTGTAGCTAATGGTGCGCATGCTCTATTTATGCCTCACGGTTTGGGTCATCAAATGGGGATGGATGTTCATGATATGGAGGATTTTGGAGAGGACTTTGTTGGATATGACAATGTGACTAAAAGAGCAACTCAGTTTGGTCTAAAATCTTTGAGAATGGGTAAAGAGCTAAAGGAGGGGCATGTTTTAACAGTGGAGCCTGGATGTTACTTTATTCCAGCTCTAATTGAGAAATGGAAAAATGAAGGAATAAATAGCCAATATATCAACTTTGATAAGCTAAAAGATTACTATACTTTTGGTGGTATACGTTTAGAAGATGATGTTTTGGTGACTGCTACAGGTTGCAGATTATTGGGCTCTAAGAGACTCCCTATTACTGTTGATGATGTAGAGAGAGAGATGTCTCAGAACTAATGTATTTTAGTTACTTATTCTAATGAGAAGAGCTTTTGTTAACGGCATTGCCACAAGGATTGTGGTTATTGCCGTTTCTTTATTGTATATTCTATCTTGTTCTAAGGATAGTAGTACTATAGTGATACCTGGAGAGTCAGATGATAATCAGTTACTAAGGTTAGATATAAAAAAGAGTGAAAATATTGGATTAACTGCAGACTGTTGGGCCTATATCAATGGGAGTGATGTGTATATTACTGTTCCTATGGATAGTAAAATTACTGATTTGAAACCCACAATTTCTGTTAGCCCTAAAGCATCTATATATATTAATGGTAAAGAGATCTCTTTATATAGTCAAGGTATAGATTTTACAAATATTGTGAATTTGTTAATTAAATCTGAGTCTGGAAGGGAGAACAGATACAGGGTTATGTTAAAGAGGGGCATAGCTCATTTAGATAGTTATGTGTATGAGTTTATGTTCAAATATTCTATACCTGGTGTGGCAGTAGCAATCTCATCTAATGAGAGGTCTCTTTATGAGAGTGGTTTTGGATTTGCCTCTTTAGAGGGGTTGGAGAGGGCCAGGCCAGACCATCTCTTTAGATTGGCAAGTGTTTCAAAGCAATTTACTACCATAATTGTTATGAAATTGATAGAGCAGAATAGACTTAAGCTCACCGATAGGGTCTTTGGTGAAGGGGCAATTTTGGAGTCTGAATTTAATAATATATCGGCCTATGCATCACAGGTAACAATAAAGAATCTTTTAGAACACAATACAGGGTGGGTGAGTAATCCAGACCCAATGTTTACCAGCTCTTTTTCTGGACAGAGCTTGGACCAGAGAATAAGATATGTATTGGATTCGCCACAATCTGTTCCAGGGACTAAATACTCATATTTTAATATGGGCTTTGGTATTTTGGGTAGAGTTATAGAGAAGGTTACAGCAAAGAGTTATGAGACAAATTTAAAAGAGGTTATGTCATTGGCAGGGATAGATGATGTTCATGTGGGTAAAGATAGAGCAGGAAAAAGGGCTAATGAAGTTGTTTATTACTCTCAAGATGGGCGTAATGGGTATGCCAACGAGATGAGCGTTATTGCTGCTGCAGGGGGAGTAATTGCTAGTGTTCACGATATGACAAAACTCCTTTTTTGTATCGATGGTAAAAATGGAGTACCAGATATAATATCGGCTCAAACAAGAGAGAGAATGCTGACCCCTTCTGATAACTATGACAGGTATGCACTGGGCTGGAGAGTAAACCATCCGTTCTATCCAAATAGCGCATATCACTCTGGTAATTTGGCGGGAACATCTGCTATGTGGGTTATGGGACCAAAGTTTAATTGTGTTGTGTTATGCAACTCTAGAGCCTATTTAGATGGATATGACGATGAGTATTATGGGTTACTCAAAAATTTAATAGAGGCTAGCGAGTCAACCACTTGGTAAAGTTCACACATAATCATTGCTGTTGCACCCCATATTACATGATTATCAATTATATATCCAGGTGCATGTACCCATTCATAAGGGCCTGCCTGTACTCTACATCTTTTAGCTAATTGTGGATCAAAAAGGCTAAGAGGAATATCTAGATATTCATTAACTTCTCTAGGATTTGGCGTGTAACCATTAAACCTCTTTTGGATAGCAAGTATTGGGTGAATTGTAAAATTGCTTGGAGGGACATATAGAGATGAGAGGGGACCAACAATAGATAAGTTATTCTCTTCTATTCCTAACTCTTCGTAGGCCTCTCTGCAGGCTGTGCAGGTATAGTTTTTATCACTCTCCTCGCATTTACCTCCTGGGAATGCAATTTGTCCAGAGTGGACACCGTGATATGTGTTGCGCTTTATAAAGGTTATATTCCACTCCTTAAGATTGCGATTGATCTGTCCACAGGGCAAATATGTGGGATTTAATAAAACAAGAACAGCAGACTCCTTGGCCGAAGCTGGTGGAGTCTGCTCTTCTTTTAACGATTTGATCCTGGGTTCTGGAGCAAGTAAAAGATGTGCTCTTTTACCAGGAAGCTCTTTTGGTAAAACTATTTCAATCAAAATATCTCTACTTTTTTATACCGACTCTATCTAGAATAAAGGCAAATTCAAAGGCTGTCTCTTTAATTCTATCGTATCGGCCTGTTGCTCCTCCATGACCAGAATCCATGTTGGTATATAGAAGAACTATATTATTATCTGTTTTGTAATCTCTAAGTTTTGCAACCCATTTTGTTGGTTCGTGGAAACCAACTTGAGAGTCATTAAGACCAGAGGTTGCCAGAATATTAGGGTAGTCCTGTTTTGTAATATTATCGTATGGAGAGTATGATAGTATATAGTTGTAATACTCCTCTATATTTGGATCTCCCCACTCTTCGTACTCCTGAGTTGTTAGAGGTAATGAGGTGTCTAACATCGTGTTTATTACATCTACAAATGGCACTTGAGCTACTATTGTTTGGAATAGTTCTGGTCTCATATTAACTACAGCACCCATAAGCAAGCCACCAGCACTACCACCCATAGCTGCTAGTCTGTCACTAGAGGTGTATCTATCGTCAATAAGTTTTTGAGCGCATGCAATAAAATCTTTAAAGGTATTCTTTTTGTTAAGCAGCTTGCCATCTTCATACCACTGTTCTCCTAAATCGCTACCTCCTCTAATTTGTGCTATTGCATATACAAAACCTCTGTCTATAAGGCTATATAGAGCTGGACTGAAAAATACATCGGAACTATATCCATAACTACCATATGAGTAGAGTAGAGCAGGGTTTTTTCCATTTTTTCTTAACCCTTTTTTGTAAACAATAGCCATTGGCACCAATGTTCCATCGTGAGATTCTGCCCATAGTCTCTCAACTGTGTAGTCGTCTGGATTAAAGCCAGATGGCACCTCTTGCTCTTTTAACTTAGTGGTCTCTTGAGACTCCATATTGTATTCATAAAGAGTAGAAGGTCTGTTTAAAGATGTGTAGTTATACCTTATTGTATTGCTTTGGTACTCTGGATTTCCCATTAAATATATTGAGTAAACAGGTTCTGGGAAATTTATAGATTGAGAGCTATTGTCAATTAGATTATATACAACAATGTTGTTTAGTCCATTCTCTCTAAGCTCTACAGATAGGAATTTTTCTGAAACATCCATGCCCTCTATTCTCACATTAGGATTGTGTCCTAGGAAAGTATTCCAGTTAGCTCTATCTTGGAACCCATCTAAAGGAGCAGTGTAGATAACTCCATTTAAATTGTCTTTGTCTTTATATCTGATAAAGAATTTGTCTTTGTGATGATTTACAGAGTACTCAACGCCCTCTACTCTTGGTAAGAAAATTTTGAACTGCTGTAATGGCATATTTGCATCTATATACTGTAGCTCAGATGTATATGTGCTGTTGCTGCCGATGAAAATATAATTATTGGTTTTACTTTTATAGACATATGTATTGAATCTAGCATCTTTCTCTTCGTAAATAAATGTGTCTTTATTTGGGGATTCTATGTTGTGTCTATAAACCCTATAAGGTCTAAGGGCATTATCTACAATTGTATAGAATATTGTTTTGTTGTCGTTGGCCCATGTAAAAGATGAGGCCATTGGGATGTTTGTTTGTAGATACTCTCCAGTATTAAGATTTTTAACTTTTATGATATTATCGGCAAATGAACCTGTGGTGTTGAATGAGAAGGCAGCTAAATTATTATCTGGGCTGATTGAGTAGCCAGCAAAACGAAATGCTCTATGACCCTCTGCCATTTGATTAACATCAAAGATAATCTCTTCTGGTGCATCTAGGCTCCCTTTTTTTCTACAGAAAACTCTATACTGTTTACCAGCTTCCGATTTAGAGTAGTAGTAGTAGCCGTTCATATATGTTGGATAGCTCTGATCGTCCTCTTTTATTCTTCCCAAAATCTCGTTATAGATGCTCTCTTGAAGATCTTTGGTAGAAGCCATTACAGTTTGAGTGTACTCATTTTCTAAGTTAAGATACTCAATAACATTTGGATCCTCTTTATCTCTCATCCAGTAGTAGTTATCTACTCTGGTGTTGGAAAATTCAGTAAATGTGACAGGTATCTTTTGGGCCACAGGAGCAGGGGGAAAGTCATCTTGCGTAGTAATCTCTCTTTTTTCCATTTTACAGTTTGTGATAGACAGTAGTGTTAATCCTATAAAAAAAGGTGTTAATAAAAATTTTTTCATAATTTTTTGAATTTAGGGGACTGTTATCTATTGAAGTTATAGGAGCTTATAAACTCTTTTATACTTTTCTCTGGAATGATGGTATTAAAGTCATTCCAGAAAAGAGGGTCAAATTCAAAAGTTGTGTTTGAGAAGATATCTCTAGTGGATAGTCTTTGATTTCTTGGTATTGGGGTTATATTCTCTGTCTCAATTTTACCAGTAACAAATTCGAACCAAACATGCAAAGGTGTACTAAATATTCTTTTTCTCCTTCTTACCTTAAAGTTGAGATCTCCTCTCACATGGCTAATATAGTAAATTCCATTGATATTCGTATATGAAACTCTGTAATTTACACTTTTTGGCGTAATATCAAACTGTCGGCTTCTTTTTATAATTATATCATTTTTGGTGCGTTGTACATAATCTGGATTAATTCCAAAGTGAGCCTCTTTTAGGGCAAAGGTCTCTGCATCTATGAATAATTTCCCCATATAGAGGGGCTCTTTTATAAACTCTTTCTGTTTAAAAGAGACAACATATGTTCTTCTATTATCTATAATGACAATATCGGAGTGGTAGAAATTATAAAAACTATTCTCTCCAGTGGTGATAAAGTCTGGAAGATATTTAATTATATCTAATAATAGAGACGAGTGGATACTAGATTTTATTTTTGCAACAAGAGTATCGCTCTGAGAGAAGCTGCTAAGTTGCCTTTTCTTTAAAACTTTTACCTGATCTGTTAATGCCCTATCTGTTACAGGGGTCTTATATATTTGTAAAATGGCTTCGTTTATTGTTAAATTGGATTTATGCTCTATGCCCTCTCTAAAGTAAGCCGTTATTTGTATCGGCAATGAGTTATAGTTAATTGCCTTATTATTAATCATATTATTGATTGTAATCATTGGATCTTGCGCTCTGACCACAACCTCTTGAAGAGAGATGCTAATGGGCTCTAACTCGATTGTTATTTTATGGTTTAATAGAATCTTTGATGAAATTACGTAGTTTTTATAACCTAGGTGAGAAAACTTTATGGCGCTATTTGCTAATGAGTCCGGTATTTTAACTAAAAAATTCCCCTCTCTATTAGATACTGTACCCAACCTGTATGGTTCAATAACAATGGATACAAAAGGGAGCGGCTCTTGTGTCTCCTTGTCTATAACAGAGCCAGAAATTGTAAAGAAGTCGTTGGTCTTTTCAGATTTATCTTCTGGAAGATTGGTTGTTGACTGAAAAATGACCAAATAGTTGTCCTCTATTTTTATCTCTAAATTTTGTAATTGGGTTATTTTATTTATTAGGTTGGCAATAGTATATTCTCCTTTATGTAATCTAACAACCTTTTTATTATCTATTAAATGACTATCATATATGATATTGAGCCCTGTTTTTTTCATTATCATATTCATATGATCGTAAACAGAGGCTCTTCTAGACTCAACACTGACTATAATTAAGTTTGGGTCTATATATTTATAAGTTGTATCTGAGTTACTCTGAGCTGTTAATTTTGAGTTGATAGATATTAATGAAAGCACAATAAAAAGTAGAGGATAAAAAATAGACCCTCTTTTTAAGATTGTGTGCTTCAAAAATATTTTATCAATCATATATTAAAATTACTCCATTGCTGTTTTGTATATAGTTTACATTTAGAGCTGTTGATATGGACCTTGCAATTGACTCTACATTACTATCTAATAATATTGTTGCAGTGATCTCACGGCCAGATATTCTTTCATCTATCTCAAAGGCGGTATATCCCATCTTTTGATTTATTATATAGATAATCTCATTGAGAGTCATCTCTTTAAAGTGCATTGAGTTGCTTTCAAGCCTCTCTTGATAGTCTGCTTGTTTGGTAGTAATCAGACCATTTGTTATGGATGCAATATCTCCTTTGGTTAAAATTTGAGATATATTGCTATTTGTTAATGTGATTTTAACAACCCCAGAATGTACTATCACTTGCTGATTAATATTGTCATTTGTTAATACATCAAAAGATGTACCCAATACCTCAATCACAAACTGATTTGTCTTTATTGTAAAGGTGTTTTTCTCTTGTTTTGCAACATTAAAATGGGCATTGCCCACTAACTCTACAACCCTATTATTTTTCCCAAAAGATTCACGGTATTTTATTGTGGAGTTATTGTGTAAATAGACTGTGGACCCATCTTTGAGTTGAGTAACTAAAGAGGAGTGGGGGTCTATATTACTGATGGATGTGTGATTGCTCTGGTACAGTGTTATAAATAGAAAAGCAGAGACAATAATTAATGCCGCAGCATATTTTAATACCCCAAAGTACAACCTTGCCGATGATTGCTCTACTATAAGCCCATCGGCCTGAAGTCTGGAGTGTAATTTTTGCCAAGCCTTATCTGTTTCTACTATATTATGTGTGGAGTTCATATGTGTTTAAAGTGTTGTTCAATCTCTTTTTCTACTGTTTTGATGGCCTTACTAATCTCTGCTTCTATTGTTTTTATTGAGAGGTCATATTTTTGAGCAATTTGTGAATATTTCATTTTCCCAAAACGGTGTAATCTAAATATCTCAGCTCTTCTTTGAGGCATTTTGGAAATACTTTTTATAACCACTCTCTCAAGATCTTTCATCTCCAATATATCTGTTGCAATATTTCTGTTGCCTTCATTTGAGATTAGATGCTCATCTATATTATATTGATCTTTTATTTTGCTCTTTTTTAACTCTTTTATGGAGTTGTTGTAGGTGCTTTTGTATAGGTAACTTTTTAGTGAGGTGAATATGTTTATTCTCTCTCTATCTCTCCAAATATTGTAAAAAATATCTTGAACTATATCTTCTGCAATATCTCTCTCTTTTACAATACTTATTGAGAAGAATAAAAGAGGAGAGTACAATTTTTTGAATAGTCTTTCGAACTCATCAATGTCTCCCTCTTTTATCTTTTTTATTGTTAATAGATCGTTAACCATGCAGATATTTAATATTCATTTGCTAAATTAATAAAAATTGATTCTATCTGCAGATATTATGTATAACTATTTACTATTCTCTTTCTTTAATCTATTAACTGCAAGCTCAAGAGACTCTTCTGGCTCAATAATATTGTAATCTTCCCAGAAATCTTTGTCATAAAAGTTTTGTACTTTATCTGATAGTGAGTGCTTTGGATTGAACCTATCTCTTACAGGTATTCTTTCGTTGGCAGCAAGAGTTCTAGAATTTGTAATAACGGTCTCTGAAACAACGGTGTAGTTTGTAGAGAACAGCCTTCTTCTCCAATCACACTTGAACCTGATCTCACTTCTTACATAATTTAGTTGCATTCTGCCATCCCTCTCTTTATAGTTTACCAAAAATGATATCTCCTCTGGACGGAATCTCATTGAACTTGGTTTCTTTCTAAGAATTGCCTGAGTAGCTTTATTTCTATCATTCATATCTAGGCTAAACTCGGCCCTGCTAATTGTATAGTTCTCTTTATCTATATATAATTTACCAATATGTAGAGCATAAGGCATTACAACTTGCGGAGTGAACTTAACCACATAGTGTAGTCTGTCGTCTATATTTACCGGCTCAAGAAGAGAGTAGCTATAGTGTGCTAAAGTGTTTTTATCCAAAATAAGATTTGGGTTTTTAACAATATCTAAAAATACTGCAAGATTGGGACCTCCTAAAAGTTTAACCATTAGAGTGTCGCTAGGGTTTGGACTAATGACACGCCTTCCTTTATAAATTTGAATAGCATCACGGCTTGCATCAATATTGTAAGGGGTCTTGTGAATCTCCACGATAGCCTCCGAAACATTTATGTAGTTTCTTCTCTTTTTTATGGTCTCTCTGTAGAACCCTGTTAAATATGTGTTATTGTTGCTGTAGTTATCTTCTACTTTCTCTACAGCCCTCCTAACAATATTATATGCCTCTGTTGCAAGAACTGTGATTTCTGATAGCAAATTTGGATGAGGATTTAAAAAGATGGTTAGATCTGTTGTATTGGCATCTATTTGAACAGAAGTGTTGATATAGCCGATATTAGTTACATTTAGAGTGTTGTTTTTGTTAATGTCTTTTACCTTAATTGAAAACTCTCCATTACTATTTGTTATAGTACCAATATTGGTGTTTGCGATGGAAATGTTTGCATATTCAAGTGTTTTATTGCTCTTTTTATCCTTTACAACACCTTTGATTGTGATAAAATCCTGGGTTGATTGCTGCCCCCAGACTATTGTTGTTGCAAACATCATAATTGCCGATATCAACAAGCTGATTGTGAGTGTAAATGTTGTTTTCATAATATAGATATTATATTGTTGTTTCTATATATATGATCTTTTAGAAATGAAAAACCCTATAATTATTTTGGAAAATTTTGTTTTGTTTATAATTTTATGCCCACTCAATGCTGAAATCAAATGGGATCTTGCATTTAATATTTGAATTCAGATCATATTATTTTGTGATGTGACATAAATTGTCAAATTTTTTTATAACCTTGCTCATGTTATTATCTTTTTTCAAGACTATAATTTAGAGTAATATTTTTCTAATAAATTTAAATCATAAAAATAGCCAACAATGTCAATACAACAAGTTGATACAGTAAGAGATATGATTTATCTGTCATACTCAAATTTAGCAATGGCTCATACTGCTGTAGATAAGAAACAAGAGAAATACGGAGCTTTTAACTATATGATTAGATCCAGATTATTTAAAGGACTTAAAACCGGGTCAATGAATATGAGAACAATTTTTGATGATGAGAAGATAAAACTACAAACTGGGACTATCTGTAATTACTGCGGTTCTACACACAAGTTATCTATAGATCATATTTTCCCACAAAAGCTAGGTGGTCAGGATGATGCGGAGAATTTAATTCTTGCTTGTAGAGCTTGTAATAGTTCAAAAGGGAAAAAAGACTTAATGGAATGGATGAATTTTAGAGGTCAATTTTTACCTATAATGATAATCAGAAGATATTTAAAGCTCACCTTTAATTATTGTAATGAAAATGGGTTGTTAGACAAACAAATTGAGGAATTGAAGGATTTGCAACTACCTTTTAGAATTGATCTTTTGCCGATCAACTTTCCAAAACCTAATGAGCTAATATTAAATATATGTGAAGAGAGAAACACTAAATAATATTCTCTAAAATACTTAATTAAATACTGGGCTATCACCCTTAATGCCAACTCTTCATCAAATTTTAGTACTTTGTACTTTTATAATATGCAGATCTGCATTTACGGAACAATAGGAACAATTGCAATAATAAATGCTGTTCTTCGGAAATTCTATCGTAAATATTGGCAATGTCTATAAATAGTAATGCGCACTGTACACTGTATTTCAAATAATTACTATCTTTATAGATGGAATTGTCATGCGTTTATATATGATATTTATTTACTTAAATGATAATGCAAATAGAAACTAAAAATAATAATAAAATGTTTATACTTGATAAAGAAAAGAATAGAATTAGTAAAATTAAAAGTTGTACTTTTTCAGATCAGAACTTTAGAGAAAGAGCACATTTACAGGAATGGCTTGAAAATACACCTACAGCTTTTGGAGAGGACGACGAGTTGCTGTTCATTCAAAAGGAGTTTGATGGATTTGATGATACGCGAGAAAGGCTTGATTTGCTAGCAATCGATAAACAGGGAGATCTAGTTGTAATCGAAAATAAGTTAGATGATAGTGGTAGGGATGTCACATGGCAGGTATTAAAATATGCCTCATATTGTTCAAGTTTGTCAAAGCAACAAATTAAGGAGATTTATCAATCATATCTTGACAAAAAAGGTGTTTGTGAAAGTGCTGAAAGTAATATTTCAGATTTTTTAAATGTAGAAGATTTTAAAGAAGTACAATTAAATAAAAATCAGAGGATAATTTTATTGTCAGGTAATTACAGAAAAGAAGTCACTTCTACAGTCCTATGGCTATTGCAAAATTATAATCTTAAGATTCAATGCTTTAAAGCCACGCTTTTTTCTTTTAATGAGCAAATTTTTCTTAATATAGAACAAATCATTCCTGTCCATGAGGTTGAAGAATATACTATAAAAATGGCGGAAAAAGCACAAGAGGAACAAAATGCACAAGAGGAACAAGTAATAAGGCACAAATTAAGGATTGAGTTTTGGAAGCTATTATTGCAAGAGATAAATGCAAAAACCAATCTTTTTGCAAATGTTAGTCCTTCGAAAGAAAATTGGATTACTGCAGGATCTGGTGTTAGTGGTATTGGATTTGTTTTCTCAATATCTAAAAACTATGCCCGAACTGAAGTGTATATGGGAAGAGGTAGTATCGAAGAGAATAAATTTGTTTTCGACAAATTATTTCAAAAAAAAGATGAGATAGAAAAACACACGGGATCTTTAGATTGGGAGAGACTTGAAAATAAGAAAGCATGTAGAATAAAGCAGGAATTGAGAAATGTGAGTTTATACGAAAAAGATGATTGGCAAAAAATGATTAACTTTCTTACTATGAGTATGATTAAAATGGAAGATGCATTTAAGAGGCCTTTACAGACTATTAGTAACTATCCGAAATAGGCCATATTTTATACTTAGTTCCCATCTCTTACTTTTGTAACCAAAAATATTATGACAAAAGATGAGATATTGACATTATATTCATACTGCCAAACACATGGCATAAGAAAAGTAGATCGTTTGAAGGAACTTGGAATAAGTTATTACAACTATAACAAGAGTAGGAAGCAATATTTTAAGGCAGATGGCACAGAGATCTCCGAAGGAAATTTTATAGCAATCACACCACAAATGAGTCCTATTAATCTACCAAATAATCGCTCGACCCCAAGCACCCAAAGAAGAAATAGGAAGAAAGAAGATCAGCTAGCCCAGGGCAATATCCTAACAATAGAGATGCGCACAAATAATGGGACAGAATTAAGAATTCAGGGACAAATCAACGTAGCTCTACTCAAGGAAATAATATCATCAGCAGGAGAAAAGTAATATGTTTAGCTTGGGAGATAGTAATCGTTATTGGCTATATAGTGAGCCAACAGATATGCGAAAAAGTTTCTTCACTTTAAGTGGCTTAGTTACTAATAATATGGGAAAAGATCCCCTTTCGGGAGATGTTTATATATTTATAAATAGAAGCTGTAATAGGATCAAGTTGCTCCATATGGAGCCAGGAGGTTTAGTTATCTACTCAAAGATGCTAGATTGTGGCAGATTTCATTCTCCAAAAGGAGAGGTAGCACATCAAATTACATGGCGAGATTTAGTAATAATGATAGAGGGTATCATAGAAAATCCGAGCATCAGACGTAAGCGATTAAAGGATATAAAATATAAATAAAGTTTTATTTTTAGATCTTAGAAAATGTAGTATTTATTAGGATAATCAGCTGTTTTTTAGTATCTTTGTTCTAAGATTTTAGGCATGAAAACAGTTAGTGAATCTGAATATAATGAGCTACTTCAGTTAAGGAAGGATAAGGAAAAGTGGGATCAAGAGAAAAACTCTTTAATATCGCAGTTAGAGTGGTTTCGTAAACAATTATTTGGGAAAAAGAGCGAGAAACATTTACCATTAGACTCATCATCACTTATGCCAAGCCTTTTTGGTGAAGAGTTAAGTTCCCAAGAGAAAGCTCAGATTCAAGAACAAGCTAAACAATTAGAGCATAAACTAACTAAAGTTATTACTATTGCTGGATCAAGAAAGAAGATTGACAAGATTGATATCAGTAAACTTGAAATAAAAGAGATTGTTCTAGAGCCATCGGATATAGATAGAGATAAGTATGTTCGTTTAGGAGAGGAGATCTCCGATAAGTTAGTCTATATTCCTTCAAAAGTATATGTGCAGCGCACCATACGCCCTAAGTATGTATTAAAATCACAATTACAAATAGAGAATCCTTTAGAGCAAACATTTAAGATTGCATCATTGCCAAATTCAGCACTAAAGAAATGTATGGCAGATAGCTCTTTATTAACAGAGATAATAATACAGAAATATTTATATCATCTTCCCTTTCATAGAATAATTCAAAAATTTAGAGATTCAGGTTTTATAATCAGTAATTCTACTATTGGAGATTGGTTTGCAGCTACCTGTGTAAAGATTCG
>LUYZ01000014.1 GCA_001603425.1 Bacteroidales bacterium Bact_08
ATCTCTAACTTTTCCAACATATTTGTTGGTTTGATTTGGGAAGAAGAATTCGGTTTTTGTTATTGCTTGCATATATCTAAGGATTTATATAATTCCATAATTTTTTGAGAAAAGTTACTCCAAGAATAAATTTTATTTATCTCCGATATTTTAATTTGATACTCTGTTGCTCGCTTATTAATAAAAAAATCTTGGATAGAAATTGTTAATTGATCTGCATTTGCTTCTGGAACAACAATTCCTATGCCTGAATTTTCTATACTCTCTTTTAATCCACCAACATTTGTTGTGATTACGGGCTTTTCAAAATGTTGAGCTATTGCAGTAATTCCGCTTTGAGTTGCAGATCTATATGGAAGAACAACTACATCTGAAGCACAAAAAAAATCAGGAACCTGACTATCTGGGATGTAGTTATTGAATACAGATATTCTCTGGCGATTAATGTTTTTTTCGATTAATTTGGCGTATTTATCAAAAGAACCATAGCTCTCACCTGCAATTATAAGCCGATAACTAGAGTCTAAATTATTAAAGGCCTCAATTAAGATGTCTAGTCCCTTGTAGTCTCTAATTAATCCAAAGAAAAGAATAGTATGCTTATTTGAGTCTATTTTAAGATTTCTTAGTGCTTTTTCTTTGGATATTTTGGCTCCAAAGTGATTATATACAGGGTGTGGAGAGAGAAGATACTTTGCGTCTGGACTCAATTTGAGAAGGTCTTTGGAAACAGATTCACTCATAACAATAAATCCGTGATTAGATTTAAGATAGAATTTAGTGAATACTGAATCAAAAAAACGAGGCTCATGTGGAATGACATTATCTAAGATAGATATAACTCTACATTTTTTAGAAACCATTCTTGCGACAACTCCTTGAGAAGGGGCAAAAAAAGAGATCCAATACCTCATAATTAGAAGGTCTGGATCCCATTTTTTTATCTCTTGAGCTGTTCTAATATATGATATAGGATTAATGCTATCTAATACAGCTGTACTCTCTACTTCAATTGCATTATCGTTTTCCGTTACGTACTGAGTTTTGCCTGGAAAAAGAAAATTTGGATACTGTCTGGTGAAGTTGAAGGCCCTTACATCATGAGATTTGCCCAGTTCATTGAACAAATTTGCATTGAACTGGGCAATACCTCCTCTATAAGGGTAGAAGCAAGATAGAATTGCAATTTTCACCTATAACTCTATTTTCTGCTTTTTTGTTTAATATATTCATCATTTAGCCCATCTACAACCATCTTTGTAATATCTAGAGCTTTGTCTCCAACTAGTACTGTATTTGTTGCTCCAGATGTGCTAATTATCATAGCATACTCTTTTTCTTGATTTAGTTTGATTAAGTATGTATTTAAAGCGTCAAAAACTCTTCTATATAGAACACTCTCTTCTTCTGACATTTCAAATTGTTTTTGTTGAGCGAATTGCTGTAGCTCTTGCTCTTTTGCAGCGAGTTGTTGTTGTTGAGCTTCGGCTTGAGACCTCGTAATTAAGCCTCTTTGTACTTTTTGTTGAAAATCTTTAATCTCATTTTCAAACGCCCTACTTTTCTTGTTTAGATCATTTTGAATTATTTGAGCTTTATTTTCAAACTCAGATCTTAGATCATTAAACATGTCATATTGATTCATTAGAGAGTCTATATGGATATAGACTACTGATCCTGGAGCATTAACCTCTGTTTCTGTTATAACCCTCTCCGAACCACCACTAGGTTTTGAAGTGAAATGAAGAATAAAAAGCACTATAACTGCAATGCTAAGAATTACGTTTGTGATAATTGACGCTTGTTTCATTTTTTTAAATTTAATTCACAAATATATTAATTATTTTTTAACTCTTTTAGATATGATTGTATTGTGTTTTCTAAACCTATGTAGATGGCCTCGCAAATTAAAGCATGACCAATAGAAACCTCTAGTAAATGTGGGATATGATTTTTGAAAAAACCGATGTTGTCCAAATTAAGATCGTGTCCAGCATTTAATCCTAAGCCCACTTCTTTGGCACATTGAGCAGCGTTTACGTATGGATCTATTGCCAAATTTCTTTCTCCCACAGAGTAATATTTTGCATAATTTTCTGTGTATAGTTCTACTCTATCACAACCAGTATCTGCTGCATGTTTTATAATTTCTGTGTCTGGGTCAACAAAAATTGATGTTCTAATACCTCGGGCTTTAAAAATCTTGCATATGTTTCTTAGATAATCTTTGTGTTTTTTTGTATCCCAACCGCAGTTAGATGTTATTACGTCGTGAGCATCTGGCACAAGAGTGACTTGTGCGGGTGATACTTCCAAAACCAGTGAGATAAAAGAATCAATAGGGTTGCCTTCTATATTAAATTCTGTAGATAAAATAGGAGCTAAGTCTCTGGTATCTTTATACCTAATGTGTCTTTCATCAGGTCTTGGATGTACTGTAATACCTTGAGCCCCGAATCGTTCACAATCTTTTGCTGCTTTTAATACGTCGGGAAGATTACCACCTCTTGCATTACGCAGTGTGGCAAATTTGTTTATATTTACACTTAGTTTAGTCATAATAGGTGCAAATTTATCTATTTTTGGCAATTAAATACTCTTAATTTAATATGAAAATCGCATTTTTTGCAAGAGATATAGAGTCTAATTATAACTCTCAACTCATAGAGATTCTACAATGCCTTATAAATAAGGGTGTTGATATTTGTCTCTATGCACCTTTTTTTATAGATAGAGAGTCTGTGATAAAAGAGATTTCTGATTATACATTTTTTAATCAAAGCAGTGATTTACCTCAAGATGTGGATATTTTTGTTACTTTGGGAGGAGATGGAACTTTTTTGGAGTCTTTAACTATAATATATGACAGAGATATTCCTGTTTTGGGTGTTAATTTTGGAAGACTTGGATTTTTAACAGGAGTTAATGCAACAGAAGGTACTTGGTGGATAGATAAAATTTTAACTCATGATTACTGTATAGATAGTAGAGCTCTTCTAAAGGTAGAGTCAGATATAATGCCCAATGATTTTTGTCCATACGCTTTGAATGAACTCTCTTTTCAAAGAAAAGATCCGTCCATGTTATCTGTAAAGGTTTTTGTAGACAATATGAAGATTCCAACATATTGGTCAGATGGTTTGATTATATCCACCCCAACAGGGTCTACTGCTTACTCTTTGAGTGTTGGGGGGCCAATTGTCCTGCCAGGAGTTAATGCTCTTATTATAGCGCCGATATCTCCTCATAATTTGAATGTTAGACCATTAATTATCTCTGATAGCTCAAAGATTGAGGTAACTATTGAGTCTAGGGGAGGTAATGCAATTATGAGTTTAGATAATAGATCTTTGGTTCTACCTGAGAATCGAAAGGTATCAATTAGCAAGTCTCTTTTTGAGATGAAATACATATCTTTATCTGCAAATAGTTTCATTGCTGCATTAAAAGAGAAATTAATGTGGGGGCAAGACAAAAGAAATTTTTAAATTTGTGCAATAATTAACAGATCAAATGACAAATAAACTACCAAGACATGTCTCCATTATTATGGATGGGAACGGGAGATGGGCAAAAAGAAGGGGGTTGGATAGACTGCAGGGGCACAAAGCTGGCGTTGAGTCAGTGAGGGCAGTTACAGAGTTTGCTGCTGAAAACAGGATAGAGTTCTTAAGTCTTTTTGCTTTTTCAGAGGAGAATTGGAATAGACCTCAATATGAGATAGAAGGGCTAATGGAGTTGATGATTGATGCTATAATTGGAGAGAGAAATACTTTAATGAATAATAATATAATCTTTAAAGTTATTGGGGATTTTTCTAGACTTTCTAAAAAATTATTAGATAAAATAGATGATATCCAAACTAGTACGTCTGTCAATAGTGGATTGACTCTTATTGTCTTTTTGAGTTATAGTGGTAAATGGGATCTTATAAATGCATTTAATTTATATTTAGATTGTATTCGTAATGGATCGAATTCAATAGAAGATACATTTGATCCTCAAACGCTAGAAAAATATTTAAGTACCAGCTCTATCCCAGATCCAGATCTTTTAATTAGAACTAGTGGAGAACAGAGAATCAGTAACTATATGCTTTGGCAATGTGCATACACTGAATTCTATTTTACAGAGGTTCTTTGGCCCGATTTTCGCAAAAACGATTTTAAGCTTGCCATTGACACCTATATGGAGCGTGAGAGAAGGTACGGAAAAACAGGAGAGCAAATTAATAAAAATAACTAAACGACCATTGAAAACAAATAAAAACTTATCTTTGCAACTTTACATTTCAAAAGCGCAGATGAAGTCATTAGCAGTATTATTTTTAGCGATAGTTTTTTCAACCGTTTCTTCGGGGGCAACTGTCAGAGATACGATTCCAAATAATAACATTTTAATTGATTATTCGAATCCAAAAGAGTATGTAATCGGGGGCGTTAATGTCTCTGGTATTAAGTATATTAGTCCAGAACAAATAGTCTCTATTACAGGACTATCTGTTGGAGAGAAAATTACAATTCCTGGTGATGATGTTTCATCTATTATTAAAAGAATATGGATGCAACGCTTTTTTTCCGATGTTGGAATGTATGTCGATTCTATTAAACGAGATACTGTCTATTTAAATATTTTTCTTCAAGAGAGGCCCAGAGTAGTTCGTTGGGATTTTGAGGGAGTTAGAAGTGGAGAGAGAAAAGACTTAGAAGAGAAGCTGAAATTAAGAAGAGGTAGCGAGCTTTCGGACTATATTATTAGCTCTTCAAAAGATGTGATTAGGAGACATTTTGTAGAAAAGGGGTTCTTACAAGCAGAGGTCTCTGTTAGGCAAGAGGTGGACTCTCTAATTAGTAATGGAGTCCGTGTTACTTTTGTTGTTAACAAGAATAGTAGAGTAAAGATTCAAAGAATTAATTTTTCTGGAAACGAAAATATAAGATCTAGAAAACTATCATCTGCAATGAAAAAAACAAATGATAGAAGAATTCTAAATTTGCTCAAAACAAAGAAGTTTAATGAGAAGGAGTTTGAAAATGACAAACGCCTGATGTTGCAAAAATATTCAGAGAGAGGATTTAGAGATGCAAGAATTGTTAGAGATAGCATATACTACATGAGGGATGGACGCTTGGGGATAGACATTGAAGTAGAAGAGGGTAAGCAGTACTTTTTTAGAAATATTACATGGACTGGTAACTCTATTTATTCTGCAGATATGTTAAACGCAATCTTGAGAATTGAGAAGGGAGATATTTATGACGTAGTCTCTATGGAAAAGAGGCTTTTTGATGCCGAAGATGGTAATGTTTCAAAAATGTATAGAGACCAAGGCTATCTATTCTTTAGAGTGATGCCTGTAGAAAAGGCAATCGTTGGAGACTCTGTGGATGTAGAAATGAGAATGTTCGAAGGTAAGCCAGCAATTTTTAATAGAATTATTATTAACGGGAATAATGTAACAAACGAGAGAGTTATTAGAAGAGAGCTATATACAAGGCCTGGATATCTTTTTAGTCAAACTCATTTAGAGAGATCACTTAGAGAGCTTGCAACCGTTGGACATTTTGATCCTGAGAAGTTAATGTCACCATCTGGATATAGTGTTATTCCTAATGAAAGTGCAAGTACTGTAGATATTAGCTATAATTTAGAGGAGAAATCAAATAGCCAGTTCGAAATAGCAGGAGGTTGGGGTGGTAACACATTTGTAGGTACTTTGGGTATTAGTTTCAATAATTTTTCGTTAAAGAAGGTTCCAAATAAAAAAGCATGGAGGCCTGTTCCTTTAGGAGATGGGCAGCAGTTGGCAATTAGATTTCAGACTAATGGCACATATTATACAGCTCTATCATTAAGTTTTATGGAGCCTTGGCTTTTTGGAAATAAACCAACGTCATTCAGCTTATCTACTTACTATACAAGACAGACAAACTCATATTACTTTTATCAGAACACAGATCAGAGTATGGAGGTTTATGGTTTTGCTTTGGGTTTAGGCACCAGATTAAAATGGCCAGATAATCTATTTGTACTATATAATGAACTTAGTGTTCAATCGTATAAGTTAAAAGATTGGCAGTACTACTTTATATTTAAAGACGGTATATCCAATAATTTGAGCTGGAAGATAAGATTGCAAAGAAACTCAACTGACCAACCAATCTATCCAAGAAGTGGTTCTGATTTTTCTCTTGGTCTTCAGTTTACTCCTCCTTATTCTTGGTTTAGATCTTCCAATACAGATTATGCTAATATGCCAGATAATGAGAAGTATAAATGGATTGAGTATCATAAATGGACATTCAAAGCCAATACATTTAACAAGCTTATAGGAGACTTAGTGTTAATGACAAGAGCTCAGTTTGGATATTTAGGTTATTATACTAGAGCTTTAGGGTACTCTCCTTTTGAAGGATTTATTTTGGGAGGTGATGGAATGTCTGGTTATAATACATATGGTTCCGAAACCATTGGTTTAAGAGGATATCCTAATAACTCTTTGACTCCAAGATTAAATAATAGCTATGCGGGAAATGTATATGATAAGTTTACTTTAGAAGTAAGGTATCCTCTTGTTCTTCAGCCTCAATCCACAATTTATGCGCTACTATTTTTAGAGGGTGGTAACAGTTGGTCTGATATTAGAGATTTTAATCCATTCCAGATTAAGAGATCGGCAGGCTTCGGTGTTAGAGTATTACTACCTATTGTTGGTATGTTGGGTATTGATTGGGGATATGGATTTGACCCAGTTGAGAATAAGTCAAAAGGAGGAAGTAATTTCCACTTTGTAATAGGTCAGCAGTTTTAACAATCAAATATAGAATGTTATGAAAAGATTATTAGTATTTGTTCTTGCACTCACTTTTGGAGCGATAGCTTTAAAAGCACAAGGTACCGCTTATATAAATACAGAGACAATTCTAAATAAGATGCCTGAGTATATTGTAGCTCAGCAGCAATTAGAAAGAATGAAGAATCAGTATGAGGCACAGTTTCAGGCCGAGTTAAATGTTATACAAGATTTGTTTAACCAATATCAGCAAGAGCGCCCTAGAATGAACGAGACGCAGAGAATGGCCAAAGAGAGAGATATTATTACTAGAGAGCGTGATTTGAAAGAGAGACAGAGAGAGGTGTTTGGAGAAAATGGAGTCATGTTTAATAATTCCAAAGAGTTGTTAGACCCTATTAGAGAGAGGTTACAAGTGGTAATTGATGCTGTAGCAAAGCAGGCTGGTGTTGCTTTGGTTATTGATATTACTGTTCTTCAGGGTATAGTATATAGAGATCCTAAGGCAGATTTAACACCTTTAGTATTATCAAAATTAAAATTATAATTATTGAAACTTAATAAAATCACTAATATGAAACATTTTTCTAAAATCATTCTTTCATTACTACTATTTGTGTCGGTATCTGCGAGTGCTCAGAATTTAAAATTTGGTCATATTAACTCTCAGGAGTTAATATCTTTAATGCCAGAAAGAGATAGCGCAGTCCTAAAATTGGAAAAATATGCCGAGAATTTGGAAGAGACAATGCAAGCAATGCAAGTAGAGTTCCAAACAAAACTTAATACATATCAGCAAAGACAAGCTACTTGGACTGCTGCAGTTTTAGAGTCTAGAACCAAGGAGCTTCAGCAATTGGAGTCAAATATTCAACAATTTCAGCAAACAGCATCTCAAGAGTATCAGCAAATGCAGCAGATACTTTTTACTCCAGTTTTGCAAAAAGCAAATGAAACCATTAACAAAATAGGTAAAGACAATGGTTTTATTTACATTTTTGATACTGCTGCAGGTAATATTCCTTTTATTAATACAGATTTAAGTCAAGATATTTTGCCTTTGGCTAAAGCTGCTTTAAATATCCCAGCCGATAAAAAAGCTGTACAATAGTTTAAATTTTATAACTTTATAGTCGCTTCGTAATATGAAGCGACTTTTTTTATGAATAGCAGTAATAGTAAAGTTGGAATATTTGATTCGGGAGTAGGTGGTCTTTCTGTCTGGAGAGAGGCTATTAAGCTAATGCCTGGTCAAAAATTCATTTATATTGCAGATAGTGCTCATTGCCCTTATGGACCTAAGTCTGTAGAATATATTATTGATAGAGCAAGAGTTATTACAGAGAAACTAATATCTCTAGGGGCATCAATAATAGTTGTAGCTTGCAATACTGCAACATCAGCTGCTATTGAGCATTTAAGAAGAGAGTATTCTATTCCATTCATAGGGATGGAACCAGCTGTGAAACCAGCTGCTTTATTAACTAAAACAGGTGTTATTGGTGTTTTGGCAACCAAAGGAACTCTATCAGGTGAGCGGTACCATTCTAGTGTTTGCAAATATGCATCAAATGTTCACGTAGTTGAGAGAGTTGGTACTGGTCTAGTTGATCTTGTCGAGAGAGGAGTAGTTGAGGGGCAAGAGCCATATAATCTTCTTTTGAAATATCTAACACCAATGGTAGAAGAGGGGGCAGATCAAATTGTTTTAGGGTGCACACATTACCCATTTCTTAAGGATGTTATTTCTAAAATAGTTGGTTCGTCTGTCTCTATTGTCGATCCTTCACCAGCAGTAGCTAGACAGTTGTATGTAAAGGCCAATGAAAGAGGAATCTACTCAAATAGATTTAAGGATGTGGGTGTTGATCTTTATAGACTATGTTATTGTGATACAGATTTTATTTCTACTTCAAGTTCTGTTAGTTCTCTTAAGATTTTGTCTAGATCAGTTATCCCAAATATTCCAGATGATTGCTATTTTACAATTTAGTTTTTCCTTTTTTTAGCAAAAAAAATAGGGGATCAAATTATAGTTTGAACCCCTATTCTATTATTGTGAATAATTTACTCTTTATCCATAAGCAACTTTGCTAGGAAAGCATCCATCTCCTCTTTCTCTACTTTTCTTTGTATAACTCTACCTTCTCCATCTACAAATATATTGTGAGGAATAGATTGAACAAAATAGTCTTTAACAGGTGCTGCATTCCAGAACTGTAAATCGGAAACCTGAATCCATGTTAAGTTATCCTCTTTGATTGCATCTCTCCATTGTGTATCATCTCTATCTAAAGATACTCCAATAATTCCAAATCCATGATCTTTATATTTATTGTATAACTCAACTAAATATGGATTGAATCTTCTGCAAGGACCGCACCATCCTGCCCAAAAATCTATCATTGTTACTTTATATTTTGGATATACTTCTGATAGAGTTACTGGATTACCATCTAAATCATTTAGAGTGAAATCTGGGGCAACAGAGCCAGGCTGTAAGTTTTTCAATGCAGAAACTCCAGTTTGAGCCGATTCAAGATATCTGTTATTAGCAAATTTTGGATTGTTATTGAACTTATTCATGTACTCTTCCATTTCTTGAAAAGTAAAAGTCTCAAGATTGGTAGAAAAGTATATTAATCCATTGAAAGTCATTGGATTCTTCATAAATATATTTCTTACTAAAGACTCAACCTCTTGGTTTACAATTTGAGAAAACTCTCTAATTTCTGCTTTTCTCTCATCTGTAGTTTCAGGAGCGTAAAATTCATTAACTAAAGCCTCTATATTATTAGCTTTTTGAATTGAATCTACACTGTTTTTTGTAGAAATATAGATGTTATACTCCTCTCCACCTGTAATTTTGGCATTGATAAAGTCAGAAGCATCTGCCTCTATTCTATATTTTGAATTATCTAAGAAAAACTCTAAGCGACCTTTAGTGCCATCTACGGTAATATAGAATCTTTCTGGAGTTACAACATTGCCTTTAAACGTGAATTTGCCGTTAATAACATCAACAGTATCTTTTATTGGCTCTTTAGACGAGAAGTTACTAAGGTAAGCCTTGCCTTCTAAAGGTTCATCAGAGGAGATAATTCCTTCTATGATGTAGCCTTTTGTTCCAGAGGTACATGCAAGAGTACCTATGGCTAAAATAATAAATAGTAGTTTTTTCATGAGTTGTATTTTAATTGTGGATGTATTTTTAAAGTGCATAATAGACTAAATATCAAAAGAGTCTATATCTTCATAATTGTTTAGAAACCATTCTTTGTATGACATATAGCCCTGAGCATTTTTATATGCAGCCTCTCCAATCTTATCCGAGCCCTCTTTTACCTTTTTAGCTGGAATACCAGCGTATATACCAGGTTCCAGTTTTGCATCACTAAGAACGACTGCTCCTGCAGCAACTATTGTATTGTCAGGAATTTCTGCGTTGTCCATTAAAATTGCTCCCATTCCAACTAAGACTCTGCTACCAACTTTTGCTCCATGTATAATTGCATTGTGACCTACAGAGACATCATCTCCAATCTCTACTACAGATTTCTTATGCAATGTATGTAACACCGCTCCATCTTGAATGTTTACTCTGTTCCCAATTATTATAGGATTAACGTCTCCTCTTAGAACAGCTCCATACCAAATGCTGCAATCATCTCCAATAGTTACATCTCCAACAATTACTGCATTTTCTGCTAAAAAACAGTTTTTGCCAATTTTTGGTTCAATCCCATTTAATCTCTTTAATATCGCCATACCAATAAATATAATCTACAAATATATAAAAAAAATATTGCAAATGCTATTTTGCTTTTGAATGTTTTTCTTCTTTTATTTTGTGATTTAAATTTGCTTTTGTTGTTAAATTGTAAGATATTTGACGCAGTTTTCTAATCATATGATATCATATTTGCCTTCTTTACTAATAATCTAAAAATCTATCAAAAAAAATTTTACTATATAGAATAATAGCTACATTTGTGTTAATTTTTTGAAATTTTAACAATTAAGCTATTGCTTAATAAAACTACAATTTATGCAACATAAGGTTATTGACACTAAGGAAGTTGTAATTAGATTTACCGGAGACTCTGGAGACGGAATGCAGTTGACAGGGACTCTTTTTGCAGACGCATCTGCTCTTTATGGTAATGACATCTCTACCTTTCCAGATTTTCCAGCCGAAATTAGAGCACCTCAAGGAACGGTTTCGGGTGTTTCTGGTTTCCAGGTAAATATCGGAAGTTCTGAAATTAGAACACCAGGTGATTTTTGTGATGTGCTAGTGGCTATGAACCCTGCAGCTCTCAGAGCTAATGCAAAGTGGGCAAAACCGACAGCTACAATTATATTGGATGCAGATACCTTTGATGAAAAGGGGATTAAAAAAGCTGGTTTCAAAACAGATGACCCTATTGCAGAGTTGAAGATAGAAGATAGACATATCATCTTTTGTCCAATTACATCTTTAACAAAAGAGAGTCTAAAAGATAGTGGATTGGATGCAAAAGCGATACTTAGATGTAAAAATATTTTTACACTAGGTATTTGTTACTATATGTTTAATAGGCCTTTAGAAACTACAGAAGAGTATATAAATAATAAGTTTTATAAAAAGCCAGTCGTTGCTGAGGCAAATATTAAAGTTTTAAAAGACGGATATAACTATGCAGGAAATATCCATGCTATTCCAAATACATATAGAATTAATCCTGCAAAATTAGAAAAAGGCTTATACAGAAATATAAATGGAAATCAAGCTACAGCATGGGGTCTTTTGGCCGCATCAGAGAAATCTGGAATTCCTCTTTTCTGTGGTTCATATCCTATCACTCCGGCAACTAGTATTTTGGAGGAGTTGGCATTAAGAAAAGATCTTAATTGTAAAACACTTCAGTGTGAAGATGAGATTTCTGGTATATGTACTTCAATAGGAGCTGCTTATGCTGGAAATTTAGCTGTTACAACAACATCTGGCCCAGGTCTTTCATTAAAATCAGAGGCTTTGGGTTTGGCTATGATAACAGAGTTACCTCTTGTTATTGTAGATGTACAGAGGGGTGGACCTTCTACAGGTATCCCAACTAAAACTGAGCAAACAGACCTAAATCAAGCTCTTTATGGAAGAAATGGAGAGTGTCCTATTGCTGTTATTGCTGCTCATTCGCCATCGCACTGTTTTGATGCTGCTTTCTATTCTGCTAAGTATGCTGTTGAGCATATGATGCCAGTGATGTTATTAACAGAGGGTTTTCTTGCAAATGGTTCAGAGCCATGGAGAATTCCAAGTATGAGAGACTATCCAGAGATTAAAGCTCCTGTTATTACAGAGTCAGAAGAGACTCCATTTTGGCCATTCAAAAGAGATGCAGATAGGCTTGCAAGAAGATGGGCACTACCTGGAACTCCTGGATTAGAGCACAGAGTTGGTGGTCTAGAGAAAAATAATGATGGTAGTGTATCATCTGATCCTCATGTGCACGAACGTATGGTTGCAGAGAGAGCTGCTAAAGTAGCTAAATTGGCCGATTTCATTCCTGATCAAAAGATTATAGGAGATGAGAATGGTGATGTTCTAATTGTTGGTTGGGGAGGTACATATGGGCATCTATATACCGCTGTAAAACAACTACAAGAAGAGGGCAAAAAGGTTAGTCTGGCTCATTTTGACTATATTTTCCCTTTACCAAAAAATACAGAGGAAATCTTCACTAATTTTAAGAAGATTATTGTTTGTGAGTTGAATAGTGGGCAATTTGCAAATTATTTGAGAACGCTTCATCAAAAATTCCATTATCATCAATGCAATAAGGTTCAAGGTCAGCCATTTATTGTTAAAGATATTCTGGATGCTGTTAATTCTATTCTGTAATATTAAAAAGGAGATAAAGTCATGATATATACACCACAAGATTTTAAGAGTAACCAGGAGGTTAAATGGTGTCCTGGATGTGGAGATCACGCTATTTTGGCAAGTGTTCAGAGAGCAATGCCTGAGATTTGTGAAAAACTAAATTATACAAAAGAGAGATTTGTTTTCGTTTCTGGAATTGGATGTTCTTCGAGATTCCCATATTATATGAATACTTATGGTTTTCATGGGATTCATGGTAGGGCTTCTGCAATTGCTACTGGGGTAAAAGTAGCCAATCCAAATTTAACAGTTTGGCAGGTTACAGGAGATGGTGATGCATTAGCAATTGGAGGGAATCACTTTATACATGCTATAAGAAGAAATATCGATATAAATATAATTCTCTTTAATAATCAAATATATGGACTAACAAAAGGTCAGTACTCTCCAACTTCTAAATTGGGTATGCAGACCAAAACATCACCATATGGAACAGTAGAGCATCCTTTTAATCCAGGTGCGCTTGTTCTTGGCGCAAGGGGTACCTTTTTTGCAAGAAGCATAGATGTTGAGTTAAAGCTAACACAAGATGTTATGGTAAAATCGGCACAGCACGATGGTACAGCTGTCGTGGAGATGTTGGTAAACTGTGTTATTTATAACGATAGAACTCACTCGGATGTTTCAGATAAGGATGTTAGAGCAGATAGAACAATTATTCTTGAGCATGGTAAGCCCATGATCTATGGAAAAAATAGAGATAAGGGGCTAATTCTTGATGGAAATAAAATAAAATCAGTTGTTATTGGAGAGAATGGCATTTCGGAATCGGATCTTTTAGTGCATGATGCGCAGGAGGAGAATCCAGGTATTCACTCAATGTTGATAGATATGGCATATCCGCAGTTACCTGTTGCTCTAGGTGTTATTAGAGCAGTAAAGGATAAAACATATGACGATAATGTTAGAGATCAGGTGATTGATGCTAGAGAGCACTCTCAGATTCACTGTATGGATGAGTTATTACGTAGTGGCGCAACTTGGGAAGTTAAATAGATATTTTAAATATAATAAAGACCAAATTAACATTTTTAATTAATTTTTTTTAATCATGAAGGTAGCAGAATTAATGGCCAATCTAGAGAGAAAGTATGGTCATGAAAAAGAGTATTTACAAGCAGTTCACGAAGTATTAGAATCTATCGAAGAGGTTTATAACCAGCATCCAGAGTTTGAAAAGGCTAAAATTATTGAGAGAATGGTTGAGCCAGATAGAATCTTTACTTTTAGAGTTACTTGGCAAGACGATAAAGGAGAAGTTCATACCAATTTAGGTTATAGAGTTCAGTTTAATAACGCCATAGGTCCTTACAAAGGTGGTTTTAGATTTCACCCATCAGTTACTCCATCTATCCTTAAATTTTTAGGATTCGAACAAACTTTTAAAAATGCCCTAACAACTCTTCCTATGGGAGGTGGTAAAGGTGGTTCTGATTTTGATCCAAAAGGAAAATCAGATGCAGAGATTATGAGATTCTGTCAGGCATTTATTACTGAGTTATGGCGTCATTTGGGCCCAGATACAGATGTTCCTGCAGGAGATATCGGAGTTGGTGGTCGTGAGGTAGGATATATGTTTGGATGGTATAAAAAATTAGCTCGTGAGAATACAGGAGTATTAACAGGAAAAGGAGCTACTTGGGGAGGTTCTTTAATTAGACCTGAGGCTACCGGTTTTGGTGGTGTTTATTTTGTTACACATATGTTAGCAACCAGAGGAATTGATATTAAAGGTAAAACTGTATCGGTTTCTGGCTTTGGTAACGTAGCTTGGGGTGCAGCTAAAAAAGCAACTGAGCTAGGTGCGAAAGTTATTGCGCTTTCTGGTCCAGATGGTGTAATAATTGATGAAGATGGAATGAACGAAGAGAAGATTGCATATATGTTAGAGCTTAGAGCAACAAATAACGACGTTGTAGCTCCATATGCAGAGAAGTTTCCTAATGCTAAGTTTATAGCTGGAAAGAAATCTTGGTGTGTTAAGGTAGATATCGCATTGCCATGTGCATTCCAAAACGAGCTTAACGGTGATGACGCTAAGGAGCTTATTGCAAATGGTGTAACTTGTGTTGGTGAGATATCAAATATGGGTTGTACTCCTGAAGCTATTGCTGAGTTCCAAAAAGCTAAATTACTGTATGCTCCTGGTAAAGCTGTTAATGCTGGTGGAGTTGCAGTTTCTGGTTTAGAGATGACTCAAAATGCTATGCATATAAGCTGGACAGCAGAAGAGGTTGATTCAAAACTAAAACAAATCATGGAGAGTATTCATCAGCAATGTGTTAAATATGGTACACAGGCAGATGGCTATATTAACTATGTAAATGGAGCAAATATTGCTGGATTCATGAAAGTTGCTAGAGCTACTTTGGAACAAGGTCTTTGCTAGTATAATCAATAATTAAATTTTAAAGAGTCTGCTAAATCTATATTTGGCAGACTCTTTTTGATTAAATAAAAAACGCACTTGTTTAGAGTGCGTCTTTTATATATAAGATTTATCTATTTAACTATAACAGGTGGGGCTAATGGGACAAAAGTTAGTGGGTTCATAGATTTTGTTTGAATTAAAGCAGCATTTCCAGGTGTCTTTTGAATATCTTTTTCAACGAATTTCTCCATTGTAAACTCCTCTCCAGCTGTCTGCATTATTCTTTTTACAATAGCCTCCCTAGATGGTGCATTGTAGTATGGTTCGTTAAAAATCATACAACTTGTTAGTTCTGGCCTCCACATTCCCAAAGAGAAGTAGTATGCACCTTCATATGCGCCTACTCTCTCATATCCACTTTTACCAATAAAGTGTTTCCACTTTATTATAGATGTATTTCCAGTTGTATCTACATTACTATAAAAGCCATATTTTGCAAAATTTAAATACTGATTTTTTGTTTCGGTATCAATTCTTTTACCACTATTAGCGCTAGTTACATATTCATCGGCAAGTTTTCCATAACCATGTCCGCCTGCTTCATGATTAATTAAATTGCTATAGTTAGACCCTGGATTTGTAGATTTACTAACAGGAGTTATGGCTATAGCTTTGCCGTCTGACCACATCCAGCATGTTCCTGCATATCTGTCTTGATTAACTACCAAAACAATTAAAAGAGATTTTAGTTTCTCCTCTGTCATCCCTTGAATACTAAGAGCATAGTTAAAGACTGTCTCGGTATTCGCAGCCATAGAAGAGCCTCCTTGAAAATCTACCTCAAATTTTGTATTCTTCTTTATTCCTTTATCTGTTTGAGTAGCGCCTCTCTCTCTTGAGTATGCTGCCTGTTTATACACTTTAAAATAATCTCTATAGCTTTTATATGGCTCAACTGCAAAAAAGTGCTCTATACCAGCATCCATGTCTTTATCAAAAAGACCTCCCTCTTCATAATCTTCAGAAATATAACCATCTCCAATAAATAGAATTTCTGATGGTTTAATACCTTTGCTATTTGTTTGTGCAATTTTAAATTCTGCGTCAAAATAACTGGTTTTTATTCCTGTGCTAAAAGTGTAAATTGGAGATGAGGTCTCTTCGCCAAATGAGTCTTTTGCAACTACTCTCCAGTAGTAAGAGCTATTTGGGTCTAGATATGCAGAAAGATTGTGAACAGTATCTTGTATAGAGATAGAGTTTTGGAAATTAGTCTGATCTTTTCCAAATTCTAATCTATATGTAACTTTGTCACCATCTGGATCTTTACTCTCTTTCCAACGGAAGGTTGGAAGTCTATTGGCGTCGGTGAGATTATTTGCAGGAGATGATAAAATAGGTGCATCTGGGGGTAAATTAATACTTCTTTGTTGTGTTATTTTAACAACTCTCCCTTGTGTACCGTATCTAAAGGTAACATCTGCAGATCTCTCTTGACCCTCATTATTTGATATGTTAAATATTACCTGGCCATTACCTGTTCCCGACAATGTTGAGCTAGTTATCCACGTTTTTCCATCTGGAATCTCAACACTCCAGTGAGTATTTGAGTTTATATTAATGGTAACACTCTCTCCCTCCTTTTTAACGGTAACGTTGGACTTATCCAAATCTAGAGAAGAATATGATTGAGTCACTCTAACATTTTTCTTGAGATCTCTACTGGTAACAATAAATGAGACGCTTCTAGTCTCTATGTCAAAATTATCGGTGGCTGTTACAACAATCTGCCCGTTTCCAGAGCCGCTAGTTGGCGATATAGTACACCAAGAGTTTGAACTTAATGAGGCTGTCCATTTACCATTACAGCTAACCTCTATAACAGCTGTACCATTTATATTGGGTATTGAGAGTTGATATGTGGATAGATCTAACTCTGCCTTTTGCTCTTTTTCGCACGAAATGGTAAAAATGGAGAGACAAAAGAGAAATAAAAGTGATTTATAAAGTTTAAACATTGCTTTGGATATGTGATTAAAAAAAATATTAAATAGAAAATAGTTGTTTCATATTGAAAGTCAAATATAAAAAAAAGTTAAAGATTCAAAAAATGAATTTCTATTTTGACCAAAAATATTTTTCTTAAAGAGATGTTTAGGTAAAAAAAAATTATTAGATTTGTCATTCCCCTCTATAGGAGCGACACAAT
>LUYZ01000122.1 GCA_001603425.1 Bacteroidales bacterium Bact_08
AAAGCAGAAAGACCCGCAATAGCAGAACCTTCCATCTCAAAATTAGTTATCTTGTAATCTTTGTATCTAAAGGATTCAAAACTTTCTACCATATCTGGCATTGCTAAAGGTAGTCTAAGCACTCTACCTTGAGGAGCATAAAACCCTGAAGCAGAAATAGTAACTCCCTTTATAGTAAAATCCTCCATCTTCTTAATCATCTCAGAACCAGCTTTAGCAAAATATGGACTAGGCAAATTATGTAGCCAATTTGTGTGTGCTTTAAAAGCTTCTTCCATTTGTAGATCTGATATTAAATCTCTATTATCATACCAATTTAACAAACCATCACACCCAACTGATATATGAGATAAAACATAAGATCCTAAGGGTATATCTGGCTGAATTGCACCTGAAGTACCAATTCTTAATATATTAAGGGCTCTTTTTTTATCTTTTATTGTTCTTGTCGAAAAGTCAATATTTGCTAACGCGTCTAACTCATTTAAGACAATATCAATATTGTCTGTTCCAATTCCTGTAGATAAGGCAGTCACTCTTTTTCCCTTATACTCGCCTGTTATTGAGACAAATTCTCTAGATGCTTTCTTAACCTCTACTTTATTAAAAAAGGATGCTACTAACTCAACTCTGTTAGGATCTCCCACCAAAATTATATTATCTGCCAACTCCTCTGGACAGAGGTGTAAGTGAAAAACAGATCCATCGCTATTTATTATAAGTTCTGATGACTCAATAGGTTTCATAATATGATAACTTTTAAATTACAAATTTAGCCAATTGTTTTATACTTTTGCACAAAAACTAACTGTATGATACAACGAATTCAAACTTTATTTCTATTAATTGCATCTGCCCTCCTTTTTTCTATGTTCTTATCAAAAATGGCAATATCGGGAGATGAATATGTAAAATTTACAGAGATACACTCTCTGCTAATCATGAATATAATAACATTTGCACTTACATTTTGTACTATTTTTCTATATAGGCATAGAATCCTTCAAATTAGAATTTCGGTATTTAATGTGGTAATTCTACTAGCATATCAAGGATGGATACTATGGCTATTTTTCAACAATAGACCCCAAGATAGCTCTTTTACAATATACTCTGTCTTCCCTATTGTTAGTGCTATTCTTATTTTCACTGCAATAAGATACATCGCAAGAGACGAAGCTCTAGTGCAATCGACAAGTAGAATTAGAAATATCAAAAAAAGATAGGTTACTTTTCTGAACAATATCTTTTGATAACATTATAGGCCTCTGTAACTCCTAGTTCACCAGCCTTACTTATATCCAAACAACCCTTCTCGTTATCTTTTAGATATATTAGAACAAGACCTCTATTATAATAGGCCTCTCCTAAATATGGGAAGAGGTCTATTGCTTTTGAATATTGTCTGATTGACTCTGGTAGATCTCCAGACAGACAGTACATATTACCTAAATTATAGTATATAAAAGGAAACTCAGGATATAACTGTGCAGCCTTTTTCATATCATGAATAGCTGCAGTATAATCATAGTTTTTGGTTGTATTCTCTCTTACCTTTGCACGAGTAGCTCCAGTATTATCTAAAGTCAACACCTGTACATTACTCTCTATAGATGAGATAAAATCAATCATTTCCGATTGTAAAACACCCCTATTTATATAATAAAAACTCTCTTGTGGATCATTCTCAATCGCTTTTGTATATAGCTCTAAAGAGGAATTAAATCTTTTGTTCATAGACTCCATTACAGCCATTAAAAAGAGATCATTGGCATTAGCATTATCAAAACGCCTATTCTGTAACTCTTTTATCTCCATTAAATCTTCGTCTATATTATTTTTTGCCGATAACGATATAGGTGCATTTAGCTGAGAAATAAACTGATCAACATTAGGATCTCTGAATCTTCTTTCAAGAGCAAGAAACTCTTTTGGAGAAATATCTATTCTAAATTTAAATAGAGGCTTTAGCCTTATGTCAACATCTCTAAATTGTAATAACTCATTATTAAAATCTCGCTTGGCAAAGTCTGCATCAAGAGCCAGTAGAGAGTCAAACTTCTTAGTGGTATCTGCAAACGCAGAAACTCTTGTGGTATCATCCTTAGTAGCCAAATACTCTCTAACTTTCTGTTGAGCTGTTTCATAATCTACCTTAGACGAATTAAACTGACCTAATAATCGCTTTACATATGACCTATTCATATACGCATTAGCAAAATCTGGATATAGATTAATTGCCTGAGAATAATCATCCATAGCATCACGATATCTTCCCAATTCAATAAAAACAGCGGCTCTATTATAATATGCTAAAACATTATTAGGATTAATGTTTAGAACCCTATCATAATCCTCAATCGCATTATTGTAATCGCCTATTTGAGATCTAATCAATGCTCGATTGTAAAGAGCAAGAGAGTTACCTGGATCAATTAACAAAACCTTATCTAAATCCTTTAACGCACCATTTATATCCTTACTATTAAACCTAACCAATGATCTATTAAATAGAGCAAAAGTATTAGTAGAATCTATTAAAAGAGCCGAGTTTAAGTCATTTAGAGCATTGTCATGATCATTTTGCATAATATAAATCCTAGACCTTCGCACATATCCTTCTGCATCAAATCTATTAAGGTTTATAGCAGTAGTATAATCTTCTAAAGCCTTGAGAGTATCTCCTAAAAAAAGATAACTAGCTCCACGATTTAAATACCCATCGGCAACCTTTGGTTCTCTCGCTAAAAAGCGATTGAAGTCAGATACTGCCTTATCGAACTGCTGAGAAAGAAAATATGTAACTCCTCTACTAAAATAGAGTCCAACATATCCTGGCCTCAAATCAACTGCCTCTTCTAAATCTTTAAGTGCTAAATCGTACTTCCCTATCCTACTTAATGTAATTGCTCTATAGTGATAAGCTGGAGTATAAATAGGATTTAAAAAAAGGGTTCTATCAAAATCCTTTTGAGCTCCATAAAAATCCCCTAAATTATATTTTGCAATCCCTCTAAAAAAAGTAGCCTCATGCGAAGAGGTATCCAATTGTGTTAATATATTAAACTGCTCTATGGCCATAGAATACTTTCCCTCAATCAAGGCTTGACGACCTCTTAAAAAGAAATGATTTCTATCATACTGTGCATAAGAAGAGTATGACAAAACCAAACAAACTAATAGAGCAAAAATAGGTTTATATATTTTCTGGATAGACATAATCAATTTTAGTATTAAAAAGAAATCAGTTATTTTTGACAAATATAAAAAAATATAGATGCAAAAAGTTCTCCTGACTCTTATTTCTCTGCTATTAATTATAAAACCAATTCTGGCGGAGAATCAACCTATAGATATTAAAAGATACGCACAAACTATTTCTGATAAAGAAATTTTAAATAAAGTTGAATATATATCAAACGATCTCACAAAAGGACGATTAACGGGCACATTTGGTAATATGATTACAGCATCTTATCTAAGGCACTTCTTTACCAAATATGGGCTATCCAAATTTTACAGCCAGAATTATACTCAAAGTTTTAAGGTAGATTCTACTACAATTGGTAGAAACATTATTGGAGTTATTCCTTCTAAATACTACAGCGATGAATATATATTAATATCTGCTCACTACGATCATCTAGGAATTATTGGAGGCAGCATATACAATGGAGCCGATGATAACGCCTCAGGTGTTGCAGCTGCATTAACAATGATAGAACTTTTTTCTAAAATGAGGTTAGAAAGAGAAGGCCCTGCAAAAAACATATTAATTGCTCTATACGATGCAAAAGAGAATAGTATGGCAGGATCTAAATACTTTTTTGATAATCTACCAATTGATCCATCAAAGATAAAGTATAGCATAAATATAGACCAGATTGGTTGCACATTTTCTCCTCCTGGGAATAATTCAGAATATATCCTTTATCTCGCTTCTAAAAATATTAGATACGAAATAAGAAGAAGAATTGATATGCTAAATAATTTCTATAAAATTAATTTAGACATAGATCACTCATTTTATGATAGCCCTGCATTTTATGAGCTTTTTTTCAGAACATCTGACCAAATTAACTCTCATAATGCAGGAATTCCGTCAATAATGTTTACCTCAGGAATTCATATGCACACATATAAACCTACAGATAGATATTATTTTATAGATAGTAATGTTTTAGCAAAAAGAGTCAAACTTATATTTATGCTAACTGACCATCTCTCTAGATACTACAGATAGAGAGAATAGAAAATTACATAATCTGCTTAAGAGCCTCGGCGGTATAGCTTTTATCATCATTTATTAAGTCTTCTGGAACACCAGCGAAAACAACATATCCACCCTTTTTACCTCCCTCTGGCCCTAGATCAATAACCCAATCTGCACATTTTATAATATCTAAATTATGCTCAATTAATATTATTGAATGACCTTTATCTATGAGTGCATTAAAAGCATATAAGAGCTTTTTAATATCATAAAAATGCAACCCAGTTGTTGGTTCATCAAAAATAAATAGAATAGACTCACTTGTCCCCTCTTTAGATAGAAATGATGCTAATTTCACCCTTTGACTCTCTCCTCCAGAAAGAGTGCTACTACTTTGACCCAATTTAATATACGAAAGACCAACAACTTTTAATGGTTCCAATTTATCTGCAATTCTTTTTGCCGATGACTCTGGTTGAGTAGAAAAAAACTCGATAGCCTCATCTACACTCAAATTTAAAACATCGTTTATACTCAATCCTTTATATTTAACCTCTAATATATCAGACTTAAATCTCCTTCCCTCACATGATTCACAAATCATCTTTACATCGGCCATAAACTGCATCTCGATTGTAATCATCCCCTCTCCCATACACTCTGGACACCTTCCACCATCAATATTAAATGAGAAGTGGGAGTGACCATATCCATTCATCTTTGCATAAGGTTGTTCCGAAAATAATTTTCTTATTTCATCATATATCTTAAGATAAGTTACAGCATTAGATCTAGAAGATCTTCCAATTGGATTTTGATCTATATACTCTATAGCTGTAATTTTAGACAAATCTCCCTTGATGGTATCAAATGCTCCCGGTTTATCTCCTTTCTGATTTATCTCTCTATTCAAATGGTTATATAATACACTCTTAACAAGAGTCGATTTTCCAGAACCACTTACTCCAGTAATAACAGTAAGAACATTTAAGGGGAATTTTACCTCTATATTTTTAAGATTATTTTCAGAAGCTCCACTTACTGTAATATAATTACTCCATTTTCTTCTATATCCTGGGATATCAATTCTCTCTCTTCCTTCCAAGAAGTCTAATGTTAGAGATTTACTCCGATTATTTAACTTATTATTTGTAGAATTATTAGGATTAACCTCTCCCGCAAAAATTACTTCTCCCCCTAAGCTACCAGCCATTGGACCAATATCAATAAGGTAATCAGCAGCTCTCATTATCTCTTGATCGTGTTCAACAACCAGAACGGTATTATGAGCATCTCTAAGCTTTTGCAGAACATCAATTAATCTTTGAGTATCTCTAGAGTGTAATCCAATACTTGGCTCATCCAAAATATAAAGTGTACCAACTAAACCACCAGAAAGTGACGATATTAAATTAATTCTCTGACTCTCTCCACCACTCAATGTATTTGATAATCTATTTAAGGTTAAATATGGCAATCCAACATCCATCAACCCCTTTAATCTACTCCTAATCTCTTTAATAATTCTATCGGCAATCTGTGAAGTGTAGTCATCTAAAATTAGATTATCCATAAAAATAGATAGATCCTCTAAGGACATATCCAAAAGATCTACGATTGTTCTTCCTGCAATTTTAATATATAGAGCCTCTGACTTAAGACGCTTTCCATTACAATCTGGACAAATAGTCTTCCCAGAGTATCTGCTAAGCATATATCTATACTGAATCTTATACCGATTTGCCTCCACCATTTTAAAGAAATCATTAATTCCAGTAAAGTAGCTATTGCCTTGCCATAATAGATCTTTTTGATCTTGTGATAATTCTCGATAAGGTTTATGTATTGGGAAATCGAATTTTTCAGAATTATCTACTAAATCTCGGTAAAAAGAGCTCATTATCTCTCCTCTCCAGCAAGCAATAGCCTCCTTATAGACACACAAAGAGGTATCTGGAATAACTAGACTTTCATCTATACCAACAATTCTCCCATAGCCAGAGCATGTTTGACATGCTCCTAATGGATTATTATAATTAAACAGTGGCTCCGACGGAGGTTCGAATAAAATTCCATCTCTCTCAAACCTTCCAGAAAAAGAGCTATAGTAAAACATCTCCCCATCTTGATGACAAATTACAACATCTTTGGAAAAATTAGAATCTATATCAACTATATTTAAAGCGCTCTCCAATGAATCATAAATCCTAGAAATAAGATCTTCATCATCAGAAAAAAATAGCCTATCAATTAATAAAAAAAGATCCTTAGAATACTCTATATCAGAAGATATAACAGAGTCTATCTTCAAAATCTGATTATTAAAAAAGAGACGTGAGTATCCACTCTCTTTAAAGCCCAGTAGATAGTCTATATCATACTTTTTAATTGGGAATAATATATAAATCGGCTTATTCTCCCCAATGCTTTTTATATGATTTATAATATCTTCCTTGGTATCTATTTTAACTTCTAAAGAACTAACTGGAGAATAAGTTTTACCAATCTTTGCATAAAGTAGTCTTAAATAGTCATATAATTCTGTAGTTATTCCAACAGTAGATCTTGGGTTTGTGGTATTCACTTTTTGCTCTATTGCAACAGCAGGAGGTATACCACTTATTTCGTCTACATCTGGCTTTGATATTCTACCTAAAAACTGCCTGGCAAAAGATGATAGACTCTCAACATACCTTCTTTGGCCCTCTGCAAAAAGAGTTTCAAACGCAATACTAGATTTTCCAGAACCAGAAACACCAGTAATTACAATCAATTTATCCCTAGGAATCTCTAAGTTAATATTTTTTAAATTATTTACTCGAGCTCCTTTAATTATTATACTCCCACTCATCTAACAAATTTTATATATTGGAAAGCCTAGCTACAGACTTAATTCCTTTAATTTTTTTAAGATTAAAAATAAATTTATCTAGTTGCTGATTATTTGTGACAGAGACAACCAATCGTGCATCTAATTTCCCTTTTTCGTCATTAATATTAAATGATCTCAATGTAACTCCAAGAGATGATAATACCTCCATTACACCTTGAGTAACAGAAGAGTCACCATAACCGCTTATCTTGATTGATGCATTGAACCTATGACTTCCTCCACTCTCTCTCCACTTTACTCTTTGAATTCTATATGGATAATTATCAAATAATCTACTAGCATTTGGACATGATATCCTGTGAATTTTAATCCCCTCTTTTATTGTTACAAATCCAAAAACATCGTCTCCCATTATAGGATTACAGCACTTTGCTAATTTAAAACTAACATTATTAACTTTTTCATCAATAATTAAATAATCCTCCTTTGCCTCTTTTTTAGGAGTTTTACTTTCTGAAATAGTTACAATCTCCCTCTCTTCATGAATGGTCCTTTTACTCTCATCGGAAGAGAGAAAAGACTTAACATCAAATATATCAATCTGCTCTAAAGCCAACGCTATATAGAATTCCGAGGCGGTTTTATATTTATATTTTTTTAAAAGAGCATTAAATATTGTGTCATTAAAATCTAGCTTCCAATTTGCAACCCTTCTCTCTAACAACTCCCTTCCTTCAGATGCTCTCTTACCATCCTCCTCCTTAAGTTTCTGTTTTATCCTGGCTCTTGCCTTTGAAGTAACAACAAAATTAAGCCAATCTGCCGATGGTCTCTGATTCTTTGAGCTCATTATCTCAACCACATCTCCTGTCTTCAATCTCTCTCTGATAGATACTGGTTTTCCATTGATTTTTGCTCCAGAACATTTGACTCCCAAATTAGTGTGAATATCAAATGCAAAATCCAATACAGATGAACCCGATGGTAATCTCCTTAAATCTTCGTCTGGCGTAAAGACAAAAATTTCGTCTAATGCCAAATTAAAACTACTCAATGATTGAGAGATATTCCTCTTCTCTAAAATATTCTTTACCCCATTTAACCACTCTGTAAGGCTATCTTCGCTCTTAACACCTTTATAAGACCAATGAGAAGCATAACCATTTTCCGCGATATCATCCATCCTCTTAGTTCTAATCTGAACCTCTATAACATTCCCATCTTTTGTTTTAACCGTTGTATGGAGAGATTCATAACCATTATCTTTTGGAACAGTAATCCAATCTCTTAATCTTTTTGTATCTGGCACATATTCCGATGTTACTATAGAATATACTCTCCAACAATAATCCTTCTCCTGCTCATATGGAGCATCTATAATAACTCTTATAGCAAATAGATCGGCAACCGCTTCAAAAGGAATTTGTTGGTTCTGCATTTTTTTATAAATGGAGTATGCCGATTTTGTTCTACTTTTTAATATATATTTTATTCTAGCCTTTTTTAGCTCTAGTTCTATGGGCTTAACAAAAAGATCTGCTAATCTTTTCCTCTCCTGCTCTCCAGACTTAAGTTTATTAACAATTGTTCTGTAACTCTCTGGATCGGAATATTTAAATGATAGATCTTCTAGCTCACTTTTTAGATTATATAAACCAAGCTGATGGGCTAATGGAGCATATAACATTAGGGTCTCTGTAGATTTTTTAAGCTGCTTAGATTTTGTAAATATATCCATGCTTCGCATTATCTCTAACCTATCGGCCAACTTAAGTAGAGTTACTCTTGGATCCACAGAGTAGCTTATAATTAATTTACGGTAGTTCTCTGCCTGTAATCCAGTATCTTTGGGTTTAATTTGAGATATTTTATTTAACCCTTCTGCTATTGATACAATATCCTGAGGTAAAGATTTACATGCCCCAATTATATCTCTGTTAATCCTACACGCTTCATGAATAAAAACAGCACAGATAGAGTCGTTTTTAAGACCTAATTCGCAAGCTGCAATCTCTGCAACAGCAGTAACATGATTAATAAAAGGTGTGTCATCACTCCTTTTATGATCTTTCAAAACATTTGAGGCAATATCTATACAATACTGTAATTGCTCTTTATCCTTGGACGAAAATGAATCAATCACTCTCTCCATTTTTGCAGAAAATTTTATCATATCAATCCAACATTTTTTTTAGAGCATTCATCTCATCTCTAAACTTGGCCGCTCTCAAGAAATCTAGCTCTTTAGCAGCACTCTCCATTTGAGATTTAGAATAATCTATAGCTTTTAAAATTTGATCCTTACTCAACCTCGCCATTATAGGATCATTAAGTAAAACATTCTCTTGAGTGGAGTCAACATATGACTTTTCTCTTCCAAGAACATTTCTTATACTCTTAATTATTTGGCGTGGTTCAATATTATGCTTTATATTATAATCTTTCTGCTTCTTTCTCCTTCTTTCTGTTTCATTTATAGTATTTTGCATAGACTTAGTCACGGTATCGGCATACATAATTACTCTACCATCCACATTCCTTGCTGCTCTACCTGCTGTTTGAGTTAACGCTCTTTCCGACCTTAAAAATCCCTCTTTATCGGCATCTAATATTGCCACTAAAGAAACTTGAGGAAGGTCTAAACCCTCTCTCAAAAGATTTACTCCAATTAAGACGTCAAACCTTCCAGCTTGAAAATCTTCCAATATCTCTATTCTCTCAATTGTATCTACATCGGAATGAATATATCTACATCTGATACCAATATTAGAAAGATATTTATCCAACTCCTCTGCCATTCTCTTTGTCAGTGTAGTAACCAAAACTCTCTCATCCTTTTCTGCTCTAATAGTTATCTCCTCAAGTAGATCGTCAATTTGGTTTTTAGTAGGTCTTACCTCAATAGGAGGGTCTAAAAGACCAGTAGGTCTAACAACCTGCTCAACAATTAATCCCTCAGATTTAATTAGTTCAAAATCGGCAGGCGTTGCACTAACAAAAACTCTTTGACCAACTACAGACTCAAACTCGTCAAATTTGAGAGGTCTATTATCGGCAGCAGCAGGTAATCTAAAACCATAATCTATTAAGGTCTCTTTTCTAGATCTGTCACCACCATACATTGCTCTAATTTGAGGAATAGTTACATGACTTTCATCAATAAAAGTTATAAAATCTTTGGAAAAATAATCTATTAAACAGAAGGGTCTCATTCCAGCAGAGCGGCCATCAAAATATCTTGAATAATTCTCAATTCCTGGACAGTATCCTATCTCTTTAATCATCTCAATATCGTACTCTACTCTCTGCAGTAATCTTTTAGCTTCAATATGCTTTCCAATATCTTTTAAATAAGCACATCGCTCTACCAAATCATCCTGAATCATAGATATTGCAGATGCCATTCTCTCTTTTGTAGTAACAAAAATATTAGCTGGGTATATAGAAATCTCTTCTGTATCATATATATCTGCGCCCGTTAATGGATCAAACATAGTTATCGACTCTATTTCATCGCCAAAAAAAAGCACTCTCACAGCATCATCACTATAGGCTGGATAGATATCCAAAGTATCTCCTTTTACCCTAAAAACTCCTCTTTTAAACTCATTCTCATTTCTAGAATAGAGACTGTCTACTAAAGCATAAAGAACTTTATTTCTAGAGACAATTTGACCCACCTTTAGATTAATCGTATTTTCATGAAAATCGGCAGGATTACCAATTCCATAGAGACAAGATACGCTTGAAATTACAATTACATCCTTTCTACCAGACAACAAAGTACTAGAAGCCGATAACCTAAGTTTTTCTATCTCTTCATTAATACTTAAGTCCTTTTCTATATAAGTATCTGTAACTGGCAAATAGGCCTCTGGCTGATAATAATCATAATAGGAGACAAAATACTCCACAGCATTTTCTGGGAAGAATGATTTGAACTCGCCATAAAGCTGAGCGGCCAATGTCTTATTATGGCTAAGAATAAGAGCTGGCCTCTGCATCTTCTCAATAACATTTGCCATTGTAAAAGTCTTACCAGACCCTGTAACTCCTAATAATGTTACAGAATCTACACCCTGAGACAAATGATCACAAATCTCCTTTATTGCTTCTGGCTGATCTCCAGTTGGCTTATAATCAGATACCAGTTTAAATTTCATCAAATTATCTATTGTCTTTTTAACATTCTAAGATAGTCATTCAATCCTTTTACCACCTTTTTCATTAATCTATCTCTAAATCTCTTATCTGCCATCATAACCTCATCTGGCAAAGAACTCA
>LUYZ01000123.1 GCA_001603425.1 Bacteroidales bacterium Bact_08
CATACTTTCAATATAGAGAATATCTTTTAGAACTATCTTCTTAAGTTTTTTATCACTTTTTAAAAAAATATGTTCAAGCCTAATTTTAGGTTTTTCTTCTATATCTTTTTGTTGTTTTATTATATCATAAGCTCTATTAACCGCCTTTATGGCTCTTTGAAACGATATTGGTTTAAGGAGATAATCTACCACCTCAAAATCATACCCCCTAATTGCATATTGCTCATAGGCTGTGGTAATTATAACTTTTGGTCCTTTTTCTAAAGAAGATAGAAAGTCGATCCCAGAGAGTCCTGGCATCTCAATATCTAGAAATATAAGGTCAATGTCTCTAACTTTAAGAAAATTCATTAGCTCTATTCCATTTTCGCACTCCCCCTCAATAGAAATAAAGTCAATCTGTTCAAGATACCTTCTTAACCCCTCTCTAGCAATAGGTTCATCGTCTGTTATAACACATTTTATCTGCATAATAATACTCCTATCTTAAGTCTATTATTAATTTTGTAGAATATCTGCTACTATCTCTATCGATAGTTAATTTATATCTTTTTGGATATAGTATCTCCAACCTCTTTTTTAGATTTTCTAAGCCGATACCGCCCTTTTTACTATTTATGTTATTGTCGCTAATGCTATTTGATAATGAGAAGAGAATAGATCTGTTTGAGAGTCTCATATCCAGTTCTATAGTATATTTGCCACCCATATGTTTAAATGAATTTTCTAAAAGTGGCATAAACAGCAGAGGGTATATCTTAATACCTTTTAGATTGGAATCTATACTGTAACTGATTACACTCTTTTTTGAAACCCGTAATTTTTGAAATTTGATATAGTTGGTTATATAGTCTATTTCTAGTTGTATATCTACCTCTTTATCCATATTGTATAGTTGATATCTTAATAGGTTAGAGAGTAATTCTACAGACTCAATAGCTTCACTATTTTTGGGATCTATTTGAAAATAGATGGTATTAAGAGCATTGAATAGAAAGTGGGGATGATATTGTGCTTTTAAGACTTGTAGCTCTGTCTCTATCCTATCTTGCTCTATTTTATGAAGTAATATCTTATTAGATATAAATTTATCATAAACAATTTTATTGCGGATAGATAGATAGTACAACATAAATATGGGTATTGCCGCAATATTTATAAGTATAAACTCTTGGATCTTAATATCATCTCTATTCACATACAAAATGATAATAACCAAAGATATATTTAGTAGTAAAGCAGTAAATATAGTAGTGAAAAAATATTCTAAGAGAGTATAGACGCTCTTTCTTGGCTCAGTTTTACCGAAGAAATATTTTGCTATGGAATTAAATGAGAAATCTGATATATAGAAAATAATGACAATGATAAAAAGAGCTTTTGCTCTATCTGCCCATGCCGATGCCGATAGCTCCCACATTTTTATACCATAGACAATATCGGTAACAATCCAAAGGCAAAATGCCATTAGCAGAGCCATTAATAAGGGATAAGATATTTTTTTATTAAACCTCATTTTACAAATTTACTCTTTTTAAGTACTCTTTATCCATTGAAGCTCTATTTTTTGCAGCTTCTGATCCTCGTTTAAAACGATATGTAATAGATATACCTATAGATCTATGATCGTTAAATTGGTTTGTGCTGGCTTTTATGGAGTTACTCATTAAGTTTAATTTGAGATTTTGCCTATTTGATTGTAGTATATCGTTTACGGTAAGTTGTATATTTAATGAATTGTTCATAAAGCTCTTTGCAATGGCAGCAGATACTGAACCATGGGGTTTAATAACTCCTTGTCCAAATGCCATATTTCCAACATAAAAACCAGATACTTCGCCTTTAATTCCATGTATAATTTCAAATGAGTTGTTAATATTTATCATTGGAGTTACAACAGATATTTTTGATTTATCCTCCATGCTCCTCCAACTATATCTACTATTATATAGTGATGCAAATAATGAACATTGCCAAAATGAAGCAACATTAATATTATTAGCTTGTAGTCTCATGCCACTTTTTATCATATTGGAGTAGTTTTTTGGATATATAGTTGCAACATTAAGATCTGATATCTCTATGATTTGAAGTATTGGATCTTTTGAAAGAGTAGTAAAGGCACTTATTCTTATATTATTGTTAAAGATTAAACCAAATTCTAGATTATTAATTATCTCAGATTTTAGATTCGGATTTCCAAGAGAAATTGTGTATTTGTCCCATATGTAGTTAAATGGACTTAAATCTCGATAGGTAGGTCGATTTACTCTTCTGCCATAAGTAAAATAAATTGAGTTTTTTCCATTATTAATTTTTTGAGATAAATTTAAAGATGGAAAAAGTTCTGTCCCCTCTCTATTTGAATCCTCGACTCTTAATCCTGCTTCTATATTAACATTTTTAAGTTTTGCGCTATATAGAAAAAATAGTGCTCCAACTCTCTCTTTATAATCCTCTTTTATAAGTTTGTCAATTTTTGTTATGTAGCTAATATGGCTATCTGTATATTTTGCGCCCAATTCTATTGAGTGTTTAAGATCAATTGGCAATTGTAAGTTATATTGTGTTTCAAATATAGAGATCTCTCCATTGTGTTTAATGGGTGAGTTAGAAATCTCTACTCTCTCTTTGTGGTCCAATGATATATAATCTGAGTAAAAATTGTGAGTAGCCCCTCTCTTTGATATATAATTAAAATATGAATTAAAGGAACCTCTTAGCTGCCTAATCTCTGTATTAGAAGGAGTTATAATTGTATTAATTGGCGGAGTGTCATTGTTAAATTTATTTAAATCAAATATATCACTCCTCATATTTGCAATAGAGTTTTTGTCCGTATTATTAACTTGCAAATTTAATCCATATCTATAATGGTGATTAGGAGCTCTCTCGATGCCCAATTGAATCCAGTTCCCAATTATTTTATCACTCATATTGGATCTCTGTTTCATATGAAATATATTTCCATTTTTGTAGTCTATCATTTTGGGTTCCCTCATAGTTTTAAGAGTGGATAGATACTTGCCACTATTATATGAATAATTAGAAAATATAGATGTTTTGGCTCTGTTATAAAACAGGGAAGAGTTAATATTAGATCTTGAGGTTGTGTGTTGTTGATAGCTGCTGTTTGTTATGGAGGTCAGTCCGTATGCACTCTCTTTTTTTGTTATTATATTTATTATACCACCAGCCCCTTGTGCATCATGTTTTGCATTAGGTGAGCTAATTATCTCTACTCTACTAATACTACTTGCGGGTATGGAGTTTAGGTAATCGGCCAGAGCCTCTTTGGATATATTTAATTTTTTACCATTTATATTAATAACACACTCAGATCCGTATAATAAAATATTACTTTTAGAGTGAATAATAATTCCAGGAACTGTTCTTAATGCATCTATTGTATTGCCTGCTGATTTTATAATTGAAGAGGAGATGGAGTAAGAACTCATATTACTCTCTAGCTTTGTATTAACCCTTTTTGCAGAAATTAAAAGATCTGGAATTATTATGTCAGCAGAATTTGATTTGTTGTTTTGCGCACTGCTTATTACGTTTTTTAATATTAGTATTACCAATATCACAATTTTAATTGTTCTCATTTTTTTAATATTTAATTAGTAAATTTTAAGCAAACCTATTAATGAGAGAATCAATTGAATAATAAGATTGACCAAAGGCACAATTTTATTGACAAATGGTTATTTGTATTGGATAAAAAGGTATATTTGTTGTATCAAATATCTATTACTATGAAAAGACGTCAATTTTTTAAGTTCCTATCTATGGGGGGAGCGACTTTGGCTATTAAGCCAATAATCAATGCTGCCAATATATCCGGTGCTATAGCACAAGATACGCCCATTGAGACCAATATTTCTGATGCTCTTAAAGTACCCAGAAATGAGAACTCTATGCCTGGAAAATATCCAGGAAAAGTGGTCAAGATTATAGATAACAAATCTGTTGTAGATGGTGTACCTCAAGAGGATATTGCTTATACAATGTTGGAAAATGCAATGCTTACACTCACAGGTGCAGCATCAATTGAGAGTGCTTGGAGAGAGTTTGTCTCTCCAGAGGATATTATTGGGCTAAAGGTAAATCCAGTTGCTGGTAGATTACTGACAACTTCTCATGCTGTAACAAAGTCTGTAATTAAACAACTTGTAAATGCAGGTATCCCCAAAGAGAATATAGTTATATGGGATAGAAGGGAGATGCAGCTGCATGAAACGGGTTATGATAATGATAATTACCCTGGTATAACAATTACAGGTACAGAGTGTATGGATCAAAACGGAGGGTTTTACGATAATGATGGTAATCTCTACTCCATGAGTAGAATTGATAAAGATCAATATTACTATGCCGATATTGAAGGTGAGTATGACGATTACACTATTCCATATATGGTAAATGGTGGTAAATATTCATACTTCTCAAAGATCTGCACAGACCAGGTTACTAAAATTATTAACATTCCAATACTTAAAAATACTGGAAGAACAACAACTCTAGCATTAAAAAACCTCTCATTTGGTGCTGTAACAAATACTGGACGGCTTCATAAGATATTTCACGACTGCTGTGCAGAGATTTGTGCTTTTCCTCCTTTAAGAGACAAGGTTGTTCTTAATATTGCCGATGGACTAATAGGATGCTTTGATGGAGGACCATCGGCAAAACCTCAGTTTATATGTAACTATAATATGATTTTTGTTGGAACCGACCCTGTGGCTGTAGATAGAGTTGGGCATAATGTTATTGTTAATAAGAGAATCGCTATGGGCGTTCAAACAGAGGATCTTAAGAATGCATCAAGATTTTTGGATAATGCGCAAAAATTAGGGTTGGGAGTCTCGGATAATGAAAAGATCAATTTGATTGAAAAAATTGTATAACTTTATCTTTTATCTAATTGTTATGAGAAGAGAGTTATCTATTTTGTTGTTTGTTATTATTCTTTTTCCATTTAGTTTATATGCTCAAGATGTTAAGAGAGATAGAACTTTTGTTGGGTCTGCTCTTTATGGTTATATGAACGGAGGTAGCGACCTCTATTATGAGTACGATTTCATAGATTTGAGAGTATTAGATTTGCACTATAATGGTGCCGATTACACATTGGAGATTTATAAGATGAACACAGAGGATGATGCTTTTGGAATTTACTCTATTCACGCCTTTGGTGGTCTTATAAAAGACTCTGTATTCACCTTTGATATTCACTCAAATTATCAGATACAGACAGTTATTGGTAATTATTATATCTCATTAGTATTTGATAGACCATATAAACCACTTAATAAAGATGCTATTGATTTAATTAAAAGGTTTGTAGATTTTAAGAGTGTATCTGAGAGTTATGCAGTATCAATTAAGAACCGATATAAAATTGATGTTTCTGGGAATCTAAAATATATTAGAGGTCCGCTCTCTATGGCGGCTGCAGATATAGATCCATCTATATTTAACTCTGCCGAATTTTTGACAGATAAAAAGGGCTTTTGGATTTTTAAGAGCTTAGACGGATCGCTACAAATTGTCCAAAAGAGTTTGACTCTTAGTTCTGTTGTAGTTTCGGCAAATAGGGTAAATGTCCCAAACTTTAAGGTACCTGTTACAATATCGGTTATTGATAAGGATATAATTGAATCTTCTGGATACACATCTCTATTACCGGTTTTATCTGAGAATATTCCGGGACTTTTTGTTACTAGAAAAGGTGTTTTGGGGTATGGAGTGGCTCAAGGGGCAGCGGGAGTAATAAATATTAGAGGTATTGGCCAAAGTAATAAGGTACTGATGGTTGTAGATGGAAAGCCCCAGTTTGCTGGAATATTTGGTCACGCATTGCCAGACCTTTATGTTTCATCCGATGTTGAAAGAGTGGAGGTGATTAGGGGGCCAGGATCTTTGATATATGGCTCCAATGCTATGGGAGGAGTTGTGAATATTAAAACAAAGGAGCATGATTCAGAGGGTTTTGGAGGTGGCGTGAGACTCTCTTTGGGCTCTTATAATACTCAAAAGTATATGGCCAATACAGGTTATAGAAAAGGGAGATTAAGCTCTTTTATCTCATTTAATAGAGACCAAACAGATGGGCATAGAGACAACTCCAAGTTTTGGATAAATAATGGTTATTTCAAGCTGAATTATGATATTGATTCCTCTTTGTCTATTGGAGCAGACATCTCAATTGCCGATATTTATAATCAAAACCCTGGAGAAGAGCATAATCCCAAACTAGATAACAACATGGATCTTTTAAGAGGTAATGCATCTGTCTCAATTAATAAAAAGAGAGAGAAGGGTGCTGAGTCTATTATTCTTTACTATAATTATGGTGAGCACAAAATTGATGATGGATACTCTATTGGAGAGACACCAAAAAACTATTACTTTAATTCAAAAGACTATATTGCTGGGGTATCGGCATTTAAAGCTCATAATTTTACCGACAATACTCTTTTAACTGTTGGAATAGACTTCAAAGAGTGGGGTGGTGAGGCATGGAACTCGGCTAAATCTGATGGAAATAGAGTAGATCTTGTTGATAAGAAAGTGAGTGAGAGTGCAATCTATTTTATTGTGCAACAGAGCATTGTTCCTAGAGTATGGTTAAATGGGGGTCTAAGATATGAATATAACTCTGTATTTAGAGGGCAATTTATTCCTCAATTTGGATTATCATGGAGAGACAATAACAATAGTTATATAAAATTTAACTTTTCTAAAGGGTTTAGAAGTCCAACAATTAGAGAGATGTATATGTTTCCACCACAAAATCCAGACCTAAAGCCAGAGAGATTATTTAATTATGAACTTACATTTGGGAAGATATTCAGTGAAGGAAAGCTAAGTAGTGAGCTAAATCTCTTTTATATAGATGCTTCAAATATTATTGAGTTAGTAAGAGGGGGAGGTGCTCCAAAAAATTTGAATAGTGGGGAGTTTTTCAATAAAGGAGTTGATTTTACTGTAGATTATAGAGTATGTAATAATATGAGTGCTAACTTAAATTATGGTTATCTATATATGAGCAGACCTCAAATTAACTCACCAAAACACAAATTAGGTACATCTATTACTTATTCTCCAGGTTCTGCGCAATTCAGGTTCTCATCACAATATGTAGATGGAGTATATATAGACGAGGCAAAGACTAAAATGGAGAGCTATCTGTTAATTAATTTAAGGGCATCTTACTCATTTATCAAGAAAAACCCCCATCTTAGACTCTTTGCCGATGTTGAGAATCTTACAGATAGGGATTATTCGATCAATTATGGTTATCCAATGCCTGGTATTATATTTAACACTGGTTTGGAGTTACGATTTTAATAGTTAGTCTTTATATATCTCTTGCCACTTAAATTTAATATGCCCAGTTTTGTTACTATCATCCAAATATTGGATAAACTCTACCTTATAGAAACGCTCTCCGGTAGCATCTCTGAAAAGATATACCGGGGGCTTAATATATACAGGCGGCATAATCATCTGACCATCTGAGTCTTTTTTAAATAAAACCGATACAGCTGAGGACATAACGATTCTGCTCTCTCCCCCCATTCCAACAGTAATAATCTCTTTATCTGCTTCATAACTTGCCGATGATGGAGTTTTGTTTATAGATACGAACTCTGTTTTAGAATCGTAAGTATATACCCCACCTTTAGCTCCAATCTTGGTAGATAATCCACTATTAGTTTTTAGATTATATCTTCTTAGAGCGATATCCCAATCACCTCTGTTACTCCATTGATCAATTGACTCTTGTGTGTCATCTCCCTCTCCTACAACCCTGTTATTAGAAAAAGAGAAGTAGATCCATATCTGTGCCGATGTTGCATCTATATAGCTCTCATATATAGTACTTAGATCGCTTTTTTTCTCATCTTTACTACAAGAGGAGAGTGAAAAAGTTGCTGATAATAGAATTACTGTTAGGTATGATAGTAACTCTTTAGATTTGTTAGAATAGTTTAAGAACATAATTTATATTTTATTAAAGTTGTATCTTATTGCAAAATAAAGTGCTCTTCCTGGATCAATAAATGAGCTCTCTTTAAAATTGAAAAGATTATCTATCTTGAGAGAAAGATCTATTTTATGACTATTAAATTCAATTGGCGAGTTTAATGTTAGTTTAACAATTTTAAAGTTTTTGGATTTGATCCAATTATTGTCCATAAGATATTTTTTTGGAGAGTGAAAACGACCCGTAATCATTAAATCTATTGGCTGAGAATAGATTTTTGTACTCCACGTAGGCCCAAATGAGGCACTATGTCTTATATTACTCTCTAACTCCTTTGATGTTGAGTTATCTTTGCCATAACAGTAGCTATAGGTCCCCTTGAAATATATATTTTCGAGTATATTTAGATTAAACTCTATATCGGCACCAGAGATATTTGCACTACTAATATTTTTATAGTATTTATAATTTATTCCATTTGAGTCAATAACATCGTATTGTGTAATCTTATTATCTATCTTGTTATTATACAATGTTATGGATGCATTTATTTTTTTATTTGAGTATTCAGTGGAAATAGTACTCATTACTCCCTTCTCTGGTATTAAGTTGGGGTTACCCTTTACAAAGAACATCCCTTGGTGATCAAAGTCGTAATAGAGCTCTTTTATATCTGGAGCTCTATATGAAAAACCAACTCCAGATCTTATCTTAAAATCGGCTACTCTATACATTGCAGATATCTTTGGAGAAAAATTGTTTGAAAATGCCGAATTATGTGTGTATCTGGTTCCTAAAATTAGATCTAATCTTTTTATTGATTTAACTATGGTTTGAGCAAACAGAGCTATATCGTAAATGCTCTTATGAGTATCTCTATCACCTAAAGAAAAATCGGAGAAATTTTGATGATGGTTAAAATCGGCACCAATTATAAGCTCATATAGCCCATTTGTAGGGTTATAGCTATTAACAAGAGATGCAGAGATTAGATCTCCATAGGATCGTCTCTTTTTTGAGTTATTATCTCTTTGGTTAACATCATAATCTGTGTTTTTTGAGTAAGAGATGTCGGCTCTTAAACTATAAGGAGTTATGGATGAGTTATAGATAATAGATGTGCTATTTAAAATATTGGTTTTATATTTATGTATAATATTGAAACTCTCTTTTGGATTGAACACCTCGTGAGAAGAGAGCCATAGATTATTATTTAGTTCAAGGGAGGAGCCTATTTTATAGCAGAGTTTTATCTGTCCTCCATTATCTTCATATTTTGCAGCATATACACCATCTGATTCTCCCCCAAATCCATTTGATTGAGATCTGTTATAACCAACTAATAGAGATAGTTGGTTTGATGTAATACCTCCACTAAACGATGCTTTTATTGTTTTATTAGCTCCATACAGAGAGTAGAGAGCGATGTTTTTGCCTTGATTCGGCTTTTTAGTTATTATATTAATTACACTACCAACAGCATTTGAACCATATAGTGCAGATGCAGCACCATTAATTATTTCTATTTTTTGAATTGAATTTATGTCAATTTGATCTAAGTTTATGTTTCCACCGGCACCCTCTGGAGCAACTCTTTGCCCATCAATTAATATTAGAGTGTATCTGCTGTTTAGTCCTCTAATCCTGATATTGTTACCCATTGCATTTGGCATTGAGATAAGGCCAGGTATTGCATTTTCTAAAATATCAATTGTAGATAAGGGTTGAGACAATCTAATCTCTTGTTCTGTTATTATTGTTGTTAATACAGGAGATTTTGAAACTCTTTGAGGTGATCTTGTTCCAGTAATAACTACCTGCTCTATCTCATGTTTTATTAACGTATCTCTTATCTCATTTTTATTATATCCAAGTAAAATAGAAGAATTAAATAAGGTAGTGATTAATATTAAATAGGAGATCAATCTTAGGACTGGATCTTTTTTATGCATTTTTTTTGCAAAATTAAGTCTCATTTTAACCCCTCTCAATACCCACTAGTTGGTATTGATTGCCTAATCAATCTATTTTGTAGTAGATAAAGACCATCTGCGTAATATATCTTTAATATAAAAATGTTGGATATTTGTAATAAATTCATATATTTGCTTGAGATTTACTAACCAATTAAACAAGGAGGTGTTGCAAATTTAAGTATGGGTGTAGGGACTGCTACGTTAAATGAGGTTTCATTTTTCGCCCTAAAACCAAATTTACATGTTTCAATTATGTACAAATGTTTAGAATTTGTAAATTTTATTAGATATATGTAGTTAAAGGTGTATAACTAAACAAAATATTATTTATATTTGTCTT
>LUYZ01000015.1 GCA_001603425.1 Bacteroidales bacterium Bact_08
AAGAGACAATATACATCTCTGCATTCAATAATATAAATAAGGAGAATGGATACTATTTTAAGGAGATTTCAAAAAGAAAAGCTCAAATGAGACCTTGGATTATGGCTCCTTATACTTTTGTTTATCTTAACAAAGATAAAAATAGCAACACCATTACATATGTTAAACACAACTTCCAAAACTCTCCTGATGTTTGGGTGACAAAGGACTTCTTTAAAACAGAGAAGAGAGTAACCGATATTAATCCTCAACAACGCGAGTATAATTGGGGAACAGCAGAGTTGTTTAGCTGGGAATCTGCCAATGGAGATAAATTAGATGGAATTTTGTATAAGCCGGAGAACTTTGATCCTAATAAAAAGTATCCAATGATTGTATATTTCTATGAAAAGAACTCTCATTTACTTTATTTCTATAGAGCTCCTGCACCAAGCCGATCTACAATTAACATCCCTTATTTTGTTAGTAATGAATACATCGTATTTGTTCCAGATATCGTTTATGAAGAGGGGCATCCAGGTAAAAGTGCTATCGACTGTATTGTGCCAGGTGTTAAAAAATTGTGTGAATATAGTTGGATTGACGCTCAAAACATAGCTATTCAAGGACAAAGCTGGGGTGGATATCAGGTTGCATATATGGTAACTCAACCAGAAACCTTTAAGTGGAAAGCAGCAGGAGCAGGAGCACCAGTTTCAAATATGACAAGTGCCTATGGTGGAATAAGATGGGGTTCTGGTATGGTTAGACAGTTCCAATACGAACATACACAAAGTAGAATAGGAAAAAATCTATGGGATGGATTTGATCTATATATTGAGAACTCTCCTCTCTTCTTCGCAAATAAAGTAGAGACACCTCTATTAATTATGCATAATGACAATGACGAAGCCGTGCCTTGGTATCAAGGGATAGAGTATTTCACAGCGTTAAGAAGGCTAGGAAAACCTGCATGGATGTTACAATACAACAATGAGAGACATAATCTATCTAGTAGAGTTAATGCAAAAGACCTAAGCATTAGATTGGCTCAATTCTTTGATCACTATCTAAAAGGAGCTCCAATGCCAGTTTGGATGAAAAGTGGCGTTCCTGCAACATTAAAAGGTATTGACTGGGGATATGAATTAGCCGAATAAGTTTAATCCTTAATAAAATCAAAAAGGCTCCTCTATCACAGGGAGCCTTTTTTATAATTTAACACAAAATACTTAAACCATCATTAACCTAAAAATTGTTTGTCTTATCTTATTGCTAAGTTCAGACGAGATGGTATTATTATTTAACACATTATTTAGGTAATCAATAATCGTACCCTTTTTTTCACTCCACCTAAACCAACCCAATGCTTCCACCATAGTTTCTTGTACCAAAATGGACTCCTGAGGGTCTCCTATAATACTTAAATATGCCTCTAAATATTTGTGATTATTATTATTGCGCAACATTCTTATCTCAAAAATTCTCTCTGATTCTTTTGCACTTTTATCTAAAATAATTTTTAATTTTTTTTCTTGATTTTTCTCTTGTGCTCTAAGATAAGAAGCAAACTCCTCTATTTCGCCTCTTTTTTGTTTAATATTACTCTTTTCTAGCTCCAAATTGATAGCCTCAGAAACCAAGAGTGCATCAAACATTTGAAGAGAATTAAATAGGCCAAGTTGCACTCTAAAGCTCTCTGGGTTATTTACCAGATTAGATACCAAATAAGGAATCAATTTTGAGTTACCACAAAATCCAGAATATCTAACAGCTAATCTCCTTGTAAGTTCGTAAGGGTCCATTAAACCATACTGTAACGGCACACTATAATCAGCATCTGGTAAATCAAGCATCTGCATCATTGCTTGAAGCCTTACTGTTGGGTACTTATTATTCTTTAAATTATCCATTAAAATATCATAAAGTGCAGGATAACCATTTTTCCACAACATCTTCAAAGCCAAAGCCTGTAAATTGGGATTATCAATACCTAATAGATCTTTCCAATAAGAGTTATCTCTTTGGGTTGCAAGTTCAAGATTTAATTTATCGCTAAAACTCTTATTATTAGATAAAACAGAAAACCTAAAAGTTGGATCGCCAAAAAGGTGCGATTCCAGAGTTTGAGTCTCTTTTTGCCAAAATCCAACTCTTACTCCCTCAGAAAGGAGCCCTATTAATTGCATTGACCATTTATCTTGCAATACATTAACTGTATTTCCTTGAGCTACCAAAGCATTTCCTTGACTAAAAATATGGTATGCAGCAATGTAATCATCTTTCTGAAAAGAACCATTATAACAAGCATCAAAAATAGAGATCTTTGCATTTGAACGTATTCCAATAAGATCTTTTAACACTATATTAAATTTGGCATTAAATATTGAATCATAAGAGTTAAGAGAATCAATCCTCTGCCTACTAAAAAAATCCTCAGTAAATCCGAGTTCTTTTATCATAGATTCTTTATATTCTTGTGCCCGCTTTTCTGAATATCTTCTATAAGTATTTCTGATAGAAATAGCTAATAAATCCATAGGTCCTAAACCATCATAACCTTGACTCCTTTTTAGCGTATTTATTGCAGGGTAATCTCCATTAATATACTGAGTATCGTAAGCACCATGCTCATGGTATACAAAAAGATCGGTATTCTCTCTCTGCATAAGTTCTAAAAGAGAGTACTTCATAAAATTGTCCTGTCTAAAATTATAAAATCCATGATTTGAGGCACTATTGAATGCCAATGGAAATAGATCTCTAATAACAAACTGCATATGATTCCATACTGTAAAACAATCCGAATTATATCCGTGTCCGTTAAAAAAGATAATATTATCCAAAGGGTTCATAATGTTACGAGCAGAAATAACTTTCTTTAAATAATCCTTGATTAACTCTGTTGCATCTTTCTCCAACCCTTTTGGAGGTAATATCCTAGATGAATAAAAGTCACTCTTAATATGCTGACGAGATTTTGGATTTAGTCTGTAATAAAAATGATTCCTCTTTACGCTATCTTTTGCCACAAAATCAAAAATCAAACTTGGATCGTCATAAAACCTATCGGATGTAACTGCATGCTCATCCATAGGAAATCTTGTTTGATCCATTTTAAAAGCTGTAGTAGCATGTTGAAAGTCTACAACTCTTACAACAGGTATATCTCCTATAAAAACAACTCCCTCTAAAATTGCACCTCTTCTACTTTTAATCTTTATTAAATCTTTTTTAAGCTCATCTGGGGAACTCCAATCTCCAATTAGTATATGAGTTCCTAAATTATCCCTCTCTATGATAGATTTATATTGTAAGACCTCTTCTTTAACAGCGTCGTATGTTTTACTATCTATTACAATAGTAAAATATGTTGGAAACTTACCTTTTGTTGCAATAAATTTAGATTTACTAAATGCACTCTCAAAGATAAAAAGAGCTCCAATTACAATGGATATAATATATAAAATTCTATTTTTCATCTCATTAATGTTTTATAAATAGACCTAACCTTAAAACTGTCTTTTGTAATTGATCTCTATACTCATCTCCAATCTCATATTCCAACTCTTTTTTACATGCTGCTAAAATATCAGATCTTTTATATGACAACACAAACCATCCAAGCGCCTCCACTAAATTACTCTTAATAAATTCGCTTTCATTTGGATCTCTAAGAAGTTCTAAATATTCATCAACAAACATGTGATAATTATTATTCCTCAACACTCTTATTGCATTTACTCTTACCTTTTCCTCTTTTGTCTTATCTGTTATAGCACTAACCATCCTAGCGATGCTTTTTCTAGACTCAATCCTAGCAATAAACTCCGAACGAACTCTCTCTTTATCAATTATAGAGTTACTTAGTTGCAACTGTCTGTCAAACTCATCTATCAAAAGTTGAGGCTCAAAATTATCAAAAGCAAATAGAGCATTGAATTTTACTCTTGCGTCAAGATAATTATATAAATACATCTGAATTATAGTGGGAATAAATCTTGGATCCCCTATTTTACCCATATAAAAAAGAGATTTACGTCTAATATATTCATAAGGGTCATTTACTGAATAAAGTAACATATCTCCAAAAAATTTCTGACAATAGAAATAATGAATATTAAATGCCTGAAGTCTTAACGAATAATATTGACTATTACAATAAATCTCCCTTAATAAAGATTCAATCTCTGGATAATTTAATTGAGATAACTTATATAATGCTAGAGCTTTAATATCTGGATAACTACTACTTTCCAAAACACTCATCCAATAAGATATACTATTGGAGTATAGATTAATTGATTCTCTTATGTCAGAAAAGAAACAAAATGTAGGATCCCCAATAATATGAGATTCCAAAATATTTGTATTGAGCATAATTTCTCCAACAGAAAAACCCAGATTAAGAAGACCCATTAAATCGGACGAAGATTTATCTTGAAGAACATTTACACTATTTGCAATCCCCACAATATTATTACCATTAGCGAGTATATACTCCCCTGCAATAAAACTCTTCTCTCTAAAATCGCCATTATAGCAAGCATCAAAAATAACAACCCTAGGATTTGGATTAATATTTGGAATATCCTCTAAAACTATTCCCATATTAATATCATCTAATGAATCTTTTACTATCATCTCTCTGCTATTATACCCTTCGAACCAAGTGGAATCAATAAAAAAAAGATTTTGCCAATACTTTTTCAAAGAATCTTTACCATTTTGACTACTCTCTTTTCTTAATGCGTCTCTAAATAGCCTTTTTGCAGCAGCAATATTAGCCCGTCCTCCTTTACTCAATGGTGCAGATGTTAAATATTGCCGATATGGCATTCCATGCATATGAAAATAAAATATATCAACATCATCTCGTCTTAATTGATCTACTACTATATCTTTCATATATGGAGCCATGTCATAATAGAACATTTTAAGGCCATCTTTAGATTTAAAAGCCGCTGGAAACTGCTCATTTAAAATAAAAATCTCATCTTTCCATGCAGTCATACTATTTGAAAAAGATCCCTCTCCAGTATATGATACAATATTATCAACAATATTCTTCTCTCTCTTTTGCTCAACAACTTTCCTAAAATACCTCCTTATCTGCTCATAACCAACCTCCCCATCCTTTGTGGGCTTAACTCTACCACTATAAATAGAAGATCTTATCTTTTGAGGAGAAGATCCAGAAAGAGAGAAGTAAAAGAGGTTTTTAACAGACGTGTCTCTGCCAATATAGTTAAATACCAAATTAAAATCGTCATAGTATCTATCAGAAGGTACGGATGATTGTATCATTGGAAACTGATTCTGATCCATTTTAAAGGCAGAAGTCAAATGTTGAGCATCCCTTATCATAGCTATTGGTATATCTCCTATAAATATAGCCCCTACAAGCGACTGCCGATTATATATAGAAAAAAGAGAATCTCTAAGCTGCATTGGAGTTTCCCATAATTTTGACAATATAAGGGTTGTAAAACCTTCACTCTGCAAAGCCAAACTGTAGTCATCAATCTCTGATCTACAATTCTCATATGTAGTTTTATCTACAACAATTGCAAAAACTCTCTCTGCAGAGCTTGCTACAGAGAGAGTTAATACAAATAAAGCAATTAAAATAAGCTTTTTATACATAATTAATAATTAAAATGTCAAACCAAAACCCAAAGATGTAAAAAGTCTATCTCCACTACCTTCTGTTGGCTTAATATAGTCTGTACTTAATTTAAAATAGTACCCCCCTTTTGATATAGATCTACTATCTATAAAATAGGTTAGTGCTAATCCAGGATTATAGTAACTTCTTGTTAATATTTCATGATCATACATCATAAAATCTGTTATCAATGCCGAAGTTGGTTCAGCTCCATTATATTTATAATCTCCATCTAAGTTCTCTTTGTAAATAAACTTAAGAGCTAGATTAAATCTATTTTTATCCAATAAAAAATTAACTCCTCCATTAACTCCAAAATATAGATTTTCTATCATCTGAGTAGATTTAGGCAGATAAAAAATATCATCCTCTTTGCTATAACTTACCAATAAACCAGATTTCCATATATAATCTCTACCCTTGTCTTTTTTGTATAGATCATATGTAAATGATATTTTATCATAAACAAAATTAGACCTCACACTACTATAAATATCAACCCATTTCTGATTTTCAAAAGTATTGTCGATCTTTTGAACATACTCTATGCCATCGCTATCTCTTTTTAGAAAAGATAACTTAACAGATTGTAAATAGTTTGCCTCTCTAATTATTGATAAAGACCCAAAGTAACTATTCTCTCTAATAGAACCAATCTTTTTAGGCTTAGTAGGTGACGTTATAACATCTTCTACTCTATAGTTATAACCTGCATCAAAAAGTATAGAAAAACAGTCTCTTTTATAACCATATTGTATAGAGGCTCCAACAATATTACCAGTATATAAGAAAGTGCCCAATGACTGAAGCCCTCCAATTACAGCAGTGGAACTATTACCAAGCCCTCTTAACACATATACATCTTGATTAGCTTGATTATCGCTATTGCTATATGAAACTCTCTGTCTTAAATTATCATAAGTTAAATTTAAACCCAATTTATGTGAATTTAAATCCAACACAACCCCTGGTTTAAGATTTATATTATACAAATAAACAGTAGATCTAGGATCAATCTGTTTTGCCGATGTATTAACTCTATATTTTGCATCAACTCCAAAATGCAATCTATTCCAAACTGGTGCAGTTGCAACTTTCATGTGAAGCGCATACTCCTGATTCTTCCACTCACTCTCCCTAGGATCGGCAACATAATAAGGCATGAACCTATCCCTAATTGGCATTGATGTATTATATAGAGATCTTTTGACTGTGGAGTTATCATATTTAAAAGAGCCCCATGCAACAAACTTATTTAGATTTACAACTCCTTCTGTTCTAAAACCCAATAACGTTTCACTCTCACCTTCCTCTCTTACTTTATAATTCCCATTTGTCATATTATACAGAAAATCTAATGAGTTATAGTTGTTTAACCTATCTAAATAGATTCCTGCTGGATTATTACTATTCATCCAAAGAGCTCTTTTATTAGCAACTTCAATGGATGTCGGACTATCTTTATCTTTACTAATCTGGGCAAATGCTTTAGCAGAGGAGAGTGAAATTACAAGTAAAATCAATCCTGCCCAATATATATATTTATTCATATTATTTCTCATTTTCATATTATTGATATTACTTCCATGTATTCCATGCTGGCGCTTTAGCTCCATAACGTCTTATTTGCGGAGTTTGCATTACCTCAAAATCATCAGAACTATTATTGGTATCATAAAGAATTACACGACCATCTTTTGTCTCCCTAACTTTTCTAGCAGCACTAACTCCCAAATATGTACCTCCAACAGTCATCGCTCCAGCATCAATAACAGAAGGCATTCTTTTGAGCTGAACTTGATTAGCATTACCAACAAACTCAACACCATCCACAACATCCTTAATCAATATTCTGTAGTGTCTACTGGTCAAACCGATTGGAGAAACAGTCTTATTTGGATCAATTGGCTCTGAAGGGTAGAAAATTACTAACGCTGCTCCAAAAACCGTTGTTAGCCACTGAGGTGTCGGTGATGGCCAAAAAGCCATTCTCATGTTTATAGCTGGGTTGTCTCTAATTAAAGATGTAGAATTTACAAAAGTCTCAAACTCGGCACTTAATAGATTGACCGGAGAGTTTAAATTAAGATGTGCTTGTTGGTGATTATCTGCCATTTGAGCAATAATTATAGACTCTCCTGGGTTTATTGGATAATCCATATTATCAGGGACTTGCCATATTGTAGATGCGTAAACATATAGATGAGCATCCTCTCCTGGCCATTGAGGTAAATTGGCTGTTGCTGTCATGGGATGTAATATGGCAATACATAATCCCTTTACATTCTGTATAAAGTCACTATTGTTATATATCTCATAATATTGATCTCTAAAATATGAGCCTCCGGTGGGTGTTCTTGAACCACAATAGAAAACCTCTTTAAAAACTAGAGCTCCAGATTTAGCAGCAGAGACATCAATATCCACAATCGAATTTGGATTTGTTATTGGAATATTGACAACATTGCCGCTATAATTATAAGTAAATCCATCTTCACTCTTTTCAGCAGAGACTGTAATAGTATATATTCCTGGGATAATATTATCAACCATAATCTGTGGATTGCTCTGACCAGACAATGTAACGCTTTTAGAAACCTCATATCTCTCCTCATAATTTATAAATTTTACAGTTAATTCATCAGGTAAAGGAGAGTCATCTAAATCTAATGTAACCTTTAAATTGGTAGATATCTTTTGTACTTGCTTTATATCCGAAACATCATTGAACTGCGAACAAGACCATATACCAATCAATATGGCCAAAACGGATGCAAGTGAATATATATTTTTCATAATTGTCATATTTATCTGATTGTTAAAGCCAATTCAAATCCAAAATAGAGCGGAACTCCCAACTCTGTATAACTACCTGGAGTTCTCTTACTCTCATATCTAGGTCTAAAGTTGAACATATTATTTGCATAGAAAGAGGCCTTCATATTATTACCAATCTCTTTTGTTAAGTGTAAATTAAACATAACAACAGGAAAATAGGATTCTGCAATAAATCTGGTTGGGCTTCTAGTTTCAAATAGATATGAGAACTCTGGATCATCTTTCTTAGATGGGTCAAACTGTTTTAAAAAACCATCTTCGGATATATATGATACAAACATAGTATCATTTCCATAATTTGTCCATGACTTATTCACCCAATTAACCTGAGCCGATGCTGTTACTACAAAACCTATAGATGGGATATTATGAATTAATCTTAAAGTTGTTGCTACTCTCTCTCTCTCATACTTCATCATACCATTCTCGTATACCCCTATTTTTCTCTCAAGACTATTGAGGTTTGTTCTAGTACTAAAAGATGGACTATTATCCCACTCTGTACTTCTCATATAAGCACCATTTAAAATAATTGATGTTCTAATTGCGTGAATCCTTCCAAAATCAAAGTCAAACTCAACACCCTTATTATCCCAATTAATACTATTCATTGGAGTAGCATACCTAACAAAAATTTTATAAGCATCTTTCTCTTTTAATGTAGGAATAGAGCCGGCATTTTGCTGCCCAATTTCATATGTTTTATAATCTATTACTCTAAAATTATCTACATCTAAACCCAAAGTATATCCATTTGTCATCTTCTCTTGGTAGCCGGTAACAGAAAATCTCATTCTATTGATTTTAACATCAAACCCTATTTCGCTTTTGTTGTTTTTTGCTATCTCTAAATCTGGATTTTTGGTATCATATACCTTTGTTGATGCTAAAAATAGCTGCTCTGACTCTGGAATTGCTGAGTCATATAGAGTATTAAAATGTACAAAATCAAAATATGCCATCTCAGGATATAGATATAGAGTTCCCGGTGATTTTGCTGTAACACCATAGCCTCCTCTTAGCCAAAGCAGATTTGGTAGCACCTCTATGGACGCATTTATTCTTGGAGCTAAAATACTCTTTCCTTGAATATTATCATATCTAAGTCCAATCTGGCCTATCAGCTCTCTCTCTCCCATTCTATATGTTAGATTCTCCTCAGCATATAAAGAGATCTGATTAATAAATGGAATTGACGAATATTTTCTTGGTCTAGGAGAGGAGCTACTACTAGATAAATTTCTAAGAGGAGGAGTCGCTAAATCATAAACTATACCATCTCCTAAATTACCATCTGTTTTATAATCTGCTCCAATAACTATTCTATTGGATAAGTTTCCATATCTTTTAGAAAAAGTAGCATTTATTTTTGCAAATACATTTAGTTCTTTACCATATATATCATACCTATTAAAATACTCATTTGGTAGATATGTTGCATATAGAGAGGACTCATCAGAAGATATATTAGTTAGTTCATTCCCATTTATATCATAAACTCTCTGACCTGGTCTATTACTCAAAACTGCACCATCTCTGTTTGTCATTGAATATGCCGAAAAAGCATTCCCTAAAAGCTGCTGAGAAAATGAGTGTTTATCTCTATAATTTGCAGAAAATGTATATTTTATATTTGTCAACCAGCCTCTATTTATATTAAGTGTTCCATTTGAGTTTATTCTTACCCCAATATCTTTAGCACCTGTCTCCAACTGAGACCTTTGATCATCTGGATTCATCTCTCTAGTATCTTTCCCTAATGAAAGATCCAAAGAGGTATTAGATGATAATTTATTAAATACATTTGAGTATAGAACCTTAGCGGTTGCTCTCTGAAAATACTTATAAGACTCTGTTTGATTAGAGATACTGTATGCATAATCTCCACTAATATTTAAATTCCCTTTTCCCGGGCCTAGGCTAAACCCCTTTCCCGCAGAGGCTTGATATATTTTTGGATCTGTTTTAACTCTAATAGAGAGTGGTTCTCGACCCGCTTTTGATTTAATAATTACAGCTCCAGACGTAAGATCGCCATACTCAACGGAAGGGATACCTCTTATCACCTCCACAGACTCAATATTATCTGTTGAGAGTGTTCTTACATCAATCCCCGATTGTGGAGATGATCCGCCTCCTACAGCACCTGCACTACCAGAGATAGCAGGGCTTAGAGCTTGTAAATTTGAGTTATTAGAGATAGGGGAACCATCTACAATAATTGCTGTTCCCATACTATTCATGTTTGTACCAGAACCTCCAATACTCCTAATGGTAATAGTGTTGGCTATTGACAAATCTGGATTAACTGTCACACCTCCTGGCAAAAGTTGCATTATATCTTTTAATGAGCTTGTCTGTAGATGATCTAGTGCCTGTCTAGAAATATTAGAGGCCGTAGATTTCCCTGCTTTGCTCTCTGCAGCAACTACAAATACCTCATTCAATCTGAATGAACTCTGTCTCATTGCAAAATCTAACTGCAAAACTCTTCCAGCAAAAAGCGTTATAACTGTATCTATAGTCTCCATCCCAATATACTGTATCTTAATTTCTGCCCTACCTGGACTCAATCGTTCTACATTAAACTCTCCTTTTGAATTACTATTTATAATAACGCCCTGAGGCATTATTGTAATTGTAGCAAACTCAATTGGCTGTCTTGACTCTCCTTCCTCATAGACAACACCTCTTATTGAGGCAAACTCTCTTTGTTGCTCATTTGTAGCTACACTTGCAGAATGTAGGTTTACATAAGCAAAAAGAGAGATCATAATAATAGCTACTCTTATTATAGAAGAGCCGCTAATGAATCTCTCTTTAGTTTTTTTCATAATAATAATTTATTTTGGGTTAGTAATTAAGTACTTAATCTGTTTATTGCTCTCTTTAACTCATTTTTCATAGTAGAATCTCTCTCTAAATCATACTGTTTTATACAAAATTCTACAATTAGATCTCTCTGGTAAGAGAGAGTGTACCATCCAAAAGCCTCTAAAAGCAAAACTTTTAGCTCTTTATCTTCACTCAATTGATAAAATTCAAACAATTTATCCAAAAAGATTACATCATTAGAATTTCTTAAAGATGTAATTAGAAATCTCTTATCTCTAGCAGAAGTATTACTGTCTAACAGCTTATTATAATCAGAGACTTTTGAATTATAACTCCTGACTAATGACTCCATAACTCTTCTTCTAGATTTGACCCATTCAAGAGTTGTATCTCCAGCATATTTGTCAAAAAACTTCAAAGAAGATTCTAGCGGAAATGACTCAGATGCAAAACGTATATTAAAATCAACTCTCTTACTTGTATTTGGCGCCAGTCTCAATTTAAATACAATATCCTGCAGCATAGGATCGGCATTTGCCGATGCTGCTCTAGCCGCCAACCTTCTTAACAATTCATAATCATCATTTAAAGCAAGCTCTATAGATTGAGCTAATCTACTATTATAACTCTCACTTATAAGATAAAAAGCCTGCATTCTAATTAAAGGATCTTTATCTGTTTTTTGAATATCCAAAAGGCCATCGATAGATAGCTCTCCCATATTAAACAATTTTAATATCGCAAGAGACTTTAACTCTCCAGAATCATTTTTAAATACTCTATTCCAATACTTCTTATCTGTAACAGAGTTAGATAATTTTTGCGCAATATTTTTCTCTTTATGTCGATTAGCGTAGCTATATGTTGGATCTCCAAAAAGGTGTGACTCAAGAGTCATACTCATCTGAGCCCACTGACCCACAGAAACTCCATAATCTAGAATTCCTAATAATCTATTTGTCCAAGTATCTTGAAGCGTATTAACAGAATTTGCCTTTACTACTATACCCTCCCCTTTATCAAAAATATAGTGAGCTGCAATATAATCATCTAAATGATACGAACCATTAAAGCAGGCATCCAAAATAATAAAAGGAACTTTAGGTTTAAATCGATTAAAGTCTGCTATTGTAATATTTAATGAGGCATCATAAATACTATCAATCTTCATTTGCTCTGGATTAAAAGCGTTCTCAACCCAATGTTCTGGAACATCATAGTTTTTAATATAGTACTCCTTAGAGGCAGTTGTATCTTTTGATGATCTTATTTTGGATCTAAAAAAACGTCTTGTCATATCCAACCATCTATCAGCAGAGCTTGTCATAGGGCTTCCATTTAGATACTGAGTATCGTCATATCCGTGATGATGTAAAATTGCAATATCTAAACTCTCCCTTGAAAGTTCTGCCATCAATCGATCCCTAACAGAATCATCATACTTATGATCTATATAAGATATAGTTCCCCTTCCACTCTTTACCGAATTGAATTGTGAAGAGAGAGTCCAACGCTCATCCATCCTAGCAACTATACAATCAGAATTGTAACCATGACCAGCAAAAAAAGTAATATCTTTAATCTCTCTTTTACTCTTTTTACTCTCCACTACTCTATTTAAATATATATTAATTGATTCGTAATCAATTGCTCCATTTTTATAGGGAGGTTTAATTCTAGATGAATAAATATCACACGATATGTAATGCTTAGAATTGGCATCTAATGAGTAGTAGTGATAACTACTCTTTAAAGAATCCTGCTTAATGTAATTAAACTTGAGATCGAAATCATCATAAAATCTATCAGAAGGCACTGAAGATCTTTGCCAATCTCTTCTTTGGTCCATTTTAAAAGCTGTTGTAAGATGTTGCGCATCTCTTATCATAGGAATAGGGATATCTCCAATCAAAATAGCCCCCTCCAACTTACCATTTTTATATAAAGAGTGAAGTGTGTCTCTAATTGGATCTGGTACCATCCAAATATCTTTTATAAGATAAACACCATATCCCTCATGGTTTAATGAGGAAATATATGCGTTTACAGATTTAGAACAATTTTCAAGTGTCAATCTATCAATCACAATAGCAACTGATCTCTTATTTGCGTAAATTGTTGTTGATGATACAAATAACAATAAACAAAAAAATATAAATTTAAAATATCTGTTTTGATTCATAATTGTGTGCAAATTTGGTGTAATAATACAAATCCATCAATCCTCAATAAAAATGAGAGATGAATAAAAATAATAGTAATAAATAGGGAATCTGTTAATTTAACAGCATCGAAATAACGCGTTAATACGTCGGACTTTCTTTAAGAAAGTGTAGCTAATTTTTGTAGTTTTCATAGTCGTGATAGTTTAAAAGCAAATATATAAAAAAAAAGAGAAAACAAATAAATGTAATCTCTCTTTATTACTATAAAATACTACTGATTATTTAGCATCTATCATCTAATCAAATATAATACTATAACAGTTTGAAAGCATTATATGCTCCACTCTGTTCCTTCTTTAGTATCTTTTATGGTAATTCCTAAATCTGTTAACTTTTGGCGTATCTCATCACTTTTAGCAAAATCTCTGTTTTTCTTTGCCTCTTTTCTAAAATCCAAAATTAACTCAACCAATGACCCTATCTTTGAGTTTCCATCTTCATTTAACCCCTCCTCTCTAAGACCTAAAACATCTGACAAAACCTCATTAAAAAGCGCCTTTAATAGATTATAGTCCTCTTTTGATAAAGAAATAGATCCATCTTTAGCACTATTAATCAATCTTACAGCATCAAAAAGCTTTGCTATTGCAATTGGTGTGTTAAGATCGTCACAAAGAGCGCTATATACATCATTGTAAATATCTTCTACCTCTTTAGTTAAATCTGCTGTAGTTAGTTTAATGGAATCTAAATCCTTTTTAGCATTAAATAGCCTTTTATAACCCTTCTCAGCAGCAATTAAAGCCTCATTACTAAAATCTAATGTACTTCTATAATGTGCTTGGAGAATAAAGAACCTTATGGTCATTGGGGAGTATGCCTGTTGTAATAACTTGTGATCCCCAGAAAAAAGTTCTGGTAGGGTAATAAAATTCCCTAAAGATTTACCCATTTTTTGACCATTTATGGTAATCATATTATTGTGCATCCAATATCTAATTCCACCCTCACCTCTGGCTGCTGTATTTTGAGCTAATTCACATTCGTGATGTGGAAAAAGAAGATCCATACCACCTCCATGAATATCAAATGACTCTCCTAAATATTTAGCACTCATAGCAGAGCACTCTAAATGCCACCCCGGAAATCCATCGCTCCATGGAGATGGCCATCTCATTATATGCTCTGGGGATGCTTTTTTCCATAAAGCAAAATCAAAAGGAGATCTTTTATCTTGCTGCCCATCTAAATCTCTAGTATTACTCTGCATATCATCTAAAGATCTTCCTGATAGTCTACCATATTTGAAGTCTGAGTTGTATCTATTTACATCAAAATAGACCGAACCGTTACTCTCATATGCATATCCCTTTTCTAATATTTTGTTTACAAGGTCTATCTGCTCTATGATATGGCCCGACGCTCTAGGTTCAATACTTGGAGGAAGTGTATTCAACATCTTCATAGCCTCATGATACCTTATTGTATAATACTGAACAACCTCCATTGGCTCAATCTGCTCTACTCTAGCCTTTTGAGCTATTTTATCCTCGCCAGAGTCTGAGTCGTTTTCTAAATGTCCAACATCTGTAATATTTCTAACGTATCTAACCTTATATCCAAAATGTTTAAATAGCCTAACTAATACATCATATGTTATTCCTGGTCTAGAATGTCCCAAATGAGCATCGCCATAAACTGTAGGCCCACAGACATATAAACCAACTATTCCATTATTTAATGGAATAAACTTCTCTTTTTTTCTATTCAAAGTATTGTATAAAAATAGCTCTCTCTCCATAATTTATGTATTTTAAGCTACAAAATTAACAATTTTCTATTCAATAATTGTATCCAAAATTTTTATACTTGAGGCAACTATCTCATAGGTCTGTTTTTCTACACCAGCCTTAGTAGTAAAACTAATTGGTTTAATCTTACCAATTACTCCAATATAAGAACCCTTTTTCATACAACTAAATGGGGGCATATTTTTATTAGACCAAGCAATAATATTATGCCATATTGTTTGTGTGTTGTACTCTCCCTCTTTATTTTTGACACTCTCATTGGTGGCTAAAGAAAACTTTACAAGTTCTAATCCATCTTCAAATGAGTTAATTTTGGGATCATATCCCACAAAACCCTTTAACTCTACTCTATTTAATGACTTTTCCATAATAAATATTTTTAGTACAGACAAGGTACTTTATATATGAGACTATACATTTCAAAAAGAGATAAATAAAATATATAATCAACAAAATAATTTT
>LUYZ01000124.1 GCA_001603425.1 Bacteroidales bacterium Bact_08
GCAGACGTATTAACCGGGGATGTAAAAAATACACAGTCACTTAACAGATATGCATACTGCCAGGGAAATCAGATAAGCTTTACTGATCCATTTGGAATGAGTCCTGAGGTAAGGGCACAGAAGGAGAAGGAAAGAGTCAGGGAAATATTATTAAGAGTACATAATGTGCTTGATGCAGGAGGAATGATACCGGCGGCAGGAGCAATTCCTGACGGAGTTAACGGAATGATATATCTCATAGAAGGAGATCTGGAGGGTGTAGCATTCTCAGCAATTGCATTTATATCGGTAATAGGACAAGTATCAACACCGGCAAAATATCTGGATGATGCGGCAGAGCTTACATTTAAATATGGAGACGATGCAGCAGAAATACTATGGAATGCCGATGATGTGTATGTATTGGCAATGAAGTACGGGGATGATTTTAGTTGGGTAAGCAACACTAAGCCTTTTGACATTGTGAATTATGGTGATAAAACTCTAGGAATAGAAAACCATCATGGCGTATTAGATGTATGGGCGAAAAATAATATACCAGGATATGTTGGAAGAGCTAAAAATTCAACATCAATGACGTTAACTGGTGGAAAATAAAGCCAACATGCGGCAACAAAGGAAGTGTATAGAGATTGGCTTTTTGAAAGAACAGGTAAAAAGGTTGGAGGAAAGGTTGATTGGAAAAGTGTTTCTTCAAGAGATATGCAAGATTTAACGGAGAGAATGTTTGAGACTGCAGGAGTACCAAGTAGTGCAAGAACAGAATATTATAGAGAATTTAATAAGTATATTTATGGATTAAATTAATAGTGGAGGCGTTATAATGAAAGTTAAGGAACTGATTGATAAGATAAAAACTTTACCAGATTGCAAGGTATATCCATCAAATGGATTGCCTAAATTAGATAATAAAAATCATAAATTACCTAATGATATAGTGGAATTTTATCAGAATTGTGGAGGAATTACATTATTTATTTCACAGAGTTACGTAGCTAATATTGTTCCACCTGATGAATTTATACTTGCTAATCCTGTTATTGTGGGAGAGTTATGTGAGGAAGATATTACGTCACAATGGTATATTATTGTAAATGATGGGAATGGCGACTATTTGACCATAGATTTATCTAATGAGAGATTAGGAAGATGTTATGATAGCTATTGGGATAGGCATGGTGTGGTTGGCGAATGCCCAATTATATCCAGAACATTTACTGAGTTGTTAGAAAATTTAGTGTTAAATAAGGGAAATCAATGGTATTGGTTAAGAAATGAATTTACACAAATAGGCGATGCTTATGATGGTATTGATGTAGATTAAGAAATAAACAGGGAATGCAAAATAAAGTAACTAATAACTGCATAAATAATAACAAGAATAATATATAGTTAGATCAATAAAATAAAGAAAATTTAACACTGCGTAATTCTAATAATGCAGTAAAAGAAGTTAAAAAAATTAATGCTTCAGTAATTGGAGCATTAATTTTTTTCATACAGTGATATATTTATAAAAGGTAAGATCAATAATTACCTTTGAAAGTTGATGGAATTGAGAACATATATATGTTATAAATGCTGATTGATGGTTATTAAAGGATGTTATGAAGCTGATATACGATGATAATATAAGTATAAATAAGCATAACAACAAATTGAAAAAACGTAGCACTGGGATATGATATTAACAATCGCTTGACATTATACGGACAAACGAAGTATACTTATGATGCAAAAGGAAACAGAATAAAGAAAGAAACCGGAGAAACAACAACAACCTATCTGTATGATACATCC
>LUYZ01000125.1 GCA_001603425.1 Bacteroidales bacterium Bact_08
CTTATAGAAAAACAGCCATTTCTATGAAAGCAATTATTACATTTCTTATGATTTTCCTATCATTCTCAAGTGTGCTAGCTCAAAGAAACGATAGAAATCCTCATTACTTTAAAACAGATAAAAATATAGTTAAAGTAAATGCAACCTCTCCGATTATTGGCAACTATGCCTTTCAATATGAAAGAGTTCTAAATAAACGACTATCTGCCGCTGTTTCATATAGGTTTATGCCAGAAAGCAATATTCCATTTAAGAGTAGATTAATTGATCTCTCTGACGACAAAGATGCTGCTACAGATGCAATAGAGAATACAAAATTATCTAATTACGCCTTCACTCCAGAACTTAGAGTATATTTAGGTAAAAAAGGTTATGGTAAGGGATTCTACATAGCTCCATTTTTTAGGCATGCCAAATATAGCGCTTCACAATTTAGGATTAAGTACGATATAGAGTCCCCCGATCCAAACTACGCCTATTCGGGAACCTTAGATCTATCTGGAGACCTTACAGCAAATACATTTGGATTACTAATTGGAGCTCAATGGTTTTTAGGTAAAAGAGTTATTTTGGATTGGTGGATACTTGGCCCACATGCAGGATCTGGCAAAGGCAATCTAACAGGCATTTCAGATAGATTACTAACAGATTTAGAGCAGAGAGAAATCTACGATAAATTAGAGGATATTGAAATCCCTTTTGCCGATAAAACAGTTGAAGTTAATAGTAGAGGAGCAAATATGAAATTAGATGGGTTATGGGGAGGATTAAGAGCTGGATTATCTATAGGTGTTAAATTTTGATATTCAGCAATAATTTCTTATTTTTAAGAAAAGCTAAACTATCAATACTATGAAACTAATTCCTAAATCAGTTGCCGAAATGGTAGCAGTGGGTCTACTGCCATATCCAGTAAAATCTATTGAAGAACATAAAGGAGGACTTATCAATCATACCTTTAAAATTGTTACTAAAAATGATTCTGATCCAAATTTCCTTCTTCAAAAAGTAAATAGTTATATTTTTAAAGATGTAGATTTGCTGCAAAGCAACATTAGAATTGTTACTGATTATATCAGAAATGAGCTAGATAAACAATCATTGCCAAATTTGAATAGAAGAGTGCTCTCTCCTGGATGTATTTTATCAAATGGTGAATGTAAATCATACTATTGGGATCATGATTGTGATTACTGGAGACTATATGAGTACATAGAAGATAGCAAAACATATAACTCTATTCCAAATAATGATATGGCCTTTAAAGGAGGAGTCACTTTGGCCTCTTTTCACAAAACACTATTGGGCTTCCCAAAGGATAAATTGCCAGATATTATCCCTAATTTCCATAATCTAAAAAAGAGAATAGAGAGTCTTATGGTTAAAATTAAAGATGATAAATTTGGTAGAGTTACTAACGCAAAAAAAGAGATAGAGTTTATTAATGATAATATTGATGAATATGTAAAACTGCATGAAATTCTTACTTCAACAAATATCCCAAAAAGAGTAATCCATCAAGATCCAAAATTTAATAATATTCTTTTCGATCTAAATGACAATCCACTTTGTATGGTAGATTTAGATACTGTAATGGTTGGTCATTTATATTCAGATATAGGAGATGCAATCAGAACAGGGGCTAATAGCACAGTAGAAGACAATCCAGATCTTAATCAAACCAATTTCATATTTGAAATATATCAATCATATATAAATGGATATCTATCTATTGCAAAAGATTTTATAACCCTAAATGAGCTGCACTCAATATACATATCCCCACTAATTATGACATATGAACAATCAATAAGATTTTTATCTGATTATATTAATGGTGATAAATATTACAAGTACAAAACAGAATATCCAGATCATAACCTAGTTAGGGCTAAAAATCAAATTAGACTATTTGAACAAATGGTCTTAAATAGAGAAAAACTAAAAGATACTGTTATTAAATTTGATCCTTCATTTTTTTAAATCCCAATATTTGGGTATTTACATGAGGATTAGATATAACTAATTTTGCACAAAAAATGAATAATTGCCTATTAAATATCAAAGTTGCAGAGGCTATCGAGAAAAATCCTAGAATAATATTAATTCTCGAACGCCTCTCAATTCCTCTTGGAGTAAAAGAGCATACATTTAGTTCTATTTGCAAAGCATATAATATTAACGAAAAGCTTCTTATATGCTTAATAAACATATCTGATAGCATCAGTCCCCAAATACTGGATGGATTGTCATTTAATGATATCAGAAAAATTATTGAGTATCTATCTATGACCCATGATTACTTTCAAAATGAAATGTTTCCAATAATTGACAGAGGGATTCTTGAACTTTTAAAAAATAATCCTCCAAAAGAGATTCTACTGTTAAGTCAATTTTATAAAGATTACTGCAATGAAGTCATTGAACATTTCAAATATGAAAATGAGGTAGCTTTTCCTTATATTCTAAGTTTGATTAACAATATTGAGAACCCCCAAGATACTTCAACACAAACAACAATTAAATACTGTGTTAATGACTATAAAAGTCATCATGACAATATTGAGGAGAAGTTAAATGACATGATGAGTCTTCTAATTAAGTTTATCCCTCCACAGATTAATTACAGAGTTAGGAGAAACATGATTTTTCATTTAAACGAATTAAAAAGAGACTTAAATAACCACTCAATAATTGAGAATAATATTCTTATACCTATTGTTTCAAAAATAGAGGAGAACTAGGATGAGAGATCGTTTGACAAATATACTCATAGTAGAGAAATCTGACTTAATCTTTAAAGGGTTAGAACAGATTATTAACAACCGAATCTTAAAATGCATTGTTAAAAGAGATACCAATAATTTAATTAATGGATACTTTAATGGAGGAATTACCGAATGCTCTCTTTGCAAATACGACATTTTAATAATCAATCCTCAAGCAATAATATCTGAATTAGACCATCCAAAAGTTAATGTATTTCTTTCTAATAGCAATATAATCGGTCTATTCTCATCTTTTGTTGATAGAAACTCAAGCCTATTATTTAATAACAACATCTACATAAATGACACAGAAGACCAAATAGTTGACACAATTAATAATGAGATCAATCAAATTGATAAAACAAACTCTAACCCCAAGAATACTATAGAAAATATAAATTTAGAGGAGCAATTATCAAAACGAGAGGTAGAGGTATTAAAACTATTGGTTAGAGGCTATACCGCAAAAGAGATTGCATCTAAACTATTTATTAGCACTCATACTGTTGTTACGCACAGAAAGAATATTAGCAAAAAACTTAATATAAAAAGCACTTCAGCAATGGCTATCTATGCAGTCACAGCAAAACTTGTTAATATAGATGACATACTTATATAGCCTATTTTAACTAGGAGCTTTAAAAAAAATAACCATAATTAGGAATTAAATAAACTATAGCAAAACCCTATATTTGTATATATGTAATGCCATAGATTAATATTACATAATAGTTTAGTTTGGTTATAAAGAGAGAACTAATTTGCAATTAATTCTCTCTTTTTTATATATTTGCAAATAACATATTTGCCCTAAATTAATGAAACCTAAAAAAACGAGACCAAAAAAGAAGTCCAACCTCACTTCCAGAAATCTCGTTAAAAAAAGACCAGATATTATCTATAGATATATGTGGCTAATTGATATTATATATCATTCAACAGAGGGGATTACTTTTGAAGAGATAAATCTTCAATGGATGAAAAATAGCATAAGTAACTCTCAAGCACTTCCACTGCGAACATTTCATAACTACAGAAAAACAATAAAAGAGTTGTTTGGGCTAGAGATATATTGCAATAGAAAAAATTCTTTTAAGTATAAAATTAATCAAGCTAATAAATTTGGAAGCGTAAAGAATAGATTAATTAATCTTTTTATGCTAAATTATTATATTTTAGAGAATCCTCTCTTAGAAGATAGAATAACAATCATTAATAACGACGATGGTCAAAAATGGATAAAGAGCATTATAGATATAATCTCCAAAGATGCAATTATTCAAGTAATGATTAATAATAATGTTTTGTTAATCAAACCACATTCATTAGAGCAGGTCGACGGCAAATGGTATATGAGTTATTATCATAAAGAAGAACTCAATAATTTATTGAGAATTGAACTATCTAAAATTGATCATATAGAGATTAAAGAAAACTGGTAACTATTGAATAGTTACCAGCAATCAAAAATAATATAGAACTAACTCTACAACACAACTTTATAAACCCCATAATTAGGAGAGTCCTCTGGAACAGCAACTCTTTTTCTAATAATATTAGAATAAAATGCCGAAGATGGTTTACTCGGTAATGGAGGGAATGCCCCGTTTATTGAGTAATGAAGGCATGCTTTTAACCAATCATCAGACAATCCAAAGTCATGAAATAGATCATCTGGTCTATAGTGATCTGGAACTAGTCCATTGGCATAATCACCATATCCCTCACTATTTACTGTAAAAAATGATGTTGGTAAAAAGACAAAGGATGGATTATCATAGTTTCCCTCAGGATATGGCATTACATACATTCCATTAGGTTTTCCATAAGTTGTGCTTCCCACTTGGACAATATTCATTAATGGCTTTAATCCATTTAAAATAACCTCACTTGCAGATGCACTACCTCTAGTTGTCAATATATATATTCTATCCAAATTAAGCGATTTTGAAGGATCTCTCTCAATTATTGTCTGCCCGTTTGCATCTAAACTTTTATATTTATTATTATGACTTCTTTTAGCCAGTATCTTTCCATTTGCAGACTCCTTTGCAATTAGATTAGCGAGTAGAGAGGTAGCTCTAGAATCCCCTCCTCCGTTGTACCTTAAATCTAAAATCAACTCCTTAATATTAGCATCTTTGAACATTTGTATCGCATCAGAAATATCATCTAACATTTGTGCTTTAAAAGAGAGATAGTTAAAATAACCAATATTATGAGAAAGACCTGGATAATCATTAGGAGTTATAACCATTTTTTTTAGATAAGATCTTGTATTAATTACTTGTGCCGATAAATCAAAAGATACCTCTTTATTGTCATGATCTAAAAAAGTAAAAGTATTATTCTCTCTGGCAAATACCGAATTAAATGTTCCATCGCTAATTAGTGAATTTACCGAGACTCCATTTAAGTGAGTCAATTTAAATCCTCTTTTTACCCCTTTTGTATCCATTGGAGAATTAGGATGAACATATCTAACTCTCACACTATAATCATCATAATAATCCACAGCTTGACCTAAACTTATTCCGTAAGATTTAACTACTCCCGTCTCAGAACTTAGATACTGTTCTCCAGTCATCATCCATGACCATCTATCTTGCTTAACTAGAAGCGTATCAAAATAATCAAATATAGTTTTAACATTAGGGGCATAAATATTTCTAGGAACTAGATCATACCAATAATATATATCTGTCATTATCTCAAAGGTATATTTCTTTACAGCAGCTAAAGGATCTACGGGCTCAGGTTCAATAGTTGGTTTGTCATCTTTACTACAACTCAATATTGCTATACTTGATAGTAGAAATAGAGTAAAGATAAATTTTAACAAATGTGGGGATTTTCTATTTTTCATATTAAAATGTTTAAAATTGTTAAACAAATTTAACTTTTATATGTTATAAACAAAAACATAAACCAATAATTTTAAAAAAGATACAAATGATAAATTTAGCTACAATAGAAAGAAAAAACATCTTTTCTGCAAAAGGCAACCCCCTAACTCTACT
>LUYZ01000016.1 GCA_001603425.1 Bacteroidales bacterium Bact_08
TAGAGTCTATTAAAAAACTATTTTCAAATAATATTTTGTTTCTTCCTATTTGAGAGACTTTAATATTTGCCTCTTCCTTTATTTTTGACTCAATATCAAAAGAGAGCTTTAGAGTAGCTATGTTTGGCTCAACGTTTACTGTAGTAAAATAAAAATCTTTTGGATAGTGATTATCCCATAGGATTAGATATATTGGTTTAATTATTCCCATTGTTAAAAAAGAGGGCGCCCAATCCCATCCATAGTGGTAAGCTGCTTTTCTAGTATAAGCCCATTTGCCACCGGGGATTTCATAGTCTAGATTTATTGAGTCTTTTTCATAATATTTGACAGGAGATTCAAATACTATTTCTATAGTATTTTCGCCACTCACTAGAATATCTTTGCATGGTACAACCCATTTATGATGCATATTATTTGCATTTAGTACTATTGTTCCGTTTAAAATGACTTTAGCATAAGTATCTAGTCCTTCAAAAACTATTGATATATTATCTTTTATTAGATCCTCTTCTTTAAGCACAAATTTTGATTTATAGCACCAATCAGATTCTCCAATCCACTGTAGATCTATTTCGTTACACCCGTAATATGGATCTGAAATGAGTTTGTTTTTCCAGAGGTCTGTTTGAATTGTACCAGGGACATAAGCATTATATGCAGATTCTTCTCCAACTTTATTAAAAGTCCAATTAATGTCAAGATATATCTTATCAATTAATTGCTTGCTGTTATTATTACATGAAAAGATAACAACCAGAAATATAATAATACTAAAACTTTTCATATTATCATTTTTTCATTCTGGATAGATGGTTTATTGCATAATAGTATGCTCCTATAGCAATTGCTCTGCTAGTACCTAATTTGGTTGTACCAATTGCAATTCTTTTATTTGGATCGTAATCAATAGTTCTGTTGGAGTATGGTATATTAACTTTAGTTATTTTTTTATTAAAAAAACTAGCTCTTTCAGCATCATTTTCAAAATCATACACATTACACGAGAGTCGGGAAAAGTTGCTACCATTAAATGTTGATAACTTACCATTTAGTTGTTTAAACATTGCCGGAGCAAAAAGTGAATAAGCATTTGATAAACCACCACCTATCACTACATTACAGTCTAAAAGAGTAATAGTATTTGCTAAAATATCACCTAAAGTATTACCTAAGGATTCAAAACTGAATAATGCTGCATGTTTATTTCCCTCTCTTTCTCCTTTTGCTATTTCGTAAATGTCTTTAGGAGACATTGTTAAATTATCTCTTTTCCCAGTTGCTTGATAATATGTGTTTTGAATTGCTCTAATGCTAATACTTTCTTCAATAAATGTTTTCGGAAAAAACGAGTTGCGAGTAATCCATAGCTCGGCGCTGCTAGAGTTGTCTCCTATATATAGATTGTTATTGAAAACAATTCCAGCACCTAATCCAGTTCCTATGGTTATTCCTAAAAGATTTGTATATGATTTAGAGTAACCATAATCTTTAGATAGTTTATTAACTAAACCAAGAAATCCAACAATGGATTCTCCGTAGGCGAATAGATCTCCATCATTGTTTATAAATACTGGAATATTAAAGATCTCTTCTAATAAAGCTTTTAATGGAACGCCTCCTTTAAAGGCTGGTAAATTACCCAAATCACCAATAATCCCATTTGGATAATCGGCTGGTCCTGGAAATGCAAAACTTATAGCAGATGGCTTTTCGTTTAATTTTTTTATTGTTTGAGAGAAGCCAGTAATTATATTCGAAAGAGACTTTTCTAAATCATCACCACAAGAGGATAAAGTAATAGGTTCTGTTATCTCGTAGCCTTCTTTGATTGCAGAAAAAACAAAGTTAGTGCCTCCTGCATCAAGTGTTAAAATAGTGTAATGACTACTCATTTTTGTTAATTTAACTTTGGTTTAGTAACTCTATTAAGAAAAAATGCAATATAAATTAGATATGTTAGCCCTATGGCAGGTATATAAAAACCAGCTAATATATTTACTTTGTCTGCTAAAGCGCCCATAATAAGGGGTATAAATGCTCCGCCAACAATTGCCGTTACCATAAGTCCAGATATTTCGTTAGAACGCTCTGGCATATAGTCTACTGTTATTGAAAAAATAAGAGGGAAAATATTGGCAAATCCAAGACCTACAATAAAAATACCCAATATCACCACTGTTTGAATATTTGTGAAGATTAGTCCCAAGCCAAATACTGATACTAGAGAAGTGATTTTTAAGAAAAGTTTGGGTTTAATCCAATTTAGAATTACTGCACCAAAAAACCTTCCAATAATAATAGAAATGAAAAAGAATGCATTTCCTAATAATCCCCATGTCTTTAGATCTATACCATATTGTGAATTTAGAAGAATAGGTACACCAGTACTTATGCAGATCTCTATTCCAACGTAGATAAAAATTCCTGCAACCATAAGAAATACCAACCTATTTTTTAATAAACTAAAGCAACTTTTAAAAGTTGCTATTGTTTTATTTTCTTGTTGTTCTTCTATTTTGGTTAATGCTATTAATATAATAGTAATTATTATTGTGGATACATAAATTGGAAATAAAATCTTCCATTCTGCTCCAAACCATTTTGCAGCAGCAAATGGGATAAGAGATCCTGAAAGAGAACCAATAGCTTTAATAAATTGACCAAAACTTAAATTTCTTGAGTATTTTCCAGGAAGAGAAACATCTCTCATAATTGGGTTACCAGCTACCTGTAGAGTGGCAGCACCTGCCCCTAGCAATAGAGTGGTAAGTAGAAAGAGTTCATAGCTTTTTAGTCCAAAAAGAGGAATAACTAAACCACTTAGTGCAATAAATAACCCAATCATAAGAACTCTCTTTTTTCCGTGTTTGTCTTGGAATATCCCTAATGGAATAGAGAGTAATCCAAACATTATGAATCCAGAGAATGCAATAAACTGAGCTTGAAAATTATTTAGAGAAAACTGTTCTTTTGCTAGTCCTACAAATGGACCAATTGCATCTCCGAACCCCATTGCTAGAAATGCAAGAAAAATTGGGTATTTTTTAATGTTTTTCATTGATAGGTTTGTAATAAGTTCATAGTTTAATATTTTTTGTAGATTCTCGTACAATAAGTTCTACGGGGAGTTGATAAGATTTAATTGGGAGTTTCTTATTTTTATGTTCAATTTGTTCAATTAACAGATTGAATGATTTCTCTCCAATATCCATTACTGGCTGATTAATTGCTGTTATTGATGGTTGTGTGAAATTAAAGTATAGTAGATCGTCAAATCCAATAATAGAGATCTGATCTGGGACATCAATTTTTAGTTTTTTTAATGTTAGAAGAGTATTTGAAGTGAGATTATTATTTAATGTAAAAAAAACCTCCGGTAAATTGTTAGACTTGTATAGTTTTGTAATTTTATGCTCGATGCTCTCTTCTAAGTTATTAAATGGGATTTTTAGAATCCAGGATTGATCAATTACTTTTCCATGCTCTTTCATTGTATCACAAAATCCCAGTTCGCGATCTCTTATTGTTGATATGTGTAAAGGTGTAATTGTTATTAAACCAATCCTATTATATCCGTGATTAATTAGATGATTGATAGCTAATTCAGATCCTTTATAATTATCAATAGTAACAGAGCATGAGTTAGAGTTATCAAATTTTCTATCAATTAGCACATGCGGTATTTTTAGTTGATTTAACTCTTGAAATTGTGAGTCATCTTTTTGAGAAGAGGAAATAATAATCCCATCTACTTGTTTATCACAAAGAAATTTTATTTGCTCTCTCTCTTTATTATAATCTTCATTTGTACTACATATAACTACACTATACCCTTTTTCCCAAGCCTTATCCTCAATTGTTCGTACAATTCTAGAATAAAATCTATTTGAGATATCTGATACAATTATTCCAATAGTGTTGCTTTTTCCTGTTCGGAATCCTCTAGCTAAATTATTTGGTCTATACCCAAGTTCGGATATTTTATCTAAAACTTTTTTTTGTGTTTCATTAGATATGCCATATTCATTTGCCTTATTGTTAATTACCAATGAGACTAACGTTTTTGATACTCCTAAACTATTTGCTATATCTACAATAGATACTTTCTTTGCCATAAAATTTATTTTATGACAAATCTACTAAAACGTTTTAGATTTGCAAATATTATTTAAAATATGCTGTATGCAACAGTAAGTCCCGCCATAACAATTGATACCATACTCATAAGCTTTATCAATATATTTAAAGATGGTCCAGAGGTATCTTTGAATGGATCTCCAACAGTATCTCCCACCACGTTAGCTTTATGACAATCAGATCCTTTGCCTCCATAATTTCCCTCTTCTACATATTTTTTTGCATTATCCCATGCACCTCCAGCATTAGCCATAAATACAGCTAATACAAAGCCTGTTCCCAGACCCCCAACAAGTAGCCCCATTACTCCACTTACACCAAATATAAGCCCTGTAATTATGGGAGCAATAATTGCTAATATAGAGGGAAGCATCATCTCCTTTTGAGCCCCTTTTGTTGATATCTCTACACATCTAGCGTAGTCTGGAGTAGATTTCCCCTCTAAAATGCCATGAATCTCTTTGAATTGTCTCCTTACCTTTTCTACCATTTTTTGAGCTGCTCTTGCTACAGCATTCATTGTGAGACCACAAAATAGAAAAGACATAGCCGATCCTATGAAAATTCCAACTAAAACTTTTGGATTCATTAAATTCACATGATAGTACTCCATAAAATCTGGAATAGTAATTTGTGAGATATTAATTATTCTACCAGATATTTCTATTGTAGTTTTACCCAGATGTGTAAGAGCAATTTTTACCTCTTCTAAATATGATGCCATTAAAGCAAGCGCTGTTAAGGCAGTAGAGCCAATTGCAAATCCTTTACCTGTTGCAGCTGTTGTGTTTCCAAGGGCATCTAGAGTATCTGTTCTGTGCCTGACAATTGGATCTAGATTACTCATTTGTGCATTTCCTCCAGCATTATCGGCAATTGGTCCATATGCGTCTGTTGCAAGTGTTATTCCTAATGTAGAAAGCATACCTACAGCAGCAATTCCTATTCCATATAAACCAAGACTAATGTTTGAGGCTTGAGTCATATCTGTTATCTGGAATTGTATTGCCGATAGAAATGAAAGTATAATTGCAGCTGCAATTGTAAATACCGGAATAGCAGTTGATATCATGCCTTGTCCAATACCTGCAATTATGACTGTTGCTGGGCCTGTTTTTCCGCTTTCGGAGATTTTTTTAGTTGGAGAATACGAATGAGATGTATAATATTCAGTAGATTGCCCAATAATTATACCAGCGATTAAACCAATAATAACAGAAAACGATATTCCTATCCAATTTTCTAGTTCTAAAATATAGAGAATTACAAAAGTTGAGATAGCAATTAGGGCAGAGCTAATATTAACCCCTTTTCCTAAAGAAAAAAGAAGTTGTTTGAGATTGGCTCCCTCTTTGGTTCTAACCAAAAAAATACCAATTATCGATAGAATGATACCCATAGCAGCAATGAGCATTGGAGCGAAAATAGCCTTAGTTTGCATCTGTGGATTTATATAAAAAGCCGATGCTCCCAAAGCAGCAGTTGCTAATATTGAACCACAATAAGATTCGTACAGGTCGGCACCCATTCCTGCAACGTCTCCCACGTTATCTCCCACATTGTCGGCTATGGTCGCTGGATTTCTTGGGTCATCCTCTGGAATTCCCGCTTCAACTTTTCCAACCAAATCTGCACCAACATCGGCAGCTTTAGTATATATACCACCACCTACTCTTGCAAATAGAGCTTGTGTGGATGCTCCCATTCCAAATGTCAACATGGTTGTGGTTATTATTATCATTTTTTGAGATTCACTAATACTCTCTATAAAGTAGTTTAATATTAAATACCACACTGAGATATCTAAAAGCCCTAGTCCTACTACCGTTAGACCCATAACTGCACCAGATCTAAAAGCTATTCTAAGTCCACAATTTAATGATCTACTCGCTGCATTAGCGGTTCTTGCAGATGCATATGTGGCTGTCTTCATGCCGATAAATCCAGCTAGGCCAGAAAAGAAGCCTCCAGTAATAAAAGCTCCTGGAACCCAAGGATTCTGAACATTAAAATAGTAAGCTAAAAGAGCAAAAAATAGACTAAGTACAATAAAAACTTTTATTACAACCTTATATTGTTGTTTAAGATATGCCATAGCACCCTCTCGAACATAAGAGGCTATCTCTTTCATTTTTGGAGTGCCTTCACTCTCTTTCATCATCTCTTTATAGAAGAATCGAGCAAAAAAAGTGCTACTACAGATGCCAACGGCACCAGGTAGAAAATAAGATTAGTTTCCATAATTTAGTTATAAGTAGGTTATTTGAAGTTGGTATAAATTTAACTATAAATTTTTTTTGTTAGCAATTTATTTATCTTTGTTATGTATGATATTAAATAATTGGCGATGAAAAAAATACTACTATTAATTTTGATGATATATCTCTCTTCTAATTGTATGGTATATTCTCAAAATAGAAAAAGCACTACTGGTGATGGTAAAATTGGACTCTCTTTCTCTTCTTTTGGGAATAATGATGTATTTAGAGTTCAGTCGCTGTGTGGAGATGCTAGTTATGATGGAGATTATTTCTATACTATTGGAATAAACTATTTTTATATAATAAATAGATGGTTAGAACTTGAGTCTGGGCTAGAGTTTTCTAAGCATAGGATAGTTGCTACACCACCTTTTTCGGGAATAGAAAATGGAATATTAATGCCAATAAAGGCTAATACATCACTTTTGTCTATACCTTTAGTAATGAGAGCTAATTTTTGGAAATATTTTTTCATTAATGGCGGTTTGGTGTTAGAATTTGATACTTCTTCAGAAAGTTTAATTGATAATCAGAGTGGGATTGGAGCACAATTTGGAGTTGGTTTGAAATATGATATTAACAGATTATTCTCTCTTTATATTAACCCTTATACTAGAATTCACTCATTAGTCCCTTTTGCCGATAGAAAATATCATCAGAGAATATGGGAAAATGGAGTAAAAGTTGGAATTACGTATGCATTATAAAGCTAGTTAATAATATAAATGAGTCGACCATATAAGTACACTTTTTGATTTTCTTTTCTCTTTAACCACATAAGCTATTATTTATCAATAATATGATAGTTTGATTAATTATACTGCATGTTGTATATTTAAAAAAAAGATATATATTCGCTTTCTAATTTTAAAGAGAGCAGTAATATGTTATTACATCATCAGTTTGTAAAAGTGGCAAAGCAAGAGAGCAAGAAGATTGCCATTATTGATAAAACTACCAATAAATCTGTTACTTATGGTAAGGGGTTAATAGGCTCGTTGATTTTAGCAAAAAAGATTGGTAGATATAAAGATGAATTTATAGGGGTAATGATGCCAACATCTGCTGGAGGGGCTCTTTTGACAATTGCTACTCTAATGGCTGATAAAATACCAGTAATGATAAATTACTCTACTGGTGCAGAGACTAATATTCTTTATGCTCAGCAGAAGTGCCAATTTAAAACAGTTATTACTTCAAAAGTTTTAGTTGATAAAATTGGATGTAATGTTGTAGAGGGAATGGTGTTCATAGAGGATATTATGAAAGAGATAACTATAATGGATAAGTTATCTAGTGCTTTAAAGTCTTCTTTACCTCTATTTTTATTACAAAGGCTTATAGCTAATCAATCAGAAGATGATACCTCTGTTATTTTATTTACAAGTGGTAGCGAAAAAGATCCTAAAGCAGTGCAGTTAACTCATAAAAATATATTCTCTAACGTTAGAAATTTTGGAGATTATATAAAGATAAGTAGAGACGATAAATTATTGGCTAATTTAGTCTTCTTTCATGTGTTTGGATTGACTGTAAATTTATGGGCACCATTATGTTATGGTATGACAATGGTTACCTATGCAAATCCACTGGATTTTTCTACAATATGTAAAATAGCAAGAGAGGAGAGGCCGACAATAATGGTTGGAACACCAAGCTTTTTTTGGGGTTATCTTCAAAAGTCGGAACCAGGAGATTTTAGTTCATTTAGGATAATGGTTTCTGGAGCAGATAAATGTCCCGACTCATTAAGAGAAGGCTATTTAAAAATGCATGGAGTTACTCTTTTAGAGGGTTATGGAGCAACAGAGACATCGCCCGTGATATCTGTTAATACTCCTGAGTTTAACAGACCTGGTAGCACTGGAAGAGTTATTCCTGGAGTTATGGTTAAAATTATAAGTTTTGAAACAGGAGAAGAGTGTAGTATTGGAGAGGTTGGAAAGGTAATGGTTAAGGGAGACTCTGTAATGAAGGGTTATTATAGAGACAATGAATTAACAGAAGAGGCAATGGAAGATGGATGGTATAATACTGGAGATATGGGGTATTTAGATGCCGATGGCTATTTATGGCACTCGGGACGTTTTAAGAGGTTTGTTAAAATAGGAGGAGAGATGGTATCTCTTGTAAAGGTGGAAAATACATTAGAAAAGTATCTACCTACAGGGGTTTCTTGCTGTGTAGTGGATATTTCTGATGATACTAAAGGTTCTGCAATAGTTGCCACAGTAAATATAGAGGTTAATAAAGCGGATATTTTAAAAAAATTGGGACAAGAGCTGCCAAATATAGCCCTACCCAAGCACTTTGTTGTTATTAAGGAGTTGCCAATGATGAGTTCTGGAAAAATTGATTTTAGAACTGTCAGTAAAATAGTGAAAGATATGCTGTAGCCTTATCTGGTAATTATTAATAGAATATATAGCATGATATAATGATTTTTCAGTCTTTACAGCGTATTGCTCACAATTCTTTTTTAACTTTGTGACTGTATAGATGTTTAGACACAATATATATATAGCAGATAAAAAACTTTCATTTAAAGAGGTTTTTGCGGAGTATTATGCTTCGCAAGTTCATTTTGCGTATAAAATTATAAAGAATAGGCATGATGCCGAAGATGTTGTTCAGGATGTGTTTTTAGGTATATGGCGATCTAAGCCATCTTTTAAAAACGAGATAGCCTTTAGAGCATATCTTTATTTGTCTACCAAAAATAGATCTATCGATTTTCTTAAGAAAAAATCTCCATTATACTCAGATATTTCGGCTTTTGAAGATATAGAGCATGAGGCAGATGCTGTTGTTAAAGAGGAAGCATTTCGTTTGTTAGATAGAGCAATTGAAAGATTACCCAATAAAACAAAAGAGGTTATTAGACTTTCTATAAAAGGACTTTCTATAAAGGAGGTTGCACATGAGTTATCTATAACAGTAAATACAGTAAAAACGCATAAACTTAGGGCATATAGATTTTTAAAAGAAATTTATGGGCGCTCTTTTATTTTGCTATATCTCTCTGTATTTGTTAATTAAAGCCAGTTTCTTTCTTTAGTTCATTAAATATTAATTAAAAATTTATTTTTTTGTAACCCTTTTTTAATCTAAGTCGTTTATATAATATGTAAAGAGGATTTAGATTTTAAAATAATGGCTTTGAATAATAGTAAAGATAAAGATCAGCTGAATAGTTATTACAATTTTATAGAGAAGGGAGAGGATCTCTATAATAATCTAATAAAAGATGATCAAATTCATATTGAGAAAGAACTTGCCGATGAGTATATTACAAGAGACTCTTTTCTTTCTAAGGTAAGTGTATCAAAAGGGTGGTTGTTATTTTGGTTAAAGGTAAACAGAAAAGGGATTATGGTAATCAGTAGCTCTGCTGCGGCATTGCTATTACTATTAATGTTATTCACGCCTTTTGTTTCAAATATCCCAATTGACAATCAAGTATCTCTCCAACATGATATTTTACCTGCCGATGGTAAAGTAACCATACAATTATCTAGTGGAGAGATTATTCCAATTGACTCGGTTTCTGTTATATCTGAGAGAATATCTGGCGTTTCTTTAGATAAGACAAATCAAACTATCTCATATCAAAATATCTCTGAAGATAATGAGGTTGTGAACAAAAAGAGGCTGGAAAATACTAAAAGGAATGTGTTAAATATTCCCAAAGGCAAATCTTATTCGTTGGTATTAAGTGATGGAACTAAGGTTTGGATAAATTCTGAGAGTTCTGTAGAGTATCCTATTGCCTTTTCTAAAGATAAAAGAGTGGTAAAAGTTGTAGGTGAGGCATTTTTTGATGTTAAAGAAGATGCGTCCAGGCCTTTTATTGTAGAGACCTCTGGTTACCAGGTTAAGGTATTAGGCACAAAATTCAATGTTAAATCTTACTCAGATGACTTGGTGTCTGCAACAACTTTAGTTTCTGGTGCTGTAGATATTATTTCTAATAAATTAAACGAGTCAATATCAATAAAACCAGGTCAACAATTTACTATTAATAGTATCAGTGGAGCTGTAGATGTAAAGGAGGTGGATACAGATATATATACTTCATGGATTGATAATAGACTTAAATTAGATCAAATGCCTCTTAACGAGATAATAAAGCTATTAATGAGGCGTTACGATGTTGATTTCTATTTTTCTGATGAAACTGCTAAAAATGAATTATTTAATGGTGTTGTTCCTCTGAACGATAACTTGAATGTTATATTGTGGCAGCTCTCAAAAGTGTCATCTCTCTCTTTTGAGATAGAGGGCGATCTTATAATTGTAAAAAAAAGAGACTAATTGAAAAATCTTAATTCATTTATATAGTTATTTTATGAAAAAACTAACCAAATCTCTAATCTCACTATTTGTGATTATGATGGTTGCTACGTTTGTTAATACAGCAAATGCACAGCAGATCAAATCATTTAGTGTGAAAGATGCCACTCTAGAGGAGTGTCTTAAACAGATAGAGAAGCAAACGGGATTGGGGTATCTTTTTAAAGGACAGGAAATTAAGTCCATTAAAGGGATTACCTATTCTGCACAAAATGTGAATGTTTCAACTGTTTTAAAAGCTATTTTAGCAAATACAGGCTATACTTATGAGATTAACAAAGGAGTTATTCTCATTTTTAAAGCACCTAATCCAGCACCAAAACCAGCTACTTCTGCTAATCAGCAACGTAATTCTTCCATTAGAGTTACTGTTGTTGATGAGCAAACAAAAGAGCCAATAATTGGAGCTGTTGCTTTTATTAAAGATTTAGGAGCATATGCTACGGCAGATTTAGATGGTATTGCTATTTTTAGAAATATTCCATCTGGACAGATAAAATTAGAGGTTCAGATGATGGGTTATGAAGCGTCAGCTTCAGAATTTGTATTATCTGCAGATAGGGAGATGATTATAAGATTAAGACAACTCTCTTTAGAATTAGAAGAGGTTACTGTTGTTGCACAATCTAGTGCTGCTGGTACTTCAACAAGTTCTAAAATTGGTCGTCAAGCAATGGATCATCTTCAAGCAACAAGTTTGAAGGATATTATGCAGCTTATTCCAGGACAGTTAATGTCTGGAGTTTCTAATATGACATCTGCAGAGAGAATAACAATTAGAACACTTAATACATCTAGTGCTAATAATGCATTTGGTACAGCAATTATGGTTGATGGTGTTCCAATTTCTGATAATGCCTCTCTTTCTGATAAAGCTGGAATCTCATCCACTGGGGGTACAGGTGTCGATTTAAGAGAGATTGGAGCAGATAATATAGAATCAATAGAGGTTATTAGAGGGATCCCATCTGCTGAGTATGGCGATCTTACCTCTGGAGCTGTTATAGTAAATACCAAAGCTGGATACTCTCCATATGAGATAAGAACAAAAGTTAATCCTGTTACTTTTAATACATCTTTGGGAAAAGGATGGAATTTTGGTAGAAAGCATGGTAGTCTTAATGTGAATTTAGACTATGCTCAGGCTTGGGGTGATCCTAGACAGAAAACGACATCTTTTGATAGAATATCAGGTGGTATTACATACACAAAAACTTTTAATAAAATTTGGTATACCAATACAAGAGTAAATTTTAGCGATCTATTAGATTTTAGAGGAACTGACCCAGACGTTATTACAGAAGGAACAGAAACAAGACAAAAGTCCAGATCTATAAGGGTTAGCCATAATGGTAGGTTAAGTGTTAATGCAAAATTGATGAGAACGCTCTCTTACTCTTTGGGCTTTAGTGAATCTATAACTGAGTCTACAACATCTACAATTGTTGCTGCAGGTGGTGGCCTTCCAATCATTACCTCATTGACTCCAGGTTATGTGGAGGTTCCTTATATTACATCTTCATATAGAGCTTCTGGCGGTAATGAAGGTCGTCCTAGATCTGTTTTTGCAAAAGTTTCAAATAACTTCTTTATAAATTATAAGAAGTTCCATCAAAGATTTAATATGGGAGTTGAGTATAGAATGGAAGAGAATAATGCCAGAGGGTTCTATAATGACGATGATAATTTCCCGATTAGACCAAATAGTAATGGAAGGCCTAGACCTTTTTACGATATACCAAGGTTAGATCAAGTATCGGCCTATATAGAGGATAATATAAATTGGCGTTTTGGAAATGGAAGACATTTTAAGCTACAGGCTGGTCTAAGATTTGGCATGCTTCAACCTGGAAAAGAGGAGGAGGTATCTTCTATATCACCTAGGATCAATTCATCTTTGAAAGTGAATAATTGGCTAGAATTTAGAGGAGGTTGGGGACAAAACTCAAAAACTCCTGGATTAGTGCATCTTTATCCAGAACCAAGATATAGCGATAGATTAGTTGCTCAATATCTTCCTACAGAGATAGAGAGGCAGTTGGTTATGTATCAGACATATATAAATTATGTTGAGCGTAATAACATGTTGAAAAATGCAACAAATACCAAAACAGAATTAGGTTTTGATATTAAACTGCCAAACGAAATGACTTTCTCAGTAGTTGCATATAAGGATTATATGAAAGATGGTTTTGGCAATTTTACAGAATTTCAAACATATTTTTCTAACTTCTATTCTGCAGACAAAGGTCTTATTATTAGGCCAGGAGAGAAGCCGATTGTAGATTGGAACAATCCAGCAAGGGTTGATACTGTCTTTACTACTACAGGTAGAGTGGGTAATACTCAAGCTAGTTCCGATAAAGGGGTAGAATTTGATTTCTATTTTGGTCAGATTAAGGCAATCAGAACCAATTTGTATTTAAGTGGAGCATATATGGAGTCCTCTTCATGGACAACAGGACCATCGTTTTCTAATCCAGTAGGAATACCTCCAGGGTCTATTTATGGCCAAGGAGGCTCAAATACACCTCCATTCAAACTAGAGTATCCTAGCGGAATGCAAAAGAGTATTAATAAGAGATTTAGTACGGTATTAAGAGCAGTTGTTAATATTCCAGAAATGAGAATGGTAGCCTCTTTAAATGGACAGGTAATATGGTACACCTACTCTAAAACAACCAATCAATACCAAAGACCACTCGGTTGGCTTGACACCGATTTATCATACCATCCAATTACAGAGGCTATGCTAAATGATCCTGACTATAAGATTAAAGGAATCTCTTTGGCAGATCAGGTTAGAGACCCTAAAGATACACAGGGTATCTCTTTTCCTCCTGTTTGGTTGATAAATATGAGACTAACAAAAGATATCTCTAGAAATATGGGATTCTCATTCTTTGTAAGTAATCTATTCTACTATACTCCTTTCCAATCTTCAAATGTTTCTGGAACCAAAGTGGAGAGAAATGCAAACTCTTTCTCATTTGGTATGGAGTTGTTTGTTAAAATTTAATTTGAATACAAATGAAAAAAATATTTTTTATAACAATATTACTACTCTCAATGGTTTTTATCTCTTGTACAAGAGAAGAGCCTCAGTTTATCAAAAACATGAGAGTTGAACTTGTTTTACCATCTCATTTTAAGCCCCATGTTAAATACTCAAATAGAGAGATTGTCTTTACAAGTGCCGTAACTACGTATAGATTTACTACAAACTCTATGGGAGTGGTAGAAATTCCAGAAATTATACCCGATGAGTATACCATCAACACTAGTTGGGAACTTACAGGGCGTGAATATAAAGATCTAATATCTCAAGAGGTTTTGATTGAAGATAAAGCAAAGGTTTTAATAACTGCTACTTTAACTAATGTTCCACTTTTCTCTGCTAAAGATATAAGGATGGAATTGGAAAGAGTAGTTTTAAAAAGTCTTCTTATCTCTAAAGTTTATTACTCTGGTACAAAAGATAATTCTAACAGAAATTATATTGTTGATTCATTTGTAGAAATCTATAATAATTCAGATGAGATTGTTTATATAGATGGCAAGTATCTAGCATTAGCAGAATCAGTATCTCCTGCGGCTTATCTTGCTAAGGATAATCCAGGTTTTATTTATACAAGACAAATATGTAAATTCCCAGGCAATGGTACAGATTTTCCTGTTTTACCTGGTGAAAGTATTGTGATTGCAGCAAGGAATGCAAGGGATCATAGAACAAGTGCATCAAATTCGGTAGATTTATCTAATGCCGATTTTGAAGTGAAAGATATCGATGGAACAGGTAATCCTGACGTTAAAGCTTTACCAGTTATATCCTCTTCTACTGCAATTAAATTTTTGAATTTAATTACTGGTGGCCCTAATGCTCTTTTTCTATTTGAAACAGATGAAGATGTCTTGAGTTGGCCAGAATATTTTGCTCCTGGTAAATCTTCGGGTGAGAGATTTAGAAGAGTTCCTGTAGAAACGGTGATTGACGGAATTGAGGCTTTGAGAAATACTGCAGGTACTGGACCAGATATAACTCTTAAGAGACTACATGATATTGTTGATGCTGGATTTTCTAATATAACAGCTACAACAGGTTACGTAAATGAATCTTTAGAAAGAAAGATTAGCAGAATTGAGGATGGAAGATATATTCTGCAAGATACAAATAATAGTACAGAGGATTTTGTTGTAATCAATGGTCCAACTCCTAGAAAATACGATCATCCTCAACTTTTAAAAATCAGGTAATATGAAGAGATATATAATATTATTAGTAATAACTACTCTTTTGACAAATATCTCAATTGCTCAAAATGTAGATAGTTTGGGTACATATCCCCAATTAAATCAAAGAGAACTTCAAATAGTTAAGCAGCAGTGGGTTATGACAGATAATGCTGCTGGTATGGTTTTTCAAAATGTAAATAAGGGAAGTTTTACTAGATTGGAAAGATATCTATCAGAAGGAGAGCATCATAGGGTACAAGAGGGATCTTCTAATAAAGGATTGAGGTTTGTATCTGAACGTTATGACAGATTTAATGATAAGGTTTTTGTCAGAGGTCAATTCTCTTTTTCTTTGGATAAAGAGTATGATAGAGCTTGGTCAGATGTGATTAATACTTATAATTCAAATCCATATTATTTTGGTAGTAGTGTTAGAGGTAACTACGATAAACAGCAGTTTGATCTTAATTTAAAAGTTTATTCAGTAGCATATAGAGGGTTTAATTTTGGTCTAACAATAGATTATCATGTTGCAGATATCTCAAGACAGAGAGATCCTAGAACAAGAACCTATATGATTGACTATTCTATTATCCCATCTATAGTGTATAATGTTTCTGATAAAAGCAAATTAGGGTTCAATATCTATTATAGATACGATAAAGAGAGAATGCCTAGTACTTCTACTGTTCAGACAGATCCAAATTTGAAATACTATAATTTTGTTGGATTACATAACGCTATAGGCCGTATAGGAGGATACAGAGCATTTAGTAGACAGTTTATTAGTGATTATGTTGGTACTGCACTTCAGTATAATTATATCGATAATGGAGTAAAGCTTCTACTATCTGCTGGTTATGATATGCAGTGGCAAGAAACATTTGGTAGTAAGCAGGAGTCCCCAGGTTCTTTCAACTCTCATAATTTTAGATTTTTGACCAATTTGATATTAGAGAATAGTAATGTTCTACACAATGCAGTTCTTTCAGCCTCTTTTAAAGACGCTGGAGCAAATGAATATAGACAGACACAAGTTATTGAGAGAGATACATTAACTGGTGTGACAACTGAATATTGGGAAACAACCTATATATATAAAAATAGATATGTAGTAAATACTGCTAATGTCGATTTTTCATGGAAATCTTATTTCTTGAGACCAAATACCAAGGAGTATAAATATAGTATTGGCTTTGACGCAGCTTACAGATCCTTTTCAAATATCTACTATTTGCCAAAATCTGAATATAAGGTAGATAAACTTTATGCTGGAGTTAATGGATCTGTTTTTCTTTATAACTCTAAGGATCATAGAGTAGAGTTAGAGGGTTCTTTAAAAGGTGGATTCAAATTAGACTCAAAATTAGATCTATTTAATGAGAATGAAGTTTCTGAAAATATTTTAAGACCAGATTTAGATTATCATAATAGAAGTACTGTAGATCTTTATGGGTCTTTGCGTTATA
>LUYZ01000017.1 GCA_001603425.1 Bacteroidales bacterium Bact_08
GATAATAAACATTTTCAACTATTGGACTCTCCTAAAGAGATTTATGAGTATAATAATAAACCCTATCTAGAAGTCGGTTTGGGTGCTGAAAATATTTTTAGGTTTTTTAGATTAGATGGCGTGTGGAGAGTTACAGACACAAGAGATGCTCCCAAATTTGGATTAAGAGCTAGGATGGAGTTGAAATTTTAGTATATTAGTAGTTGTAATGATGTTAAATAAAACAATAAACAATATTAGGTTTTCCAATCCCAATCTTTTTGACTTTAAAAGAATAGTGATTGAGATTGTGGCCTCTTTTATGATTACAGCCTTACTCTTTTATATTACTCAAGAGGGGCATTATAAGATGATTACTATTAGATCTTTTCTTTTTAGCTCTATTATTGTGGTTCTATTGAGTGAGGGGATAATTATTTTTAACTCATTGATTGCTATACGATATCCATGGCATCTAGCTTTAAAAAAGAGAATAATCTCATTATTTTGCTTTGCATTGGCTTGGATGTTCATCAACGGATACATAATGAGATTGATAGAGTCTCTAATTTTTGGAGTGAATAGGGTTCAGGAGATAACTCCAAGTTCTCTAAAAGTAGCCGCTAGTGTCTTCATTTTATTTACGATAACTTTTGTAATTTCTATAATAGGTCATAATTATCATAACTCTTTAAAATTTTTCTTATATGAAAATGAACGATTAAAAAGAGAGAAATTGGAGTTGAATTATGCTGCCCTACAAGATCAACTTAATCCTCACTTTTTATTTAACAGTTTTAGTACTCTTTTGGCTCTTATTTCTGATGAGAATAGAGAAGCAAAGGAGTTTGCTTTTAATATTTCTGAGGTTTATAGATATGTCCTTAAATCAAGTAAATTAAAGGTTATAAAAGTTAAAGAGGAGTTGATTTTTATTGAGAATTATATTGCAATTCAAAAACAGAGGTTGGGTCAAGGATTGATAGTGAGTATCTCTATGTCCGTAGAGTCACTAGAGAAAATGGTTCCTCCTCTTTGTCTCCAATATTTAGTAGAGAATTGTATAAAACATAATATTGCCAAAGATAATATGCCTTTGAATATAAGGATTTATGATAGCGATGGTTATATTTATGTAATAAATAATCTACAGCCCAAAGTATCAACCTATTCAACAAATTCTGGATTGAAAAATATTATAAGAAGGTTTGAATATTTGACTGGGAATAGTGATGTTAAAGTAGAAAAAACTCAAAACGAATTTATTGTCAAAATTCCATTAATAGATAAAATTGCATAAATATGATTTTAGATAATATTGTAATAGTAGAAGACGAACCTCTTTTAGCAAATAGTCTTAAAAAGACGGTAGAGGATGTTAATTCAAACTATAGGGTAAAGGCTATTCTAAACTCTGTAGAGGACTCTATTGATTGGTTTAACAATAATAAGGGTCCTTGTCTTATTTTTTTAGATATTCAACTTGCCGATGGTATCTGTTTTTCAATATTCGATCATATTGATATTAGTGATAAATGGATTGTTTTCACAACGGCCTATGATGAGTATATGGTTACAGCTTTTGAATATAATAGTGTTGCATATTTACTTAAGCCAATAAAGAAGGAGGATATTCATAAAGTATTTAATAAGCTTACACATATGATTGAATCTCTGGATGGAGAGATACAGAATAATAATGATAAGATAGAAAAATTAGTATCGAGTATTCAGAAATTTTATGTTACTAAAAGGAAGAGAATTTTAATCCCAAAAATTGATGGCTATTCATATTTGGAGATAGATGATATTGCTTGGATAAAAGTTGAGGAGAGTGGTGTTGTAATTTTTGATTTTAAAAATGATAGCCATATTATTAGTAATACATTAGATAAATTAGAACAAGAGCTTGATTCCGATATTTTCTTTAGAGCGAATCGTCAGTATATTATTAATATTAAGGCAATAAGTAAAATTGAAAACTATTTTGGAGGGAAATTAATTGTTGTAGTATCTAACGGAAGGAACAGTGATAGAGTTTTAATAAGTAGAGCAAAAAGCTCTATGTTTAAGGAGTGGCTTGGATCTTAGTAGTTTAAATTAATAATAAAGGTTACTCAATAAAAGAGTAACCTTTATTATTTTTAAATTTAATATCTAAAAATTATTTTACTGATGCTAATAGCATTATTGCATTATAAACATCCCAGTTATTTGCTATGTTGTAGTTTACAACTCTATCTCCCAATATATCGCTATTTTTTAGAATCTCTTTTTTATCTATGTCTATATTATTTGCAAATAGATTTGTTACTGCAAATTGAGATGATATGTTGTATAGATTAGCCTCATTACTATCTTTATCTTGAATATAGAATTTTATATCGTATGATGAGTAATCTAGGGTCCAAAGTCCATTGTATTTTTTGTAGTTTACTATATAATCAGCAGATACCATATGTGCATAACTATTCTTTGGACGTCTCTTTAGAAATTTATTGTGTGCATATCCTATGTTATCAAGATTAGATGAGAACTCTATACGTGCAATTGCTAAAGATGTTGGGTCTATATATATCTTACCTTTATATAACATCTGCTCTTGTCTCTCCTTTTGGTCAAATGATATAACATACATGTCTTGACCATCTATTTTGATAGGTGTTTCGTATTTGAATGTATAAACTACGTCTATCTCAGAAAGAGCTACTCCCAAGAATGGATATTTAACAATATCGATATCAAGTGCCGAAACTGGACCTCCTTGCAATTTAATGTTATATTGTTTAAGGATATCGTGGTTAGAACTACCTCTTACATCTTTAACTGCAACAACATCTCTTCTAGAAGATGAGTATGAACTACGACATACATCCAAAAATGCTTCGTGAGTTACTAATGTTTGATCGTTTTTTGATACTTGCTCCTTATAAAAGGCATTCATCCAATTATCTTCTGCAATATAGTTTTTAGGAACTGATTGTAGAGCCAACTTAACTATCCTTGCTGGTGATTGTTTTGGATTCTTAATTGATGTTTTTTGCGCATCGGCATAATGAGTAATTGATAAAAGAGCTAATACTACTAATAAAATTTTTGCTGTTTTCATGACTATAAAGTTTTTTTGTATTTCTGCTTTATAGACGAAACAAACTATTCAAAAGTTGCAATTAAAGAATATTTAATGATTGCTCTTTGATTTTTTCTAACTCATCTTTCATCCTAACTACCCATTGTTGTATCTGAGCGTGATTAGCCTTAGATCCTAGAGTATTTATCTCTCTACCAATCTCTTGAGCTATGAATCCAAGCTTTTTACCTGGACACTCTTCGCTCTCTATTGTCTCGATAAAATATTTGCAATGTTGTCTTAGTCTAACCTTCTCTTCTGTAATATCTAATTTCTCTAAATAGTAAATAATCTCCTGTTCAAATCTATTATTCTCTTCTGGTAAATACTCTTTAATTTTTGTCTCTATTCTCTCTTTTATTGAATCTACTCTCTCTTGTTCATGCTCTTCTGCATGACTAAGGTATTCTAAAATAAGAGCTATTCTCTCTTCTATATCTTGTTTTAGTTTTTGGCCCTCCTCTTCTCTAAAAGAAGTTAGGGAATCACAAGCACTCTCTATGCACTCTTTTAATGCTAACCAGTTTGATTCTTTGACTAAATCATCTGTGCTAGTAGAGTTGCTCTCCAGAATATCTGGCAACTTAGAGATTGCAAGTGCAAGTGTAGAAAAATCGCTTTTTTCTCCTAGCGAATCTGCGATATCCTTGAATTGTCTATAGTATTCACAAAATATATCTTTGTTTATATTTTTAATCTCTAAATTTAAGTTACTTTCAAATGAGGTATAAAGATCGATATTGCCTCTTTTTAGTTTGCTAGAAATCAGTTGTTTTGCAAGAGCCTCTCTCTCTCGGGGAATTAAATTGGTTTTAAGTGAAATATCGGCACTTTTACTATTTACCGATTTTATTTCTATTGTTACTTTACCTTGCATAATAAGACATTCCGCCTTGCCGTAGCCCGTCATTGAGAGAATCATATTTCTAATTTTAGATTATTGTTATTACAAATTGTTAACTAAGATTGGCAAAGTTACTAAAATGCAATTAAGAAATTGTATATTTGCACCTGAAAAAATGATTTGATAATGGAAGAACAATTGAATTTTTTAGAGGAGATAGTCTCTAACGATATTAAGTCGGGAAAATATAAATCTATTTTAACAAGATTTCCACCAGAGCCTAACGGATATCTACATATCGGTCACGCAAAAAGTATATGTCTAAATTTTGGATTAGCAAAAAAATTTGGAGGGGCTACAAATTTAAGATTTGATGATACCAATCCAGTGAAAGAGGATACTGAGTATGTTGATTCAATAAAAAATGATGTAAAATGGTTAGGTTTCAATTGGGCAAATGAATATTACGCTTCGGACTATTTTGAACAACTATATAATTGGGCATGTGATTTGATTAGAAATGGTTTGGCATATGTTGATGATCAAACTCAAGAGCAGATACGTTTAAATAGAGGTACAGTAAATAGAGCAGGTATAGATAGTCCGTACAGAGATAGGTCTGTAGAAGAGAACTTAACTCTTTTTCAGGAGATGAGAGATGGTAAATATCCAGATGGTTCAAAAGTTCTTAGGGCAAAGATAGATATGTCTCACCCTAATATGCTCATGAGAGATCCTATTTTGTACAGAATAATACATGCTCATCATCATAGAACTGGAGATGATTGGTGTATATATCCAATGTATGATTATGCTCATGGTCAAAGTGACTCTATCGAGAAGATAACTCACTCTATTTGTACCTTAGAATTTGATGTTCATAGACCATTATATGATTGGTTTATAGATAAATTACAGATTTTCCCATCAAAACAATACGAGTTTGCAAGATTGAATTTAACCTATACTGTAATGAGTAAGAGAAAATTACTTCAGTTGGTTAACGATAAAATAGTAAGTGGATGGGATGATCCAAGAATGCCTACAATTTGTGGATTAAGAAGGAGAGGATACACTCCAGAGAGTTTGAGATATTTTGCAGAAAAAGTTGGGGTTGCTAAAAGAGATAATATCATTGATCTATCTCTCTTAGAGTGGTGTTTAAGAGAGGATCTAAATAAAAGGTCAAATAGATATATGGTTGTAATGGATCCTATTAAGCTAACTATTAGTAATTATCCAGAGGATCAAAAGGAGGTTTTTACACCAAATCTAAATCCAGAAGATTTAGACGCTGGAAAAAGAGATGTTATCTTTTCTCGCCAACTTTTCATAGAGAGAGCTGATTTTATGGAGGAGCCACCTAAGAAGTTCTTTAGGTTAAAGCCTGGTGGTGAAGTTCGTTTAAAGTACTCTTATATAATCAAATGTGAAGAGGTTATAAAGGATGAGAATGGTAATATTACGGAGATAATTTGCACCTATGATCCGGAGAGTAAACCAGGAGTAGGAGAGTGGAGATCTGTCAAGGGTACTATTCATTGGGTATCTGTTTCTCATGCAAAAGAAATAGATGTAAATCTTTATGATAGACTTTTTGATAAAGAGGATATGGACGATTTAGAAGAGGGTAAGGTATATACCGACTATATTAATCAAAACTCTTTGGTTAGAGTTAAGGCTTATGCAGAGGAGGCTCTTTTGGATGATAGATCTCAAATTGCAGTTCAATTTGAAAGAAATGGTTATTTTATTAAGGATATTGAGTCAACTCCCGAAAAACCGGTGTATAATAAAACAGTAGGTTTAAAATCTAAGCAATAGAATTATTCCAACCTAATCATCTGCGAACTCCCTTTTTCCAGTGACCAGAGTAGTAGTATGCAACAGCACCTATACAGCCTGCGCTCCAGCCTATTGGAATAGACCACCATATACCAGATGAGCCCCATATTTGTGATAGAAAATAGGCTAAAGGAACTCTAAAGATCCAGAGAGATAGAGTTGTAATTAGCATCGGAATAAATGTTGCACCTGCTCCTCTGGTAGCTCCATTGTATATAAACATTGTAGAGAATACAATGTAAAAAGAGGTAACTATTAGAAGATACTCTTTACCTATTTCAACTATTTCTGTAAAGTGATCTGAGTTGGGATCTGTAAAGAGTCTCATAATTTCTCCTCCCCAAAATACTACCACAATACTAAGAGATATACAAATTATTGTTGAATATATAAGCGTAGATTTGAGACCATTAGATATTCTATCGAACCTTTTAGCTCCATAGTTTTGACCAACAAAAGATGAAAGAGCTGCAGCTAGATTCATTGCTGGCATTGAAACAAACATATCTACTCTGCCAGCAGCTGTATATGCTGCTAAGGTTGCAACGCCAAAAGGAGAGACAATTGTAAGAAGAGCCATTGCTCCAAGGCCAACTAAAGTTTGTTGAACTCCAGATGGTAGGCCAATCTTTAGAGATAATATAAAATTCTCCTTATCAAAAACCCATTTTTTATAGTTTAAATTAAATCGAATAATTTTATATTCTCCTCTATTTAGATGGTGCCAAAGCCCAATCCATGCAAGGATTGATGATATAGCAGTAGCCCATGCAACTCCATATATACCCCAACCGAAAACTAAAACAAAAATTAGATCTAAAACTATATTTAGAATTATTGAAAAGATAATAAATTTTAAAGGTGTTTTGGAGTCTCCAACTCCTCTTAATATTGCAGAAATGCCATATAATGCAAAGGTAGGTATTGTTGTTGTTAGAATAATGATGTCAAAATAAGCAACAGCTTCTGGAAAAACTTCAATAGGAATAGAAAGTGCTCTAAATAGAGGTTTACTAAATAGATAAAATAAGATGGATAATACTAACGAACTGCTTAGGAGAAATATCTGAACAGTATCTGATGTACTTTTTACTTTCTCTAGCTCTTTTGCCCCAAAATATTGAGAAATTAATACAGATCCACCAATTGTTATTCCAGCAACCAATGCAGATAATGTAAAAAGTATAGGGAAACTAGCACCTACAGCTGCAAGTGCCGTAGATCCAATATATTTCCCCACTACAATGCTATCAATAATATTGTATAGTTGTTGAAATATGTTTGCAATTAACATTGGAATTGCAAACTTCATTATTTGCGTACCCTCTTTCCCTTGTGTTAAATCGTTCATTATTTACCTTACTCTTTTTCCCACTCTCTTAATTGAATAATCTCATCTTTCCATAAATCTACATTTGGAGTTTCTAGTATTAATGGAATGTTGTCAAATCTACTATCTTTCATTAATACTTTAAATGTCTCTTCTCCAAGTAGTCCTGCCCCAATAGAGTCGTGCCTGTCAACTCTAGAATTTAGCCCTTTTTTGGCATCATTTAGATGCATACCTCGTAAATATTCGAATCCAATTATTTTATTGAAATGATCAAATGCTTGATTAAAAGAGTCTTTAGTAGATAGGTCATATCCAGCAGCAAAAGAGTGGCAAGTGTCAATACATACACCAACCCTGCTTTTGTCCTCAACTTTATCAATAATTTGAGCAATCTGTTCAAAAGTAAATCCAAGATTTGTACCTTGTCCGGCTGTATTTTCTATTACTGCAGTTACGCCTTGAGTTTTATCTAATGTAATATTTATAGATTCAGAAATTCTAAGAAGACAATCATCAATAGATATTTTATTAAGATGACTTCCCGGATGAAAATTTAATCTATCTAATCCTAGTTGTTCACATCTTTGTATCTCGTCTAAGAATGCTGCTCTTGATTTGCTTAAACCCTCCTCTTCTGGATGGCCTAAATTAATTAAGTAACTATCATGTGGTAGTATTTGATGAGGTTTGAATCCAAATAATTCACATCTTTCTTTAAAAAGATCAATACTTTTCTTTGTCAATGGAGATGCAATCCACTGTCTCTGATTTTTAGTAAAAAGAGCAAAAGCATTTGCTCCAATTTCTTGTGCATTTAGTGGTGCGTTTTCCACACCACCAGATGCGCTTACATGTGCTCCAATGTATTTCATATATTTTAGTTTTCTAGTTAGTAATTAGCTAATCTTTGAGTAGTCTCTCAGTTGTTGCCTATTTTCTAAGCATATTTTAAATATACTATTTTTTGGGTCTTTGAGAAGAGGATCATCAATAAGAATCTCTTTTGCTGTAGACCTGCACTCTTCAAGAATTGGGCCATCTTTAGAAAGACTAGCAATTTTTAGATCTATTGGTAGGCCGCTTTGTTGTGTGCCATCAATATCTCCTGGACCCCTCATTCTTAGATCTGCCTCTGCAAGTTCAAATCCATCATTTGTAGAGCACATAAGATCTATTCTTTGATGTGACTCTTTTGATAATTTATGACTTGTCATTAAAATGCAGAATGACTCTTCTGCTCCTCTTCCAACTCTACCCCTTAATTGATGTAGTTGTGAAAGACCAAACCTCTCTGCGCTTTCAATAACCATAACGCTTGCGTTAGGAACATCCACTCCAACCTCAATAACAGTTGTTGAGACAAGAATGTTTGCTTTTCCTTTAACAAAAAGATCCATATCGTACTCTTTATCTTCTTGTTTTTGCTGGCCATGAACAACTGCTGTTACATATTTAGGAGCTGGGAACTCTTCAATTATATTCATATATCCCTCTTGTAGGTTTTTATAGTCCATTTTCTCACTCTCTTTTATAAGAGGATAAACAATAAAAACTTGACGACCCTTGTCTATTTGCTCTTTTAAAAAAGAGTTTATTCTATTACGCTGATGCTCTTTGGCGTGAATTGTTTTGACAGGTTTTCTTCCAGGGGGTAGTTGATCAATAATTGAGACGTCTAAATGCCCATAAAGTGTCATCGCTAATGTTCGTGGAATTGGAGTTGCTGTCATTACAAGAATATGTGGTGGAGTCTCATTTTTATCCCACAACTTAGATCTTTGTGTTACTCCAAAACGGTGTTGCTCGTCAATTACGGCAATACCTAAATTTTTAAATTGTACAATCTCCTCTATAAGAGCATGTGTTCCTATAAGAATATCAATATCTCCTTTAATTAAATTGTCTAGAATTTCTTTTCGTTCCTTTTTTTTAGTACTACCAGTAAGTAGTGCTGTTTTAGTTATAGAATCCCCCAACATTTTCTGTGAATTGCTATAATGTTGTTTTGCTAAAACCTCAGTTGGAGCCATGATGCATGATTGATATCCATTATCGGCAGCAATCAAACAACTTAGTATAGCAACCATTGTTTTACCACTACCAACGTCACCTTGTAAAAGCCTATTCATCTGTTTGCCAGAGGTCATATTGGATCTAATCTCTCTTATTACCCTTTTTTGAGCCTCTGTTAACTCAAATGGAATATTATTAAAACAGCTATAAAAGTGGTCGGATATTTTTGGAAATGTTATACCATTGTATATAATTTCATGGTCCTTTTTCTGTTTTAAGATAGATAGTTGTAACAACAGTAACTCTTCATATTTTAGTCTAAATTGTGCCTTTGAAAGATAGTTTTGATCTTTAGGAAAATGAATATTTTTAATACTATCTCTGTAGCTAAGTAATTTTTTATTTGAGACTATATATGCAGGCAATGTTTCATTAAGGTTATTGTATAATTTTTGTATAAGGTTATATACTATTTGTGTTATAATTTTATTTGATATTCCACTATTTCTTAATTTTTCCGTTGATGGATAAACTCCAATCATATTTTCTTGGGAGTTTACGCTTTGAGAATTACTATCTTCGATTTCTGGATGAACAAAATTGATTGTTTGGTTGAATATTGTTGGTTTTCCAAAAATAATGTACTCAGATTTATAGTTGAGTTTCTCCTTTATCCATTTTATTCCCTTGAAAAAAACTAAATCTACAGTGCCTGAAGAGTCTTTGAGTGTTATTATCAATCTTCGTTTTTTTAATCCTTCGCCAACTTCTGTCATTTTTGCTATAGAACCTCTTATTTGAATATAGCTCATAGTAGATTCAATTTCCGAAATAGAGTAAATTTTAGATCTATCTACATATCTAAATGGGAAAAAGTGGAGAAGATCTTTAAAGGTGTTTATATTAAGCTCTTTGCTTAATAGCTCAGCTCTTTTAGGACCAACTCCTTGTAAGAATTTTATATTGCTTTCCAAGATATCTGACATATGGCAAATATACTAAGTCTTGTCTAATTTTCGTATCTTGCAAAAAATTTGATTTTATATTACAATGAATAATAAAATAATAGTTGGAATTACACAAGGTGATAGCAATGGAATCGGTTATGAAGTTATAATTAAATCTCTTTCTGATTTGCGAATATTTGATTTATGCACACCTGTAATTTATGGTTCCTCAAAAATGTTTGGGTTTTACAAAAAGCATCTTAAAGAAGCAGAGGCTATTTCAACCAATTTACTATCCGATGATTGGAGGCCTCATCCAAAAAGAGTAAATATTGTAAATTGTGTTCCTGAGGACTTTTTAGCAGAGCCAGGTAGAGAGACCCCAGAGGGTTCAAAAGCAGCAATTATGTCATTAGAAAGAGCAGTTTCGGATCTTAAGGAGGGGAAAATTGATGTATTGGTAACTGCACCATTTAATAAAGCATCTGTCTCTCAAGAAGGGTTCGATTTCACTGGTCATACAGAGTATTTGGCCAATGCCTTTGAATGTAAAGAGTCTTTAATGTTTATGATTTCGGAAGATTTAAAGGTTGCAGTTGCAACAAATCATGAACCAATTAGTAAAGTCTCCTCATTGATTACAAAAGAGTTGATTAGAGATAAAATCTCTATTTTATCTCAGTCATTAAAAAGAGATTTTGCAATAGATCGTCCTAAAATTGCAGTATTATCATTAAATCCGCACTCTGGAGATAAAGGACTTTTGGGTGGTGAAGAGATTGAGGTATTAACACCAATTATCTCTGAGATGTTTCATGAGGGGGAACTTGTATTTGGCCCATTTCCAGCAGATGGTTTTTTTGCTTCTCAATATAAGGGCAACTTTGATGCTGTTTTAGCAATGTATCACGATCAAGGTCTTGTTCCATTTAAAGCAATGTCATATGATAGAGGGGTCAATTTTACTGCAGGGCTACCAATTGTGCGATGCTCTCCAGATCACGGTACTGCATATGATGTTGCAGGAAAGGGTGTTGCTTGTCATTTATCAATGCTCTCTTCTATTTATGCTGCTTGTGATATTTATAAGAATAGATTGATGTATGACCATCTAATATCAAATAAGATGTCGTTTGAACATGATTATGATTATAATCCAAAAGATTCTGTAATTGAGTAAATAGTGATATAGATGATTCAAATTTATACCGATGGTTCTGCCAGAGGTAATCCAGGGCCAGGAGGTTGGGGGGCAGTATTAATCTCTGGAGAGCATTATAAAGAGCTCTCGGGAGGGTTTGAATGTACCACTAATAATAGAATGGAGTTATATGCTGTAATTATGGCATTAGAGGCAATAAAAAGGGCAAATGCAAATATCGTAGTTTGCTCCGACTCCTCATATGTATGTAATGCTGTTGAGAAAGGATGGCTGTTTAATTGGGAGAGAGTTGGGTTTGTTAAAAAAAAGAATGCAGATTTATGGATTAGATTTCTTAAAGTATTTAGGCAGCATAAAATTAAATTTGTTTGGGTTAAGGGACATAATGGACACCCTCAAAATGAGAGATGTGATAGGCTTGCGGTGGAAGCCTCATTTGGCCAAAATTTGCCAAAAGATTTAGGTTATTTAAAATCTATTGAACAGGAGAGTAATCTTGATTTCTAAGCCAAGGATTAAATCCTGCATCAATAATTGTTTTTTTCATCAACTCTGGATCCATTTTAAAAGTTACTCCTGCCGATGATACAACATTCTCTTCTATCATGATAGAACCCATGTCATCTGCCCCACAGTTTAAAGCTAGCTTTGCAAGTTCTAATCCAATCGTTAGCCATGAGACTTGTATGTGATCTATATTATCGAGTATAATTCTACTAATGGCAATCATTTTTAAATGCTCAATAGTGTCTGGTAGCTCATTTAGGTATTCATGAAATTTCTCTTGTAATTGAGTGCCTTTTAATTGCATTGGCCAGCAGATAAAAGCTCTAAATCCTATGTTTCCTTTAGGTTTACTATCCTGAATTTCTCGAATTGTAAAAAGGTGATCGATTCTCTCTTCTATTGTTTCAATATGTCCATAAACCATAGTCGCAGTTGTTGGAATATTGAGTTGATGAGCACATTTCATCACTTCTATCCATGCATTTGAGTCTGGTTTACCTGGCGATAGAAATGAGCGTACTCGTTGAGATAAAATTTCGGCACCTGCTCCAGGAAGCGATGTTAATCCTGCATCTGTTAATCTAATAAGCGTCTCCTCTATAGATATTTTACTTATTTTGGAAATGTGAAAAATCTCAGGAGGCCCAAGTGCATTTAGTTTCAAATTTGGATATATCTCTCTTAAGCTTTTAAAAAGATCTACGTAAAAATTTATATCATATTTAGGATGTAATCCCCCTTGAAGAAGTAGTTGATCTCCTCCTAATTTAACTAACTCCTCTATTTTAATCTTATACTCTTCTCTTTTGGTAGTAAAGGAGAGGTTTTTTTCAGAAACTCTACAGTGAAAGTTACAGAATTTGCAATTTGAGATACAAACGTTAGTATAATTAATATTTCGATCTATTTGCCAACTAACTTTATTATCTAAAATTATTTGTGATCTCAATTTATCTGCACATTCCAATATCATCTGTATGGGGGTGTACTTGTATAAAAAAACTGCCTCCTCTTTTGATATTCTACCTTTATCTATTCTTTTATTGAGTATCTTATAACTTACTTCCTTTATAGAATTATTATCTATTTTCATTAAAATTCTTAATTTACTCTTTTTTTAAAAACAAGTTAATACAAAAGTATCTCTTTATTTTAAAAT
>LUYZ01000126.1 GCA_001603425.1 Bacteroidales bacterium Bact_08
AAAGAGACTATAAACTACATTTTATATTGGGTCTTATTTTTGGTATAACAACTTTTACTTTTACTCTTAGTGGTTTTTTCTCTCTTGCAAAAGCTCCAAAAATTTTTGGAAAAAATGAAGTTGCAATCAATTATAATTTTAAAGATTATATTCCATTTAGTTTTTATAAACTAGATTACAAATCTTTGATTCAACATTATGAAGATAGAGGTATTGTGCAGATAGAGTGGACCAATTTTAAAGGAGAACCATACTATATTGTATCTTTATCGAGTGGAGAAAAACTATATGTTGACGCATCTAAATCTATTCCCAGAGATTTGTATTTAAGTTTAGAAATTGTAGAGAGTGCTATGCAAAAGTGGAATTTAGAGAATTCATATAGTATTGAAGTATTAAATAGGTATGATGGAAACTATATAGATAGAAGAGGGAAGTTTGAACTCCCTGTTTACAAAGTAGTTTTAAACGATCCATTGGGAACTCAAATTTATATTGCGCCTAGTAATGCTTACACAAAGGTCACTACCAAGCAAGATAGATTACAGTATTTTCTATATAAGAAACTACACTGTTTAAACTTTCCTTTTTTGGTTAATAATGGATTATTATGGAGTGTAGTAATGTGGTTCTTTATGCTTGGAGGAACACTTCTTTCTGTTTCGGGAATAGTGCTTACGGTTAGATATATAATAAGAAAAATAGATTAATTAAAGGATAATGAAAAAGGGTAAGGTTATTGTTGTTGGTTTAGGACCAGGGTCTAATGATTTTGTAGCTCCTATTGTAAAGAGGGCTATTGATAGTGCAGACGTTATAATTGGATATAAATACTATTTTAAATTTATAAAAGATCATATACCAGAAAATACTGTCTGTGTGGATACTGGAATGAAAAGAGAGGTTGAGAGAGCTAAAATTGCATTTGATTATGCATTGAATGGGAATTGTGTAGTGGTAATCAGCTCTGGTGATTCTGGAATTTATGGTATGGCACCATTGATTTTGGAGATGGGATGTCAAAATAGATATAGTGATATTGATGTTGAGGTTCTACCAGGTATCTCGGCCTTTCAGATGGCCTCTTCTTTATTAGGAGCTCCAATGGGTCATGACTTTTGTGTTATATCTCTTTCGGATTTAATGACTCCATGGGAAAAAATTGAAAAGCGAATAGTTGCATCTGCCGATTCAGATTTTATTACTGCAATTTATAACCCCAAAAGTAAAGAGAGGTATTGGCAGCTACATAGAGCAAGAGAGATTTTTCTTATGTATAGAGATCCTTCGACACCTGTAGGAATAGTTAGACAAGCTGGTAGAGAAGAGCAGCAGGTAACAGTAACCACCTTAGAGAAGTTTGATTATAATCAAACAGATATGTTTACAATAATAATCATTGGAAACTCTCAAAGTTATATTTATGAAAAGAGTAATGGTACAAAGTTATTGATAACACCTAGAGGCTATTTTAACGATAGAGAGGATTTTGAAGATCATAATAAAAATAGAAAGGAGGGAGGAGACAGTTTTTCGGCAGGTAGAGAGATTATGATAAATAGTTTTGCTAATATTGCAAGAGAGGTTAAGAGAGAAGATCTTACTCCACAGCAAAGATGGACAGTTTTTCATGCAATACATACAACGGCCGATTTTGAGATGGAGAATATTATCTATTTCGATAAGAATGTTGTGGATATTCTTAATAAAAAATTTAGAAACGGTTCTATCAAGAGAATTGTTACGGATGTTAATATGGTGGCTTCTGGTATTAGAAAATTTGAGTTGGAGAGATATGGCGTTGAGGTACTCTGTTATATTAATGATTTGGACATTATGGAAGATTCTAAATTGCATGGGACAACAAGGGCTGTTGCCGCAATAAAAAAGGCATTATTGGATAGTGTTGGAACTCTTTTTGTTTTTGGTAATGCACCTACGGCGCTTATTGAGTTATGCAATTCTATATCTAGAGGATATATACCAGAAGGGGTAATTGCTGCTCCTGTTGGTTTTGTAAATGTACTTGAATCAAAGTATATGATTAAGACTTTTGAGAATGTTCCTAAAATTATTGTAGAGGGACGTAAGGGAGGGAGTAACTTAGCTGCTACTATAGTTAACTCAATTATGAGTTATGATGACTCTAGTGATTTAATGATTCCAGGTAGAGGACTTTAGGTATGAAAAAAATTACAGTCATAGGCATAAGTGATAATCGCAGTATCTCTTTTTCTAACGAGCTACTTGATATTATTAAAAGTGCCGATCTTTTAGCAGGAGGTAAACGACACAAAGAGATTGTTTGTAGTTTAATTGGAGAAAGTTATAATTGGAGTTTAATTACTATTCCGCTGCAAGATTTTTTTGATAGTTTGAGATATTACTCAAATATAGTTGTATTTGCATCAGGAGATCCTCTTTTTTATGGAATAGCAAACACTATTATTTCTAAAATGCCAGATGCTAAAGTTGAGGTTTATCCATACTTTAACTCGTTACAAATTTTATGTCATAGATCTTTAATATCATACGGGGATATTAAATATGTCTCTTTAACAGGTAGAGATTGGGATATGTTGGATCTGGCAGTAATGGACTCGTATGACTTAATTGGAGTATTAACCGATAAAAAGAAAGGACCTTGTGAAATAGCTCAAAGGCTTCTGTATTATGGGTATAATAACTACGATATGATTGTAGGTGAGAATCTGGAAAATAATGATAAAGAAAAGGTGAATAGATTTGAGTTGTCCGATAATATATTCCTCAAAAGATCAATTGAGTGTTTTGATAACCCAAATGTTGTATTACTAAAGAAAATAAGAGATATCGATAGAGGAGTTGGTTTGATTGACAGCGATTTTCATTTGTTGGATAATAGAGAGAGCATGATTACAAAATGGCCAATTAGACTCTCATCTATATCTATGTTGGAGTTAAAAAAAGGGTCAGTATTATGGGATATTGGTGGATGCACTGGATCTATATCAATTGAAGCTAAACTTATATTCAAAAATATTAAAGTAATTTGTTTTGAGAAAAGAGAGTTTAAAGATATAGAGAGTTCTCCTATGGTTTTGAATATGAGGAAATTTGGAGCTATGGGTATAACAACTATTTTTGAAGATTTCTTAGAGTGTAAGTTAGATAGCTATACGCCACCAGACTCCGTGTTTATAGGTGGTCATGGAGGTAAATTGAAAGATATGTTACGTGTTATATATAACAAGATTAAGGTTGGAGGAGTGGTTGTGTTTAATTCAGTATCAGCATCTAGTGCATCTCTTTTTAGAGAGGTATCAAAGGACTTAGGATTTAGAGATATACACTCTATGGATATTCAGATAGATAATTATAATAAGATAACTATATTAAAAGCAAAAAGATGAGTGTAGCAATTATATATTATAATGTAAAGGGGGGCGAAATTGCTCACAAGTTAAAATGCTCTATAGATAATTCTACTATTTATGATGGTTTTACCTCAGAGCTATTTTATGGACATAGAGCGTTGATTTTTATATGTTCTATTGGCATAGCAGTAAGACAAATATCGGGATTAGTTAAAGATAAATATGCCGATCCGGCTGTTTTGTGTATTGATTCTAATTGTAATTATGTAATACCAATATTGTCGGGTCATATTGGAGGTGCTAATGAACTTTCAAAGGAGCTCTCTACTATTCTAGGTTGTAAAGCTGTAATTACTACTCAGAGTGATAATGAGAATTTATGGTCTCTAGATCTTTTATCTTCAAAATTTAATTGGAGAACCAATCTATTTGGTTGTGATATGAATGGAGCTATATCTCGTTTTGTTAATAGAGAGAAGTGTGCAATCTATTTAGAATATAAAGATTTTGGTACCAAATATCTCAAAAGAGATATTCCTACACATGTCTCTTTGTTAGATAGATTAGATTTGGGTAAAATTAAAGAGGAGGGCTACTCTCTATTAATTGTTGTATCTCCACATATATATGATTTTAGTGAAATAGTTGATCATACTGCTGTTATCTCTTTTATTCCAAAGTTATTTCATTTGGGGGTTGGATGTAGAAAGGATGCTGATTCAAAAGGAGTTGTAAATTATTTGAAAAATCAGATAGAGGAGAAGGGGATATATTTTGACTCAATTGCATCTCTCTCTACAATAGATATAAAGAGAGATGAGCCATTGATCTTAGATATTTTATCTCAACTACCAACATCTTCTTTCAAATTATTCACGTCTCAAGATTTGAGCAAAATATCTGTGCCAAATCCCTCTCAAAGAGTTTTAGAAAGAGTTAGTACACCAAGTGTTTCTGAGGCATCGGCTTTACTTGCCTCAAATGGGGGAAATATGATTATAGAAAAACAGTGTGCCTCTTTATCTCAAGGTGCCGATTTCACATTTGCCTTAGCTCAAGAGTGGGATACAAATTGGAGAGGTCATATTGAGTTTGTTGGAGCTGGGCCAGGAGATCCAGAATTGATCTCGTTAAAAGGTAAAAGATATTTAGAATCTGCCGATCTGATTCTTTATGCAGGGAGTTTAGTACCCAAAGAGCTAACAAACTACGCAAAAGAGGGGGCAATTGTAAAAAGTTCTGCAGATATGGATTTGATTGAACAGGTTTTACTAATGAAAGAGTTCTACAATAGAGGTGAGTTGGTTGTACGTTTACATACAGGAGACCCTTGCATCTTTGGAGCAATTCAAGAACAGATGAATTTATTGGATCAAGATAATATTGAGTATAGTATTACACCTGGAATATCGTCGTTTTTAGCAGCTGCAGCACAACTTAAATCTCAATTTACCATTCCAGAGAGGGTTCAAACAATAATTTTAACTAGAGGCCCAGGCAGAACTCCCGTTCCAGAGAGAGAGTCTCTCTCTATGCTCGCACGTTCTAGGAGTACAATGTGTATATTTTTAAGTGCGTCTATTGCTAAGGATGTTCAAAATCAATTGTTAGAACATTATCCAGTGGATACTCCTGTTGCTGTCTGTTATAAGTTGACTTGGAAAGATCAAAAAATATATAGAGGTAAATTGTGTGACTTAGCTAAAATCATACAAGACAATAACTTAACGTTGACAACTTTAATTGTTGTTGGTGAAGCTATTGACAATAGAGGCGGATTGTCTAAGTTATATTCAAACGAGTTTACTCATCTTTTTAGAGAGTCTAGAAATAACTAATATAAGAGAGAAGCTCTATGATATTGATATTTGGAGGAACAACTGAGGGTAAAATCTCTGCAGATTTATGTGCATCATCTGGCTCTGCTTTTGTTTATAGTACAAAAGGAGAGAGTAGTATTAGATGGAGTAACTCTCTCTCTATTTGGGGAGAATTAGATTTCACTCAAATGGCACATATCTGCATTTCAAATGAAATATCGTTAATTATTAATGCAGCACACCCTTTTGCAACTAATCTTCACAATAATATATATAGAGTCTCTCATTTATTAAAGATCCCAGTTATTAGGTTTGAAAGAAAATTCAAAGAGAAAATAGAGGAGGCTCTATATTTTAAAGAGGAGAAGGAGTTAATTGCTTATCTGTCTACTAGTTCGTATGATAAGATCCTACTTTTAACAGGAGTAAGTTCTGTAAAAAAATATAGAGAACTATGGAAAAAAAGAGATGTTTGGATAAGAGTGATGGATAGGGCCGATTCCAACCAAGAGATAGAGATAGGAGGATTTCCAAAAAGTAGAGTATTGTATTTTAAGGACAATAGTATAGAGCATCAAAGAGAGATATTTAAAAAGATAAAACCAGATGTAATTGTTATTAAAGATAGTGGTGAGAGTTCTGGCTTTTATAATAAATGTACTGCTGCTCAAGAGGAAAAAATTACCATATGTATCTTGTCAAAAAGAGAATTACCAGACTTCTATAAACCAGATGAGTTGGATTTTGATGGTAATATAGTTGTTAATGGAGCGCTCTCATTACGTGAGATGATAGATAGAATTTTGCCAGGTTTTTTTAAATTAAGAGTTGGTATTACAACAGGAACCTGTGCTGTGGGTGCATCCATGGCATGTTTGAGAGATATTTTTGAGAAAAGAGTTCAAGATTGGATTGAGATAACGCTACCTGCAGGAGAGAGTATTAAAATCAAAGCTGAATTTGTATCCAAAGGAGATAATTGGTGTGAATATAGAGTACAAAAATATTCTGGAGATGACCCTGATGTTTTAAATGAAATCTATATTCATTCAAGAGTAAGAGTCGATTCTTTTTTTAGTGATATAAATAATAATCGAAGAATTACAATTGATGGGGGCGATGGAGTTGGAAGAGTTACTTTACCAGGATTGGGAATTGATGTAGGTAGTGCAGCAATTAATCAAAAACCTAAAGATTCTTTATTAGAGAATATTAATTGTTATTTGAACTCTATTGACAAAGAGAGTTATTTAAACAATCATAAAATAGAGGTAGTTATATCAGCCCCTAAAGGAGTTGAGCTTGCTAGTAAAACTTTTAATCCAAAACTTGGTATAGAGAGAGGAATCTCTATTATAGGTACATCGGGGATAGTTAAGCCTTTTTCTTCTGAGGCATTTGTTGCATCATTTTGTAAAGAGATAGATCTGAGTGTTGCTTTAGGATGTAACTCTATAATATTAAACTCTGGTGCTAAGAGTGAAAAAATAGTCAGATCGATATTTAATAAAAGTTGTGAAAGATCTTTTGTTCAGATTGGAAACTATGTTGGAAGTGCTTTAGAGTACATAGATAAAAAACAAGAGATAACTAATATTATTGTTGTTCTAATGGTTGGCAAGGCAGTAAAGTTGGCTCAAGGTAGAATGGATACTCATAGCAAAGAGTCTCTCTTTGACAGAGAGTTTATTAAAGCATTAGCAATAAAAAGTGGATGCGATAGAAGTGTTATAAATTACATAGAAAATATAAATTTTGCTAGAGATTTATGGTTTATAAATGATAAAGGTCAAAGAGATTTATTGATGCAAGCTATTGCAGATAGCTCTCTCTTTTATTGTAGAAAAACTATTAAGGATAGAGAAATAAGTTTTTATCTTATATCTGAAGATGGATTATATTATGTCTCTAATACACCATAAAAGTTCATCTATAGATTGCACATCTATTTTTTTATTGTTATGATAAACATATATAAAATTTGAATTAGTCTCTTTTGTGTCAATAATAGTGTTTGATTCACACTCCCTTGAGACATCAATACCATTTCTTCTTAATGCTTTTTTTATCATTAGAAATTTTTGACCATGTCCTGTAACCTTGATCTTTTTGGAGTATCTATTGGAAACTCTAAATAGACCAGAATCTTTGTCGAACTCTATCCCTTTTCTCGAAAAAAAGCTGCTTAAATCACCATTAAGAGATAGATCTTCTGGAGTACCTGTTGTTATTCCTTGTTGTTTATCCATTAACCACACTCTATCTGCAATTTGTAGAGCCAATTCCAGGTCGTGTGTTGATAGAAATATTGTCTTTTGAAATTCTCTGCAGAGATTATGGAGAAGTCTCATAATCTCAACTTTGCTTGGAAAATCTAAAAAGGCAGTAGGCTCATCTAAAAATATTATTGGTGTTTGCTGAGCTAAAGCTTTTGCTATCATTGCCTTCTGCCTCTCACCATCGCTTAGAGTATCTATATCTCTATTGGTTAAATTACTAATGCCAACCAGATCTATAGACTCCTCAATTATTTTTTTATCTATATTACTCAATACTCCCCAAAAATTTGTATATGGAGCCCTTCCCATAGAGACCAATTCATAAACTGACATATTCTTAATCAAACACCTGTCTGTTAGAACCACGCCAATCATCTTTGCTATGTCTGTAACCGAGTAATTATCAATAGGCTTGCTAAATAGGTTTATATCGCCTTCAATTTTAGGTATAAATGAAGAAAGAGTTCTCATTAGAGTAGATTTACCTACACCATTCTCTCCTAGTAGTGCAGTAAGTTCTCCACTATATAATTGAGTATTAATATTAGAAGAGATTATTTTATATCTACTCTTATCTATTTTGTATCCTATTTTAAGAGAAGATATTGTTATGTTTGCCGATCTATTCCGATGTTTCATTTGCTCTTTTTTTGAAAATAATAGATGCTACAATTGGTGCTCCAATAAGAGAGGTCACAGAATTTATGGGCAAAGCACCCTCAAAGCCAGGCATACGAGAGATTAAATTGCACCCAAGTGCTAAAATTGACCCAATTATGGCCACAGATGGCATTAATAGTTTATGATCCGATGTTTTAAAAATAGATCGACACAGATGAGGTACAGCCATTCCTAGAAATACAATTGGTCCGCAATATGCAGTTACTATTGCAGTAAGTATTCCAGCCGATGCTATTATTAGTGCTCTAGATCGATTTATATTTAGTCCAAGATTTCTGGCATAGCCATCTCCTAGAAGCATAATATTCATCTGTTTTATTAGTAAAAAGGATAGAGGGATTGTTATTAACATCATAATTACAAATGGGGCTATCTGATTGCCAGAAACTCTTGAGAAGCTACCTAGCCCCCATATAACATAGGCTTTAACATCCTCCTCTACACTAAAGAATTTTAATACACCAATAATTGCACTAGCTATGTAGCCAATCATTACTCCTATAATAAGAAGAGTTACATTACCTTTTACCTTTTGAGATACATATAGTATAAGTGACATTACAGCCATAGAGCCAATAATTGCAGATATAGTTATGGCAACATTTCCAATGAATCCCACTTTACTTAATACAACACCACCAATTGAGCCCGATAGTAATATAACAAATGCAACTCCAAGACTTGCTCCAGAGCTTACACCCAATACAGAGGGGCCTGCTAATGGATTTCTGAATACAGTTTGCATTTGTAATCCGCTAATTGCTAATCCGGAACCAGCTAATATTGCAGTAATTGATTGAGGTAGCCTAGATTTGAATATAATGTTTTGCCAAACTATAGACTCTTGAGAGTCCCTCAATAGAATGTTTATAACAGATTTAAAAGGTATTGAAACAGAGCCAACAGCTAGATTCAATCCAAAAAGGAGTACTAGAGTCAATAAAGATACTGTTAGTAGGATGTAGTTCTTATCTTTAAGTAATGATTTTAAGTACATTATGGATCTATTTGTTTAATATTGAGTAGTAGACAGGAGTGTGTTCTGGCAATATATCTGGATGTATAGCTTTAATAATATCTGCTAAAACAATTTGAGGTTCCATAGGGCTATTTTCATAAAATGGCTTATCCCTTAAATTGCAGAAGATAATAGATCTATTTTGATATGCTTTAAAATCGGTATATCTGCTATCTATTTTTGAAAGGGTTTGGTAATTATATTCTCCCGGATGACTCACTAACAATCTCCAAAAATCGGCATCATGAGCCAGATTATATACACTTTCAAAATCCATTTCTAAACCTCCAGAATTGGAGTCTTCTTTTAAAAAATAATCGGCACCTGCATCCTTGAACAGATTAGCTAGAAAACTATCTCCTCCAACAACATACCAATTACCACCTCTCATCTCTCCACTTAAAATTTTAGGTCTCTTCTCTATTTTATCTACTCTGTTTTTTAAAGCGTTATATTGTGCTGACATAATCGAGAAAAGTGAATCAGCTTTTGGTGATGAGTCTGTTAGAACTCCAATTAATCTAATCCACTCAGCTTGACCCAGTGGACTCTTCTCTTTATAGCCCAGATGAGGCATTAGTGGAATTCCGGTTTCTGCCAAGGTTTCATAGCCGCCTCTTTTAAATGGAGATATAAATATAATTTGAGGATTAATCTCCATAACTATCTCGTTATCGAAATTACCTTCAATACCAATACGTCTGATATCACCATTCTCTATTCTATCTTTTACCTCACCATTAAATAGATGTCTTGTACTTGTGATTCCGCAGATATTCTCTAGCTTCTCTAGTTTTATAAATGCAGATAGTTGTAGAGATGTCATACATATGGCCCTAGTAATTGGAAGCTCAATTACTGTAAATTCATCGGATTTTAACTCTTGATATCTACTATAGTTAGATTTAATTAAAACATATTTATAGTTAAATGATATGCTATCTTGAGGGTCTTTTATCTCTAAAATATAACCATCATCAAACTTTTGAAGTGTAAACCCTTTTGCATATTCAATTTTAACTGGTTTTGATTTATCAATTAAATGGTCTAGGCTTAAATAAGACTGGTTAGACTCTTTGCATGAAAGCAAAAGAAGGCAAGCGAGTAGTAGGAAAAATTTAAGAATCTCTTTTATCATAATTTTTGAGTTTTGTTTTATACCTCGAAAACATTTATACTCTCTTCTTGTGGCAGGTCTTCTGACTTACTCCTTGTTT
>LUYZ01000127.1 GCA_001603425.1 Bacteroidales bacterium Bact_08
ATAAAAATGCTTTATTAGATGATGCATCAATTAACACAAATAACTTTAAATTGAATAAAAGTACAAAGTCAGTAACAAATAAAGTTAATAATAATACTATTTCAAGAATTATAAAGGATGAGACAGAGTCTGTAAGGCTTGGGGCGAAAGGAAATGCAGGTGGGCTTAAACAACCAGTTTCAGTAAATTCAAATGAAATCAGATTTAGCCAAAGTTCAGTTAATGGTGCTGATGAAATAATTAGTAGCATGAAAGCAAATGGTTGGAAAGGTGATCCGATTGATGTTGTTAAAATGGGCGATGGTAAGATGACTACAATAGATAATACAAGAGTAGTTGCAGCAAGAGAGTCGGGAATAGATGTAAAAGCGATAATTCATGATGCAAATGAGCTTCTACCAGGAGATTTAATTGATAGATTTACAACTAAAAGGGGTGTTCCAAAGACATGGGGTGAGGCAATTGAATTAAGAATTGGAAAGCAAAAAGTATTGTTTAGGAATAATAATCCATTTGGAGCAGATGCTATGGAAAGGATAGGCAAATAAAATGAATATAGAAATTTTAGAAAATACATTAGGAATTGATGGATTTAAATATCCAGATTCATTTATTAAAGCAATAGAATTAAATTTATTAGATTTTGATTTGTGGTATATAATGGACGAAGAAAGAGTGCTAAATAGGTTAAAAGGAGTTATAGAAAGATATCCTAAAAGAAATCTAATACCTTTTGCAAGACGAGATGACAATGATGATATAGCATGTTTTGAACTAGGTAAAGGTGAAAAAGTCCAAATAATACATGATTTTGCATCAGAAGGTTATGAGCAAAGAAAAGAATATAATGATTTTTGGTCATGGTTAGAAGACGCCATTAGTGAAATGATTGAATTTAATAGAGAATAGAAAAAGGAGATGAGTTTTATAAATTATTTAAAATTAAGTAAGGAGATATCATATGCTCTTAGACATGCTCCTTGGGAATATGAATTGGAATTGGACGAAAATGGATGGGTTGGCGTAGAACAATTATTAACTGCTTTAAAGGAAAATAATGGATGGAAAAGTGTAACTATAGAAGATTTAGAACATATAATTGAAGGATCGGATAAAAAAAGACATGAATTAATTGATGGTAAAATTAGAGCATTATATGGGCATTCTGTAAACAAGAAGATAGTAAAAGAAAGTTCAGAACCGCCAGTAATATTATTTCATGGAACTGCAAGACGTTTTTTAGAGTTAATAGAGAGTAATGGTCTATTACCAAAAGGCAGACAGTATGTTCATTTATCAAATGATATTGAAACTGCAATTCAGGTTGGTAAAAGACGTGATGATAAACCAATTATTCTTGAGATTGATGCGAAAAGGGCTTGGGATGAAGGAGTTAGGTTTTATTTAGGTAATGATAAAGTATGGTTGGCTGATATAATACCAATTAAATATATAAAAGTTCCTTCATAATAGGATTTAATCTAATTGAAGCGTTACTATAAGTAGATAAGACAAGCAAATGAAATTTTAAAGGGTGCATGCTGTTTTGTCTAAAGATTGGAACAAATAATAACAAGTGAATCAGGATACTATTAGTGGAGACATAACCGACATAATCAAAGTGCACGGCATCTTCTTCTGGTCAAAATAAATGTGATCCTTTCAGAACACCCTGATAATGATAACTACGGAGTTCTAAGAATTCAAGCAGCGCTTCTGCAAGCTTATGTAGATGTAATTCTCCGAACTGTATATCGTACCATGAAGGAAGGCAACCTGATACATAAGCAAAGAAAACCACATGGTATCATGAAATCAATAACTGAAATACAGGAAAAAGAAAATCTAATAAAACGTGATTTCAGTGTTGATTCGCCATTCACTAAAAGAATACAGCAAAAAGCCTTGTCATATTATGTGGCAAGGTTTTTTGTGGTGAGCCTAGCGGCGCAGTTTCTAATGGGCGAAAGTCCCTAATCCGCCCGACAGTGGAAAGGATACAGCTGAAATCAAGAGTGTTCATCGTGATGTGGAATCTGAAGGAAGATGTGGGCAAATCTCCGGTCTGACGAACAGAAATCACATAAGGCTAGTGTACTGTATCTATGACATTTAGAGATATGATGGTTATAATTTAACCATTAATAACACCATCAAGATTAGGATATAATGATTGCAATTTAATACGAGCATCCGTTGTTTTAAAGAGTCTGAATACTCAACTGTGTAAATGCTATCAATCGACATAACTCGCCAACAACCGCCTTTGTCATTATATCTACAAAAATATCAAAGTCAA
>LUYZ01000128.1 GCA_001603425.1 Bacteroidales bacterium Bact_08
GTTCAATGTATGATAATCAGCAAAATAGGGAAATTTTAATTTTATTTCTATCGATTGAAAAAAGAGATGAGCTTATTGAAGCTCTAAAAAGTCTTTCCAATAAAATAATATCAAAGTATGGATTTGATATTGATAAATTTGTTTTTACAGAATCAATTTGCAGAACAGGAAGCGGTAAAATAGATCGTCCGAATATGGTACAGTGTTTTAAAAACAATAACTATTTAGAATGTGTTGTGTTAAATGCTAATGTTCTGCCAAAATACGAAGAAACAGACAATCTTAATCAAATGAAAAATATTATCACTGAGATCTGGTCAGAAATTTTAAAAATAGATATTGATTCTATAGATAAAAATGTTACATTCTATGAATACGGAGGAGATTCTGTTAAGCAATTTCAAATGCTTGAACGGCTTAATAAGAGATTTGATCTAAAACTTAAACTTTCTTTTTTAAGGCAGTGCACTACTATAAATGAAATATCTGAAAGTATACTCGTGAAGACAAATGATGATGAGAATTGTGAAATGCCTATAAATGATGTTCATGAGGAAATTGCTATTACCGGTATAGCATTCAAGCTTCCAGGGGCAGATAATTACGAGTCACTTTGGAAAATGCTTAAATCCGGAAAAAGCAGTGTGTCAAGAGTTAGTCAACGAAGAAAAGAACTCTCAGGAACTGATAATTGGGATAACTGGATAGGAGAACTCAAGGATATTGATTTATTTGATGCGAAGTTCTTTGGAATTTCCGATAAAGAAGCAGAATTCATGGATCCTCAGCAACGTCTTACATATGAAACAGTATATGAAGCTCTTGAAGATACAGGAGAAGCATTTATTACTGACACACCGAGAAAAATTGGAGTATATGCCGCCTTGGATAATCAGCTTTATCTGACAAAGGTAGTAGAGTATATACGAAAAAACGGTATAGATGGTGTTCCTGAGCATACGTTGGTTAATAATTTAATGAATATTGCAGCAGCAAGAATAAGTCATTTCTTCAATTTCTCAGGCCCTGCCATTTCTATGGACAGTGCTTGCTCATCATTCCTTTCAGCACTTCATACCGCAAGACGAGCTATTCAGTATGGAGAAATATCTGGTGCAGTTATAACGACAGCACATCTTGCACTTATAAAGGAAGAGTTTCTTCTGGCATCCCGTGCAGGCATACTTTCAAAATCTGATAAATCAAAGATTTTTGACAAAGATGCAGATGGATCTGTACTTGGTGAAGGTGTAGTTTCAGTTTACATTGAGCCTTTAAAAAAATCAATCGAAAACAAAAAGCATATATATGCAATAATTAAAGGCAGCGCAATTAACAATGACGGCTATTCATTAAGCATTACAGCTCCAAATCCTGATGGACAGTTTGATGTATTAAAACGTGCATATTTAGATGCAGGAATTTCACCAGATGAAATAAGTTATATTGAGGCCCACGGAACAGGTACCAAAATAGGTGATCCAATTGAATTTCGTGCATTGGAAAAGCTTTTTTCTGAATGGAGCAAAAATAAAATTGTACATTCATCAATTGGTTTAGGTTCAATAAAATCAAATATCGGTCATTTATTACCTGCTGCATCGGGTGCGGGAATTGTAAAGCTTTTGATGTGTTTTGAAAGAAAGATGCTAGTTCCAAATGCAAATGTTGAAAATATTAATCCTTCACTTAATATAGACAAATCACCTTTTTATGTTGTTAAAGAAGCTGTTGATTGGAACGTACCTGATGAAAAGGCGCGAATTGCAGGTATAACATCTCTAGGACTAGGCGGAACAAATGCACATATGATTTTACAGGAAGGAATTATAAGGAAATCTATAGATTCATCAGATTTTTATCCATTTGTAGTATCTGCTAAGACAAGAGAGGCTCTTGACGCTAAAATTATTAAACTCAAGGAACATATCGCCAGCCGTCATGATTCTATTGGAGATATATGTTATACTATCTGCAGGGGTAGAATGCCGTATAACTATCGAGCTGCCTGTGTTATTGAAAAAAATAATATTGAAGAAAGTCTTAACAGAATGAAATATTCTGAATATACCAGAGTAAGAAGTCCGAAAGTATATATTTATTTTAATACTGAAATAGAAAACAAGGATATGTTCATAAAAACAATAAAAAAACTTGTTATTATTGTAAAGCCTCTTAAAGAAATAAAGGGGATTATTGTAAACAAATGTGTTTTTTCTGTTAATATAGATGACTATGACAAGCTCTATGATAAAGTTAATTCATCATTCGACTCAAACATAAGTATTCCAAGAAATTCAATAGTGATAGGTGTGAATTCACCTGCAATTGAAGCTGATATAAGTATTCGTAGTGAAATTATTGAAAATAGAAATGAATTTATTGAAGTATTGAATGAATTGTATCTTTCTGGAGCGGATATTGATTGGGATGCACTTGATGAATTTTACAATTGCGGCTTTGTTTCATTGCCGAAGTATCCGTTTTATCACAAATCATATTGGATATTCTAATACTTGTATATTTTCAAAATTTGAGTGAGTTCACATTAATATTCAACGAGTTTATTTTGGTAAATTATATCCAATACTGTGCAAAAATATCTGCTTTGTTTTCAACAAAATTATGTACGATAATCCTTATATTTTTTTATGTGAACATGCTCTGATTTTTTGTCAGATTTAATTGTAATTGCTTAAACAATAAAAAATTATTAGAAAGGCTTAAAAATTATGAGGAAAAAAATAAAATGTGTAGTCTGGGATTTAGATAATACCATCTGGGACGGTATTATTATGGAAGACCAAAAAGTATCGTTAAAGGCTAATATTCTAAGTGTTATTGAAAAACTTGATAAAAGAGGTATTTTGCAGTCTGTAAGCAGTAAAAATTATGAAGATATCGCTATGTTACAGCTAAGAAGGTTTGGAATAGATAAGTATTTTATTTATCCTCAGATAAATTGGGGGAGTAAAGCCAATGCTGTTGAAAATATTGCTAAAAAAATTAATATAGGGCTTGATACTATTATGTTTATAGACGATCAGGAGTTTGAACGTGATGAGGTTAATGATACACACAGAGAAGTTATGTGTATTGCACCGCCTGAAGATATTGAGCGCATACTGGAAATGGATGAGCTGAATCCACGTTTTATAACAGTTGATTCAGCCATAAGAAGACAACTATATCAGACGGATATATTAAGAAACGAATCAGAAAAAAAATATACACACTCTAAGGTAAGCTTTCTTAAGAGTCTCGGGATGAAGGTATCTATTAAGGAAGCAGAGACGGAAGATCTTCAACGTATTGAAGAACTTACAATTCGTACACATCAAATGAATTCAACTGGATATACATATTCATATGAAGAACTTAAGGAACTAATAGCTTCAGATAAGTATAAAGTACTTATAGTACAGCTTGATGATAGATACGGAACCTATGGAAAAGTAGGGGTAATATTATTAAGAGTACATGAATCGTACTGGAACATTTTTTTACTGCTTATGTCTTGTCGGGTAATGTCAAGAGGTTTAGGTTCAGTAATGTTAAGCTATATTGCAAATTTAGCAAGGGAAAAAAATGTTGAACTATATGCACGTTTTGTTGAAACAGACAGGAACAGAATGATGTATATGACTTACAAATTTGCAGGTTTCAGTGAAATCAATAACAGTAATGGTATGATTGATTTCAAGGCTAATCTTTCTTCTGAACGTATCATTTCTGACTATTATAAAATAGACAGTGATGTTTGGTATAGAAAAAAATAGTAACTCTATAGCAGTTAATGTAGAGTATATGTATAAAATAATAATTAAATTGTAATTGAGGCGTTTTTATGATTGAAAAAGTTTTAAATCTTGCGTATGAACAAAAGGGAATATATTTTGATTGCATTAAAGGACTTACAGCTGAATATAATAATTCAGTTGTAATTGAATTAAAAAATGCTGATTTAAAAATACTAAAAAAGGCGATCGAATGCATTGTTAAGGAGCAGGAACTCCTTCGTT
>LUYZ01000129.1 GCA_001603425.1 Bacteroidales bacterium Bact_08
TAGCATTCCGTTTAGCAGTATCTGACAAATGTTACAGCATGACTCTGACGGACTTGGGGTGTGACTCTGACGGAGTTTGTGCAAAAGCCTGGACACTAAGGGCTTGAGGCTGGACTCTGACGGAGTTTGTGCAAAAGCCTGGACGCTAAGGGCTTGAGGTGTGGCTCTGACGGAGAGGGTTTTGCGGAAACAAAAAGGACGCGAAAAGGAGAGAAAAACAAAAATACCGCTTTAAAAAAGGATTTGGTGGTGACAGGGCTGGCTGAGGCTTAGAGGCAGCTTTGCATGGAGGCAGCTTTGCTTGCAAAGCTTGCACAATCTACCATATATTTGGCTGCTGCTCAATGGCTTGGGGCGTGGCTCTGACGGAGTTCGTGCAAAAGAGTTGGTTGCTAGTGGTTTGTGGTTTTGAAAAGGTTTTGGTGACAGGGCTGGCTGAGGCTTAGAGGCAGCTTTGCTTGCAAAGCTTGCACAATCTACCATATATTGAGCTGCTGCTCAGAAATGGAGACTTGCTCACGCTCCCCATCAAAGTTTTCAACTTTAATGGGGTTGGATTTGGGGTGACAACGGTACTTATGGACAGTTTTGGGTTAGTTATGGGCTTTGATGGGTGTTTATTGG
>LUYZ01000130.1 GCA_001603425.1 Bacteroidales bacterium Bact_08
AATAAAATAGGTAAAAACTTATTTTGCAGTGCAGAGAGCGTTTGAAGCTGTAAAATATGCAGCATGCAAATGGATGTTTTTTCGCAAAGTTATTTACCTAGTCTGTTATAGCAGGATCTTTTCTCCCTTTCTGTTCCTTTTGCCCTGCTGTTCTTGGCTGGCTCTCTGCTCCTTAGCCTCTCACTCTGCCGCTGTCCGTTCCTTTTCCTTGGTTTTCAGTCTCTTGCTGTTTTCTTTTGTCTCAGCCCTGGCCTCTTTCCTGGCTTTTGCCCTTTTTTTCTGCCCCTTTTCCTCTTTTTCCTGTCCTTTTTCTTTTCGCAAGCATCTAATAACCAGCGCCTTTGCACGCACTCCGTTAGAGCCATCCCCAACCACCTCACAGCCAAGTCACTGCTGCCGTGATGTGACAACCTCTTAATAACCAAGTATATCTAACCAACTGCCACACGTTTCTGCTCTCTTTTTAAGCGGTATTTTTGTTTTTCTCTCCTTTTCCCGTCCTTTTTGTTTTCGCAAACCCCTCATATCCAAAATCTTTGTACGCACTCCGTCAGAGCCGCCCCCAATCTCCACCAAACTAGCGCCTTAGCCAAACAAAGAGGCAAATGCCATACATACAGCATCTTACAAACCAACAAACCAACCTCTAATTGTATTCATAACCCAAACCGCCAATAAACACCCATCAAAGCCCATAACTTACCCAAAACATACCATAAGTACCGTTGTCGCCCCTAGTCCAACCCCATTAAAGTTGAAAACTTTGATGGGGAGCGTGAGCAAGCCTCCGTTTCTGAGCAGCAACCCAATATATGGTAGATTGTGCAAGCTTTGCAAGCAAAAGCTGCCTCTTAGCCTCAGCCATCCCTACCACCCATCAAAACCTTTTCGAATCCACAAACCACTCACAACCAACACCTTTGCACGCACTCCGTCAGAGCCACACCCCAAGCCCCTAGTGCCCAGGCTTTTGCTTTTACTATTTTTGTTATATTTGTTTATTAAATTATAAATAAATGTGTAAATATTGTATAGCTATTTTAATTACATTGTTATCAATAACCAATGTAATTGCTCAACAAAAAAAGGTTGTAAGACCTTTTGAATATGAATTGTCATTTGGAACAACTTATGGAAGTGATAATTATGTGGGTTCACGAAAAATTGGACCAGCAATATCCATGGAAGGAAGATATAATTTTAATAATTCACCATACGATATTGGACTAGAGATATATTTTGGATCGGTTATCAGATCATATCAAGGAGATGATCTATCTAACAGAATAGCATCTATATCTTTATACTCGGACTATAACATAAATAGAGGATGTAATGTATCTTATTTTTTGGGTGCAGGTATTGGAATAGCTTCATTTGATGTTATTCTAGGAGACTATGGAGATGAAGGGTCAGGATTAGTTTTCTCTCCTAGAGTAGGAGTAGAACTACATCGGCACATAAGAATTACAGCATATTCAAAAATGGCAAAAGAGGGCTACAATAGTTTTGGTCTCTCAATAGGTTTCGTATTAGGAGGAGGCTTAAAAAAGTAAATACCCTATTGTCTTATTGATATAGTGTTGATTCCAGCTTTTGTGGCTTGAGATATTTGAAACTTTCTCAATATTCGGTAAACCTTGCCATCTTTAAGAAGCTTAGCACCAGTTTGATGAAACCTAAATGGTATTTTATTATTTATACATTGATTCCTAATATCTAATACCCAATTGTAGTCACAAATCCTGGCATCAACTCCAGACTCCCCACTAACCGCAACCTCTTCAATCTGGCTGTTAAGGTGTGCCGATAGATCTATAGACTCCAAAATAGGAGCAACAATTATAACTTTATGCTTAATTGGTAATCTATTAAAAATAGGGAGCCTGTAGTCTGCCATTGCTTGATTCTCTACAGTGCACCCTATAATAACATTCTCATAACCATCACCCCAGTCACTAGGTAGATTCTGCTCTAACCTATCTACTCTTTTAGTGAAAAAGAAGAACATAAGATCTCTTCGACATTTTATCATATCCCATGCCTCAGCTCGCCAAAGATCTGCACCTTCAACAAGAAAATCAGAAGTAAAACAGGTGAAAACAACACTATTAGAAGGTATTTTATATGATTTATCCCTCTTTAATTTAAGAGGTAGGCTGAAATCGGCATTTTTTGTGACCTCGCTACTACTTTTTTCAGAGCCATACATCTCATCTTGCCGATATACATAGCAATACTTACAACCAGGACTAATTTTTGTGCACCCATGCCACGGATTCCAATTTGCATAGTTGGTTTTGTCAGCCATTGTGAAAATTAAATTTTAGTATATTTATACCCTAAAAGGCTTAATCCCAATGATACTCCCAAAATATAGAAAACAGAAATAGTCTCATAAAAAAGATTCAAAGAATCCTTTGTCATAGGCTCCACATTTTGATTTTTCATAATCTTTAAAGAACTATGAGCAGTACTCAAAAAAAGATCCTTAATCTCTCTGTACTTCTTAGAATCAACCTTAAAATTGTATAACCCCTCAGTAATAAAGTCGTCCATCGCATCAAACCCTCTTTTCTCTATCATAGAGCAGTAAAACTCCTTTGCCGATATTTCTGGACTCCAATTCTTATCCCACACATGAGCTGCACCCAATCCCAAATATGCAGCCCATGCAATAGAAACCTCTGGATAATCATTAAACTGTCCAAGAGCATCCACCAAGTACAATTTTCCCAACTCTGTCCATAAATTACTTAGATCTTCTGACTCCAAAAATTTATCAATAATTAAACCCTTAGATGCTGCAATCTCAATTATTTTACTCGCTAGAATGTGTTGATATGGACTTAGTGTTGTTATCGTTGTCATCTCTTTTTTTTTGCAAAGATAATTAAAACATACCAGCATCTCTATCGGCATTTCTTAGCTTGCTAGCCTTTTCGTTAAAACGCTTTCCTTTAAAAAAGTTATAACTAATACCAATAACAATCATAGATTTGTTATCATTAATATAGCTGTAACCACTATATTTTACAAGACTCTCCGGAATAGTTGAAGTTCTATACTTAGCCTTGGTTAAAAACCAGTAACAACTAGTATATAGAGTTAAATCTCCCTTTGTATATCCTATGCTAATATTTGATTGATTTTCATTACTATTTAGATAAGGACCAGAAAGAGATTTTCCAACAATATTGCCTTGATAATTAGCCCACCAGCTTTTGTGTTGAAAATTGATTTGATACCATAAAGGAGAGTATATGTGTGAATAACTACCAGCTAAATCACTAGAAAGCTCGGTTTTAATTACTTGCCCACTAAACCTCACCGATACAATATTATTAGAAAACGGCTTGATTGTTCCAGAATACGCAATGCCATAATTTTTAGAAAAGTCTCCATTCTCGGCAGCAATTGTAATATACTCATCTCCATTTGAGAAATATCTATTAATAGGCCTATCTACATGCTGATAGATTGTCATAAATTTAAAATCCAAGTACTTACTACTTCTACTCCAATCAAAAATTAACTCATTAGTAATACTGTGTCTTAGATTAGGATTCCCTTGACGAATAATATGCTCTGTAACATAGACTTTATTATTGCTCAAAGAGGCTAAAGAAGGCTCAGTAGAGAACATTCTGTATTGAAAATTTAATGAACCCGCCTTTTTTAGATTATATCCAATCACTGCCGATGGCCTAAACACCCAATCGTTGAACTTATCGGTAAATGTCTCTCTAACAATATTTGTCACACCCAAGCTAGCTTTATACGTTAACCGATTGTAGTTACCAGAGATCTCTGAATATAGATAATTCTTTAAGAAAGAAGTATTGTAATCAATATTTTGAAAACTATTTTCTACCTTGGAGTTTAGTTTGTTTGTCTCAATTGAATACCCTGTATTAAATCTAACTTTGTTCATATCAATTGAGTAGTTTGCCTCTCCAATAAATGATATCTTTCTATTTTTCTCCAACATATTATCCTCTAATACCAGAGTGCCATCTTGTTTGTACTCCATTTTTGAGTGCTCATTCTTTGTGTTGAACCCCGTTCCAACTAAATTAACCGCCAACTCATGCCCCCTCTTTACCTGTTTCCAAATATATAAATCGGCTGAAGGACTAAGAACATTTGCTCTCTGTTTTTCTGTTCCTGTCATTAAAAATTGATTTTCACCCTCATTGTACAGAATCTCAGAACTGTTATTTGTATGACGAGTCATGTAGTTTGGTGATACTTTTAGCTTAACAGCATAATCACTCTCTTTTTGATTGATATATGTGATATTGATATAATTATCATCATAACCAAAAGCAGAGTTAGAGAACTGATCTCTTTGCATTCTAGTATCATTAAAAATATAATCGTATGAACTCTCTATCTTATTATTCTTATAATTTCTATGATAAAGAGAGTAGTCAACACCAATTTGACTTTTGCCCTTATTATACTTGAAGTATAACATATCGTTGCCAAATCCAGTAGTAAAAGCCGTTGATAAATTACCCCCTGCAGCAAATCCATCCTCTGCTACCTTAGTTATAATATTTATAACAGCATCAAAATCGGCATATCTCGCCGGAGGAATATCATAATGCTCTATTTTAGAAATATTATTTGGCTTTATGGTCTTTAACTCAATCTCAGTAGCATTTAGACCATTAACCAAAATTTTAACAGCCTTGCCATTTGCCGATGATATCTTATCATTTACCGGATCATAAAGAATCTGAGGAATTATAGTCGTTAGATCAAGAGCATTTCTAGATCTTTTAATATCAGAAGGAAGAATAGTGTATGTGCTTTTGTCTCTTTGAATTGAGACTCTACTCTCTTGAACAGTCACAGAATTTAATAGCTTAACATCGGGCTCTAGATTCAAATTTAAAAGTAGAGGAGTGGCCATGTCGCTTTTAATTTCAATAACCTCTTTCCTGTTTTTAAATCCTGTAAAAGAAGCTATAATATAATAACTATTTGCCGATACATCTGGGAAAGTATAATTACCATTAAGATCTGTTATTGTACCATATTTTACACTAGTAGTATCATCGGTACTATAGATAGCAACATTTGCAAAGGGTAGAGGAACTTTTTCGTTGTCCATTATTATGCCCTTAATGCTAGATTGAGCAAAACAGATTTTTGTTAAAAATAAAAGTACAATAAGTACAGTAGAGAATAGTCTAATATTATTCATGTTTAAAGTTATTTATCTGTTAATAGACGAAATAACATCAAATAAAGTTGCAGATAAGCAGCAATAGAATCTGTTTTTAGCAACTAAAAATACTTTAAACATGAATAATAAAATTAATGATTATCTATTTATTGGTATTTGAATCTCTGTTAGCCATTCGTCGATAGACTCTTTATTCCAAATACCATCGATATAACAGAATCGAGGATGGTCAGATATTTCGTAACCCTTAGCTTCTGCATATGAAAAAAGATCGGCAAATGTTTCGGGCATCTTTTCATAGGCTCCATAGTGATTAATGCATATAGCTACAGGTACTTGAGGGAGTGACTTAAATTTAATTAAATCTGAGTCTACCCCAGCTTTTTCTACTGCCTCAAAATACTCAATGTCAATATCAACTCCATACTCTTTATTGTATTCGATTGTAAAACAATATTGAGGATCAGGGCATTTACAGCCAAGGCGTTGCATCTCTGGACCTATAATGTTTGGGCACAGATTAAAAAGATCTTGATATGATTCTATTTTACGCCGATGTGTTGCAAAAACTCTAGCAGGAAGGGACTTTTCAAAAATTTTTTCCATAACTTTTTCTTGTTTTTGGAGAGTACTTTCTAGCTCTTTTAGTCTATTTTTTAACACTTCTATTTGGCTACTACACTGTTCAATCTTAGATTTAATTAGTTCTTGATCAATAAAATTTCCATTAAATTCTATTTGGAATATGATTTCATCTAAGCTGAATCCTAATCTTTTAAGATGTGATATTCTAGCCATCTGTCTAAGTTGGCAGGTATCGTAATACCGATATCCTGTCCATTTATCAACCTCTTTGGGAGCTAGTAATCCAATCTCTTCGTAGTGTCTAAGTGTTTTAACAGTAACTTGACAAAGCTTTGAAAATTCTCCTATTTTAAACTTAATTTTATTTTTCATAAACTAATGCGCATTTGTTTATAGTGCAAAGATAAGCGTTGCCCCAAGGGACGAGTCAAGAGATTTTGATCTTTTTTTAATCTTACCTTTGTGCATATTAAAAATATTCATAACTTTCAAATCATAAGGTAGAACTTAATTTTTAGATTATGAAGGAGAAACAAACAATTTCTGTTTTAGTAGTTTTAATAACAATATTTGCTGCACTTGCTGCAGGCTTCGGAATCTTTTCCAACTTTGGACCAGGCGTATTTGAATATGAAACAATACGAGGACAAACTATAGAGATTTATGGTATAGGGATTTACCAACACATGTCAGCAGATGTAGCCATACAGGGTATTGCTCAAGATTATATAACGCTTTTATTAGCAATACCACTTCTAATAATCTCTTTAATTGGTTACAGGAGAAATATATTACAAGCAAAATTTATTTTAGCTGGCACTTTGGGCTATTTTTTAGTAACCTATCTGTTTTATTCTGCAATGGGCATGTATAATATTATGTTTTTGCCCTATGTTATTTTACTTTGTTTAAGTTTCTTTGGCCTATTCATAATCTTGAAGAGCCTAATAAAAATTGATATATTAAGTCTATTTTCATTAAAATCTCCTAGTAAATTTGTTGGTTGGTTTCTAATAATTAATTCTGTTTCTATTGCTTTTTTATGGCTAAATATCATTGTACCACCTTTATTTGATGGCACAATATACCCAGCAGAGCTAAATCACTATACAACACTAATAGTTCAGGGATTCGACTTAGGATTGTTGCTTCCAATTTGCTTTGTTTCAGGGTTTTTACTTCTCAAGAAAAAACCAGAGGGATACCTCTATGCAACTATATATCTTGTTTTCCTTTCTCTTTTAATGACTGCGTTAACAGCAAAAATTATTGCAATGGCCTTGAATAATGTGAATGTAATACCAGTGGTTGTAATTATTCCTTCAATAAATATTATTACTATTGTGAATGCTATTTTAATGATAAAGAGCCTAAAAGTAAATAATATTAAGTAACGTGAGGTTAAATATGAGCAGTTATTCCGATATTGTATACCAAAATATTATTGACTCAAAGTTGGGGCCGATGATAGCTTGTGCAACAGATAAGGGGGTTTGTCTATTAGAATTTGTAGATCTTACTGATTTAGAAATAAAGCAAAAGCAAGTATCAGAACTATTTAAATCAATAATTATCCGGAGTAATCATTATCACTTAGCCAATCTACAAGAGCAAATAAGTCTCTATTTTTCTAAAAAATTGCAAGATTTTGATTTGCCACTAGATCTATATGGAACATCTTTTCAAAAAGAGGTATGGAATAACCTTCTTCAAATACATTATGGACAAACATCCACTTACTTAAAACAAGCAGAATTGCTTGGGAATAAAAATTCAGTTAGAGCCGTTGCTAATGCTTGTGGAATTAATAGAGTTGCAATTATTATTCCTTGTCATAGGGTAATAGGCTCAAATGGCTCCCTTACTGGTTATAATGCAGGTCTTTGGAGAAAAAGAGAGCTTCTTTTGTTAGAATCGAATAGAGATTTAATCTTTTTTTAATTAGAGGCAATAAATTCAAATTCAATATAATACAATATGACAGCACAGGATATTGCCGATTTACTAAATAAAGAGTTCTATGAAAATTATTCGGTTTCTGTGGGTAATATTATACTATCAACAGGTAGCGGTAGTAACCTTATAGCCCTTCTATCAGAACTTATAGAAAATAGCTCTCGTACAAGTTGTAAATGTGAATTTAGAGCAGCATATGTTGTAGAGCATCTTTACTTTAGAGATAATCATTTTAAAAATGAGTTCTGTAATATTCTTTTAGATATTTTCCCCAAAATTAAGAATGAAAGTACAAAAAGACATATTGGCAAAGTCATGGCTCATGCACTTAAGAAAAAGGATATTTTGCCATCTGTTCTTGATTGCGAAATGATTGCATCGGCCTGTGTAGATTGGTGTATCAAACCTAAAGTTAGAGTTGCAGTTGTAATATGGGCTATGGAGTGTCTATTTCAGCTAAAAGATAGGGTAGAGTGGCTTCCATATATTATAGAGGATATGATAGAAAAACTTAGTGCAGATCCCACTCCTGGCATGGCAGTTAGATTGCGAAGATGGTCTCAGATATCAATTTAATTTGCTATTTTTGTAAAGACCTTAAACTAAAAAAATTGACAACTTCTTCCATATTTTAAGCGGAATCAGAAAAGCTTTTTAAGAGAAAGAAAATTTAAACTATGAATATAATGAAATCTATTTTTAATTTATTTAACCTTATTGTAGTAATATCATTACTAGGAATATTTACTTCTTGTAAATATCAAAAATCTACATCTAATGAAATTGATCCATTTGATAATGGAGGGAAAGAGCGTAACTTGGTTGTGGTTATAAGCGACATACATCTTGGAGCAGATCTGGCTTATGCAGAATGTAATAAAAATATAGAGTTGCTTGAAAAATTTCTTTTAAAAGTAAAAAATTCACCCAATATCAAAGAACTGGTAATTGCGGGAGACTTACTCGATGAGTGGTTTGTTCCAGCAACAATTGATACATATCAGGGAAAAGATCAAGCCGATTTTGTACAACGTATTGCAGCTACTAACAAGGGCGTAATTGATGCGTTAAATAGTATTATTAGTGAAAATAAGATTGTAGTAACTTATGTGCCAGGCAATCATGATCTTACTATTACTGAGGAGAGTGTAAGATTAATTCTTCCAGAAATAAACCAAAAAAGGGACCCTCAATTGGGTTTGGGAACATATTCTCCCAAAGATATGCCAGAAGTAGCAATCGAACATGGACATCGTTACAATTTCTTTTGCGCTCCAGATCCATACTCTAACCAAGATATTGCTCCTGGAACAATAATGCCTCCAGGTTACTTCTTTACAAGATTAGCTGCTCTTCATGTTGCTCAAAAACGACCAGAAGCTACTGATGTTATCCCTGAAGTTACTAAGAATACTAATGGAAATGAAAGCCAAGATTTAATTTATGAATACTGGAAACTATGGGCTTGGACAGTGAATCTTTTTACTATAGAAAATAAATTTGATGAGAATATCTTTATTACTAATGTTAATGGATTTACCGGAACATACTCCGTTAATGATGTAGTACCATTTCAAAAAACAGCTGGCGGTTATATTGATGTTAATCTTTATAAAGGTATTCAAGACACATGGGACCAAAGACAAATGCATAATAATGTTAGTGTTCCTGTTTCTGCATCACAAGCGATTACCAATGCTGCTAGCGATACTGAAACAGATAATCAGGCAAAGATTCAGTATTTCTTGAATCCTAATTCCAATGTAAGAATAGTTATATTTGGTCACTCTCATGTTCCTGTAATGGTAACTTCAGAAAGTGATAAAGGACAAAAGTGTATATATGCAAACTCAGGAACTTGGATAGATCATAATCCTAATAGAACCACATGCAATTTTGTAGTTATTACACCTCAAAGCAAAGATACTTCATCAAGTACTCATGTTAAGCTATATAATTTTGAAAATGAAATAGTAACGTTGATGGCTCAAGATTCACTACGCTTTTAAAAATTTATAAAACATACAAAAATGAAGATTAAACACCTTTTTTTAGGATTTATTCTGACAGCTATTTTATTAACAAGTTGTGGCAAAA
>LUYZ01000018.1 GCA_001603425.1 Bacteroidales bacterium Bact_08
GTACTTGAAGAGAAAGGGATTAAACAAAAATGGTTGGCTGAACAACTCGGAAAGAGTTACAACATGGTGAACGGTTATGTTCAAAACCGACAGCAACCAAGACTTGAAGTACTTTATGAAATAGCCAAAATACTTGACGTTGAAGTCAAAGATTTATTAATAGAGCAAAAAGACATTAAATGAGCAACATTTACGAACAACGATTTTTTTCTGCCTTGAAAGACACTTTCATTGGGCATCCGATAAAAGGCAAATCAGGATATGTGAACCTGATGGATTTGAAAGCTCAGTATTTTGCTGAGATTGAACCCTACGTTAAAGCAGAAATTGACAAGCAGATTGAAGCCAAATACCGAGAAGAATTATTTGAGAAGCTCTACAATTTCTTTGACTGTTATCTTAATGAAACAGGAACTGTGTTTTTTGCAAACTCACAAATCCACAAAAACCTTTACGAAAAGGTTTATTCAGACCGTGATGATGTTGCTCTCTTTTGGAAAACTCAAAAGCTCTATTACGTGAAGTCAGAAGCTAATTACGAAGACTTGCAAACTGAAGTAAACGGAATCAACATAAAATTTGACGCTTCTGAAATAAAACACGCTAAGGGTAACGAGAAAAAATCCATCCAGTTTTTCATGGTAAAAGCCACAAAAGGTGAAGTGGTTTTTAAAATCCGCTATCAAGAGAACAATAAATACGACCGACTAAAAACCTATTTAGAGCTTGATAAAAACAACGACATCATTGACAAGTGCATAGATGAATATGGAACAACCTTACACGCCAATATTGTTTTTGAGAACACAGATATAGACCGAACAGCTTTTGACAAAAAAGGTGACCAACGCAAGTGCCTGTTCATTGAAAACCTAGATGATGCTTTGGAATCGGTTAAAGTGGAATACAGCATAAGCGATTTATCGTTAATGCTACAGTACTTGCACAAGAACGGAGTTATCCTTTATGACGAAGACTTAAAAAAGATATTCAGCATCTACAAACGCCAGAATGAGATTGATTACTTTATTCATAAGGATGCGGAAGGTTTCCTGAAAGAGCAGTTTGACATTTACGTTTACAATTGGCTGTTCAATGATTTAGATACCGACTTTGATGCTGCGACAGTGAAAAGGATGCAGAACATCAAAAAAATTACACACAAGGTTATAGTATACATTGCTCGGTTTGAAGATGAGCTGAAAGCTATTTGGGAGAAACCAAAGTTTGTTCGCAATTGCAACTATGTTTTAACCCTTGATAGATTAAATGAACATACCGACCTGATAGAGAAGCTGATTAAAAGCCCAGGTTGGGAAAAGCAAGTTGAAGAATGGCAAAGCCTTAATAAGGAATGGCAAGACGATAAAGGAGAAACGACCAAAAAAGAGTGGAACGAATTTGCGTTTGCCACTGAAAAAGATTTTGAAAAACAGATTATCCAAAAGGGAAAACTCAACACCAAATATCAATTCTTACCAATTGACACGAAATTCTTTCCTGAGCTGAAATTTCAAATTCTTTCATGTTTTGAAAACCTTAATAATGCAATTGACGGTCAAATTATTAAAACTGATAATTGGCAAGGGTTGAACAACATAAAAACAAAATATAAAGGAGAAGTTGACCTTATTTACATAGACCCACCCTTTAACACAGGTAGTGACTTTAAATACAAAGATTCTTATCAGGACAGCACATGGCTTAGCTTGATTCGAGACAGGGTTTTAATAACCAATGAGCTATTAAAAAAATCAGGTACATTTTATTTCCATATTGACTACAGAGCAAACTATTTGGCAAGAATCATTTTAGATTCCGTTTATGGGAAGGATAGATTTCTAAATGAAATTATTTATGGCTATAGAATCCAAGGAATAAAAAGAAATGCATACGCAAATAAGCATGATACAATCTTTGCTTATACCAAATTGAATCCAGATTCTAACAACCATAAGTTTTATCCCGAAAAAGAAAGACAGATATACAACAAGCCTTTCATTGATACTGAAACTATATCGCCTGACTTTTCAAAACTTTCTAAGAAAGACTTAGAAGGAATCCAAGAAACCTTGGAAAAGGGTAAACCCCTAAATGACAAATACAAAGATTTACTTTTTAATAAATATTACTCAGAAACTTTTGTACGGGATGTTTGGGACCACGATAGAACGAAACCTTTGATATCAGGTGCTTCTGAGTACTTAAAATTTCAAACTCAAAAACCTGAAGGACTTATTTCGAGAATCTTAGAAAATTCCTCAGACGAAGGAGACTTGGTTTTAGATTTCTTTTCAGGTAGTGGAACCACAGCTGCGACTGCTCACAAATTGGGAAGAAAATGGCTTGTAATGGAATTAGGAGAACATTTTTATGGAACAAACTTACCACGATTCAAATGGACACTTGCAGGCAACCAAATTGGCATTTCAAATGATGTTGATTTCAAAGGTAGTGGTTTCTTTAAATACTACGAACTCGAACAATACGAAGAAGTGCTTTCTAAAGCTCAATATCAATGGCAGGGGAAAGATGAAAACCAAGTAGAGCAATACAGTTTTTTACAAGACCAGAAATTGTTAGAAGCTGTTGAAATTGATTACGAAAAGAAAAATGCCAAAGTAGTTTTTGAAAAGTTGTATCCAGATGTAGATATCGCTGAAACCCTTTCCAATCTTTCAGGCAAGCACATCAAACAGCTATTTGAAGAAAAGGTAGTTTTTGAAGATGGTAGTGAAGTGGTGTACGCAGATATGACCTTTGAGAAATATCCTTGGATTAAACCATTGATTTGGTGGAACAGTAAATAAATGAGCAATGGCAAAAATCGTATTAGAGAAATTAGTTAAGGACAATCCATCTACCCTGCCAGAGTTCTATAAAAACTTGGACCAAGAGACTTTTGGTATTGATTGGAAATTACATGAATACCAGCAAGCGGCATTGAAAAATGCTTTAAATACGCTTTACTACTTCTATGAGCAAAAGGAGCATCTTACTAATCACTATCAGTCCCAAACCAATGAAGATTGGAAGAAACAAATCAGCTATTCAAATGAAAGCACTCATTTTGGTTTATTAGGACAGCATTTTTCAGTTGAAGGCAACGAAATTCCATACACTGAATTTCTAAATCGTGCTTCATTATGGATGGCAACAGGTTCAGGAAAGACCTTGGTGTTGATAAAGCTCATTGAGTTTTTACATCAGTTGGCAACAAACGACTTCATTCCAAAAAATGACATTCTAATTCTCGCCCCAAAACCAGAAATTCTCAGTCAGATAAAATCGCACATTGAGATTTTCAATAAAAACAGTTCAGTTAAAATCAATCTAAAAGATTTAAGAGAGTTTGAAAAACAAAAACATTTACAAACCTCACTTTATGATTCGGATGCTATTACTGTTTTCTTTTACAGGAGTGACAATATTACGGACACCGACAAAACTGAATTGTTAAGTTATAAAACCGTACTGAACGATGGGAAATGGTATGTGCTATTAGATGAAGCTCACAAGGGAGATAAGGAAGATAGTATCAGGCAAGCGTATTATTCAATTCTTGCAAGCAAGGGTTTTATTTTTAGTTTTTCTGCAACCTTTACCGACACCATTGATATTGTAACAACTGCCTACAATTTCAACCTGAAAAAATTTATTGAAACAGGATATGGCAAGCACATTACTGTAAGCGGTCAGGAATACAAAAATTGGAATAAGAAGAAACAAGACGAGTTTTCAGAAGCTGACAAAACTCAAATGGTAGTCAAGTCGCTTTTGGTTTTAACCGCAATTAAGAAGGAAGCAGAATTTATTAAAACCAGGCATCCTGAGTTGTTCCACAATCCTTTGCTTATAACCATTGCCAATGAAGTAAATACTATTGATGCTGAATTAAAACTATTCTTCAAGCAATTGGCAATCGTAGCATCAGGCAAATACGATTTGGACAAAGCAAAAGAAGTTTTAGTAAGCGACTTACTACTTCACAAGGAATACCAATTCAACACCTCAGAGATACCATCTTCATTTGTTCAAATCATTCAAGACATTACTAAAGAAGACATTCTCAAACAAGTATTCAATGCTTCTGCTTTTGGAAAAATAGAATACACAAGAATTGCTAATAACAGTCGAGAAGTAGCGTTTCGCCTAAAAACCGCAGATGCAGGGCAGCACTTTTGTTTGTTAGTGGCTTCAGATGCTACAAAATGGAGTGATAACGTATTAGAAAATTACGAATACACAGAAACACCTTTAACAAAGTCTTACTTCAAAACAATCAACAATCAGGAAAGCAGTATCAATATTTTATTGGGTTCAAGAATTTTCACAGAAGGTTGGGACAGTAATCGTCCGAATGTGGTGAACTTCATAAACATTGGAGTAGACGAAGGAGCACAAAAATTTGTTTTACAAGCAATCGGTCGTGGTGTTAGGATTCAACCAATACCAGGAATCAGAAAACGTCTATCCTATATTGTCAATACAGAAGAGACCGCACAGCTTGAAAAGTATATTGATGTCAAAGCGAAAGAAGAAGTTTTACAAAAGTGTTTATCCGTTGAAAGTCTGTTTCTGTTTGCAACCAAAAAGGAAGTAATTAAAAACATTACTGAAAATCTAAGCCGAGAAAAGGATGCTGACGATTGGAAGATTGTAAAACACATTGAAAAAACAAAAATTCCAAAAGAGCTTATCATTCCAAAATATGAAGAAGTCATAGCCGAGATTCCTGCTTACTCAATAAATCAAACAGAATATGATGAGTTGATTGGTTTTATAGGTCCAGAGTCAAGTATCAATGATAAACTCGTTTTGATGCAATCACCTACGAATGTTTCGAAGACAATAATTTCTGCACTTGACAAAATACGTGATGATGAAAACTTCAAATTTGAAGTAGAACATTCAGGAAGAAAACCGATGGACAATTTGCTTTTGCTCAACCACCACTTCCACCAAAAACCAAAGAAATTAAAGGCTTTCCAGCCAGTATTGACTGAAATAAACCACTTTGAAAAGATTGAAGTTGCAAATCTGCCTGATGAAGAACTTGAAAAGTTGGAGCAAATAATAATTGAATCCATCAACAAGAAAAAACCACTATACAATTCTGTTGAAGAAGCAGGTGTTGCTTACCAAAACAGAGAAATTGATTTAACGACTTTTCAGGAGCAATTAGCATTGTTTACGAATCAAGGTCAACCTAAAGATTATACCTATAACGGTCTTAAACTTGAAATTAACACGGACTTTTTAGCGGAACATTATTACAATCCAATTTTGTTGACTTCTGAAACTCATAAACAACTTTTTAAACATATTATTTGGGTAGAATCTGAAGTTGAATTTCTAAGAAAACTGAATGAAAATCGTGAGAAGCTTGAAAAGTATGAATGGTGGTACTTTTCTAAATTAGATGAAACCACAGATGATGTTTCTATCCCTTACTATGACAGTGCTTTACAGGAGTACAGAAACTTCTTCCCTGACTTTGTATTTTGGCTAAAAGAGAAAGATTCGGACAACTTGATTATCAAGTTCATTGACCCGAAAGGAAACCGAGTTGGAACAGGAAATGCCGAAGACAAAGCAAAAGGATATGAGAATATTTTTAATGGACATTCTGTAAAATATGACGACAAGGAAGTAATGATTGACTTGTTCTTTTACAATGAACCGATTGGTGTGAACGAATCAGTAAAAGGCTATTTCACGAAGGACTTTGAAAAAATGTTTGAATAATGCCAACGCTCAGTTCAAGCACATTGCAATCCTCGTTCCTGCGGTTGCAAAGAGCTTTCACGCCAACGCACGGACAAAGAAAAATAAAGCACGAAAGCACAACAATGTGTATAAATCATTGGGCAGTAAGTGGTTAAAATGAAAATGAGTACATATAACAAACATATCAGCGGCTTGACAGTGAAGTGCTTTGAAATGCCCAACGCTTCATACACCAACCGTTGGGATTAATATTAAAAATCAACGAAAGAGGGAATAAAATGAAATATATTTTAGCTACACTTCTAGTATTAGCTTTTCCATTAATGGTTAAGTGTCAAATTAAAATGTTACCTATTGATTCTTTATATCTTCAAGGTGTTAGCAAATTTTATCAGTTTGCAGAGACAACTAAAGATGAGATATGGCCTGGCATGGAGCTTCCGCCTGTTTGTCTTTATAGACTTGACGGCCCTGCTATTTTATATAACCACCCTAATCCCCCTGCATCATTAAAAAAAATAGACGAAAAAACTCATATAGGTTTACAAAATGAGTTGAATCTATTTGGTGCTACTCAAGTAAAAATCAATGGTGTTTTAACAGCCATAGTTGATTATGGATTAGAGCATTATTCCAAATGGCATTTACTAATGATAAGAACCTATTTAACAAATATTTAAACCAATTCTATAGTTGTAGGATAAAAAGAGGACATATTATTGGAGAAAAATATATCAAATATGAAAAAACAGTTGAGAATTTTGAAGGACCTACTTATTATTGTGAATATAGATTTTATAACAACCATAGTTCTCTTGACAAATCTTTAAAGTTAATTAAATTTGTTTGATTAGTTTAATTATGCTTAAAAAAGGAATATACGAACATATTATAAATCAGGAGACTGATAAACAGATAAGTGATTCTGAGGAGTCTGGATTGGTGTGTCTAAAGCAGCCGATTGATGATGCTGAATCGCCGCAGATTCTAGCCAACTATCTGGCAAAGGCTATATGTCAGAAGTTAGAAGATACCGAGGAACAGCAAGACCGCGTGAATCTCATCAATAGAATTATGATTGACGCCGGACTGATGGAAGATAAACAAATTACTGCCAGTTCGGACCTACTTGCAGAAGTGATGAGCCAAGAGCAGGCCCTTTTGCAGGCTGAAAGTAATTCAAAAACTGTTCGTCCCGTTTCGGGGTTCCGGGTTAGCAATCTTTTCACGGGTGGAAGCAGTGCAATATCTTTAGGAGAGGAGATTCGCCGAGAAATAGCCAGTGCAGATGAGTTGTGTTTTATCGTGTCATTCCTTAAAGTTTCGGGCGTTCGTATATTATTAGATGAAATAAAAAAATTTAGTAGTAGAGAAGGTACACGTCTTCGCATCATTACCACCACATACTGTGGCGCAACGCAGGCCAAGGCAATAGAGCAATTATCGGCACTCCCCAATTCAGAGATTCGTATATCCTACAACACCGATATTGAGCGTCTGCATGCCAAATCGTATATCTTTATCAGAAATTCAGGAATGCATACAGCATATATAGGTTCATCTAATCTATCAAAATCTGCACAAACCGAGGGGCTAGAGTGGAATATGCGTGTTACAAGCTTTGAGAATCCACACATTATCAAAACAGCACTGGCTACTTTTGAGATGTACTGGAACAGTCCAAATTTTGAGGATTTTCGCAGAGGTGGCATTGAGAAATTCAATAAAGAGATCCATCGTAATATTTTCCATTCAGAAGGAAAAGAGTATGTTTATCAGCATTACACCTTATTTCCACACCAGAAACAAATTCTTGACAAACTGCGAGTTGAAAGAGAAGATAGAGGCAACTACAAGAATCTGATTGTAGCTGCAACAGGAACAGGTAAAACAGTAATATCTGCATTTGATTATCAGGAGTTTGTTAGGACCCATTCAAGAGCCCGCATTCTCTTCACGGCTCATCGCGAAGAGATTTTAAGACAATCGCTGAATACATACCGATGTGTATTGCAAGATGCCAATTTCGGAGCATTATGGGTTGGTGGCAGTCGCCCACAAGATTCAACGGAGTATGAACATATATTTGTATCTATTTCCATGTTTAACTCTCGTTTTGAGGAGTTTTTCGCCCAGTTGGAATCGAACTATTATGACTATATTGTTATTGACGAAGCACACCATAGTCAAGCCGATAGCTATAGAAAATTATTTGGTCATTTCATGCCACAGATTCTAATCGGCCTTACAGCTACACCGGAACGTATGGATGGACGCGATCTGCGCCCAGATTTCGGAGGACGTATTAGTGCTGAAATACGTCTGCCACAAGCTTTGCAAGCTGGACTGCTCACACCATTTCAATACCTATGTGTATCCGATGATACGGATTTGAGCGATGATAGTTTATGGAGCGGTCAGAAGTACAATATTGAGCGTTTAGCAGATAAACTTTGCGCCAAAAGTCGTGCAAGACTGATTGTTGATGCACTGCATAAATACTTAGCAGACGAATATACCTGTCGAGCATTATGTTTCTGCGTAAATAAACGTCATGCCGACTTTATGGCCGAACAACTCAGATTGTATGGTTTTAACGCAAAGAGTCTTACATCCGACACTCCGGCTGAAGAGAGAAAGCAACTGGCAAATGCGCTACGCAAAGGTACTTTACACTATCTATGTGTAGTTGATATTTTCAATGAAGGTGTTGATATTCCAGAGGTTGATACTGTTCTTTTCTTGCGTCCTACTGAGAGTTTAACGATTTTCTTGCAACAGTTAGGTCGTGGTTTACGCTTGTCTGTTGGTAAAACAGAACTTACTGTGCTAGACTTTGTTGCTCAGGCGAATCGGAAGTACGACTTTGCAAGCCGTTTTAGAGCGCTTACTCTTAATCCCGAAAAGAATATACTAAGACAGATAAAAGAGGGTTTTACTTTTTTGCCACTGGGCTGTAGTATTGTGATGGAGAAGAAAGCAAGAAAATATATTCTTGACAATATCGCAAGTGCTATATACAACAAAACACGTATTGTCAGGGAGATAAATACATATACTTCCATCCCCACAATATCTCAATTCTTGGGAAATAACAATCAAGATATTAGAGTTCTATATCAAGGCACTAATTGCTGGTCATCCCTTAAACGCGCTGCAGGACGCCTACATTATGCAGATGATTCAATTACAAAGCGATTGGAGAAAGGAATGTCGAATTTGCTTCATCATAATACCACATCGTTTCTGAGATTTGTAGAAAGATTTATTAAAGAGGAAGATGTAAGATCTGAGAGAAATAGCAGCGAGTATTCACTGATTCTTTACTATGCCTTATTCCAAGATCGCATTAGCAAGGCTGGCTTTACATCTATTCATGAAGCATTGGTATTGATTCATAAGCCACAATACGCTTGCTTTAAACAGGAGATCGAGGAGATTGTAACATACTTATTGGCAAATCTAAATTTTAAGACTACTCCTATTGGGGAGGATATAATTCCAGGATTAGAACTATATGGGTGCTATACCCGTGAGGAGATTTTCACGTTAGTGGGAAGGCAAACTGCCGATCTGAAAATGCAAGGCGCTGCATCTGGTGTTTTTAACTTGCCGGAACACAAAGCTACTTTACTG
>LUYZ01000131.1 GCA_001603425.1 Bacteroidales bacterium Bact_08
AATAATTCAGATGAAAGAAAATCATTTATATTTAAAAACGGTGATGATTTAGTATCTGTTTTAAGCGAGACATATGGATATGAGTTCTATATTACTAATAAAGATTTAACTTATTTAATATGTTTTAATCACCATGATGTACTAATTGCTAGTGGAGCTGCTAAACAATGGCTAGAAAAAAAGCTATATTAAAAGAATACAAAATAATTAATTAATCAAACTTCGCATTGTTACCGGACACTGCTCAGGCACCGGTGCTGCAAAATTTATTACTGCTCCATTGGGAACAACAGCAGAAGCAGGAGAATATTTTTTAAAGATCCACTAAGGAATAACCCTATATATGGTTTGTATGGTTTCTCTAGGGATATTGCTCAAGCATGCTGTTATGGTGATTGGAATGCTGTATCATATAAACTAGGTGAAGCAACAACAGTTACAGCTATAGCTGGTTTATCCGGAGGTTTAGGTAAGAAAGTAGCAAGCCCAATTGCACCTAAAGGACTTAATTTAAATTTTGGAACTAAACAATTGGCTACTCCAAATGGATTGATAGCGGGTACACCATCATTAGCTCTTAGTGTTTCATCAGCAAGTGTTGCCTCAGCAGGAAAAACTATAGGTTGGGGTTTGGTATCGCAAAATAGTATGTATTTTAATAGTCTTAACAACAATGGTTCTTCAAATAGTAATATAGGTAAAAATACATCAAGTGGTAGTAGTAAAACTTCACAAGGAGTTTTAAGTGATCGAGGTAATGGAGCGACTGACTCTAAATATATAAATGAAATAAAAACTGTTGAAATTGATGGCATGGAAATAACAACAGGGCCATATAGAAAAATGCAAAAGGCTGGATTAAAGGATGCACATCATATTTATCAAGATGCAGCAGCGAGAGAGTTAAAAGGGTATAGTAGATATGATGCGTTAACAGTTCAAATACAAGGACCTGCTAATAAAGTTGGTACACCACATTATATTGCCACACAGGTTCAAGGAGCAGGGGGAAGTGGAACACTTGGAATAGAAAGAAATATAGCATATAAGTCACTTAGAAAATCAGGATTTTCTGTAGAACAGTCTAAATATTTAGTAAGAGAAGCAGATAAATATTTTAATGACTTAGGACATAATCTTAACTCTGCAACAAGGGTCCCAGGAAATAGAAAATAAAAATATGCTAGGGGGAATAATATGAAAATTGAAGGTCTGATTAAGCAGAGAGTAAAAGAGTTAGTTAAACTACTCGTTAATGGTGAGTATGGAAGACTAGAAAAGATGAGTAAAATTGGAGAATTAAAATCAAATGAATTAGAAGAAGCCATCTTGCAGTATGGAGAAAGACTAACGTTTCCTCCAGAAGAAGCCTTTAATGAAATGGATATATTTAAATTAGATAATCCTCAAAAATATTGTGAAGAGTATTCAATTGATATTGAATTATGGACAAACGATTGTAAGAGTGATTTAATACTATCGTGTGAAGCTACAGTTAATGAAAAAAATGAAGTAAATGTAACAATTTATTCAGTACATGTTCTTTAAAGGCACATACAAAATTTTGTGTAAAAGTTCCAATCAAACGACTCAGTGGTTTGTAAAACAAACATGATGAGGGCATATCCTCTTAATTGAAATGTTCCCGAAGATAACACCGTAGTATGCGCGCCGCAGGCGTGAATGCTGCGGTGTTTTTTGGGAAAACAAGACTCTGAATATTTAACGTAAGCGCCTAATGGTTCTTTCCAATCATAGTTGAAATTAATGCATAAAAGTAATATAATAATATTAATAACAGCAACGGGGAGGATTATAAATATGAACGCTATAGTAAAATCATTGGATGAACATTATCAGCTAATTAAGACTATTTATAAAGACGGCGTAGTAGTGCTATTTATTGAGTCTAATCAAAAGGATTTACTATGTTGTTGTTTAGCAGATTATCTGCGGAAGTATCAGTCACATTAAATGAGGTATAAATTCCAGCATAGAAATTGACAATCACGATATTTGATGGAAATCAATCAGAATAAAAGTAAGCGATACATATAACCGCGACTTCAACAAAGCTCTTAATTATGCTATACTGAGGATACGAAAATGATTGAAGTATAGAAAAGGAGCAGATCAGATGGAAAGCAAAATACCAGATGAATGGCTAGATGTTAGAGACCACCTATTCTGTCGTCCAAAAGTGAACGTATTTTGTCATCGGTAGGCACTGTATTTTGTCAAGGGCCTCATAAAGCAGAATGCCCCCCCTTCCGGAGATGTCAATCTCAATCTATAGAGCTATGCTCTCGGCAAAATCTCAT
>LUYZ01000132.1 GCA_001603425.1 Bacteroidales bacterium Bact_08
AGGTACTTTATATATGAGACTATACATGTCAAAAAGAGATAAATAAAATATATAATCAACAAAATAATTTTTAATAATAAAAAATAAACACTATATTATAAAATGTTATACATTTGACGAAAATTTAGAAAAACACAAACAATATAAGAAATCAGCCCAATTATATGAAAAAACTATTTTTTATTTTAACAGTAATCGTTCTATCCTCTTGTGTAGAAAACACAAAGAAATACAAAGATTTAGTTTCCAGGATAGACTCTCTTGAGACTGCAAAAAGTGCTCAAAATAGAGAGATTGAGGAGGCTTTTGAGATAATTAACCAAATAGAGAGTGGGCTCAAAGAGATTAGAGAGACCGAAAACATCCTAAAAGTAAGATCTCAATCGTCTGGGGAGTTGACTAATGGCACAAAAGAGCAGATAATAGAGGATATTAACTCTATATCGCAAGCAATTATTGGCTACAAAAATCAAATTGAGAATTTAAAGAAAGAGAATAGATTTCAATCTAATCAATTTAGAATCAGGTTAGAGAATCTTCAAAATGAGCTAGCAGAGAAATCGAGGATAATAGAGGAGCTAACAACTCTATTAGAGGAGAAAGATATTCAAATACGGATAAAAACTAAACAGATATCCTCATTAGACAAAGCAGTCTCTGAACTAAGAGGAGATGTAGAATCTTTGTCAAAAGAGAAAGAGTTACATAAAGAGACCATATCATCTCAGGAAAAATTACTAAACACTGCCTTTTATATTGTCGGAAATAAATCAGAACTAATCAATGCAAAAGTATTAACAAGAGGTGGGCTATTTAGGTCTGCAAGAATCTCATATGACGCAGAGCAATCCTCATTTATTAGAATTGACATTAGAGAGACAGTGCGAATAGCTTTAAATTCTCAAAAGGCTAAAATACTATCTATCCATCCTACAGGAAGCTACACTCTAGAAAAAGATGGGAATGATATGTTATCTCTATTTATTTCAAATCCTGACTCATTTTGGGAGCAAACTAAATACTTAGTGATTCAAATTCAATAACCACATAAATAATAAACTTACAAATCTTTATGAAATTTAACAAAAAAGGCAACATACAGTTGCTTGGAACAATTATTGCTGGATTGATGCTAATTTTAACTTTTTCATGTAAAAACAGTAGTATGAATCAAAATCCATTATTGATAGAATCCACTAACCTACACAATGCACCACCATTTGACAAAATAACAAATGAGCACTATAAGCCTGCTTTTGAAAAGGCAATTGAGTTGGCTAGAAAGGAGATTGACATTATAGTAAATAATCCAGAAGCACCAAATTTTGAAAACACTATTGAAAGTCTTGAGTTTGCAGGTGAGACTTTATCTCGAGTTAGCTCAATCTTTTATAATCTGAATCAATCTAATACAGATGATCAGATGCAACAGATAGCTATGGAGATATCTCCAATGCTAAGTGATTACAACAATGATATAGCTTTAAATGAAAAACTTTTCAATAGAATTAAGCAGGTATACCAAAATAGAACCAATCTAAACTTAAATCAAGAACAATTAAGATTAACCGAAGAGACTTATAAGAGTTTCGAGAGAAATGGAGCTAATTTAGAAGGAGAAAATAGGGATAGATATAAAGAGATAAATAAAGAACTTTCTCAGTTATCTCTTCAATTTGGGCAAAATGTTTTGGCCTCTACAAATGACTTTATTGTTCATATTACAGATAAAGATCAACTTGCAGGTCTTCCTCACTTTGCTTTAATGGCAGCTGCATCTGAGGCAAAAGAGAGAGAGTTAGAAGGTTGGGTATTTACCTTACAAGGTCCAAGCTTTGGGCCGATTCTAAAATACGCAGATAATAGAGAGCTCAGAGAGAAAATATGGAAGGGATTCAATACTAGAGCTATCTATGACCAGTACGACAATAGAGATATTGTTAAACAAATTGCTAAACTAAGACTAGAGAGAGCAAATATTCTTGGATATGAAACTCATGCTCAATATGTTTTAGAAAAAAATATGGCAAAGACACCAGAAAATGTAAATGCATTTTTAGAGGAACTATTAGTAAAGTCTATGCCTTATGCTAAACAAGAGGTTGCAGATATTCAAAAATATGCAAATAAAAATGGATTTAAAGGAGAGTTAATGCCATGGGATTTCAGCTATTGGTCAGAAAAATATAAAGATGAAAAATATGCAATTAACGACCAACTCTTAAAGCCATATCTTAAATTGGAGAGTGTAGAACAAGCAATCTTTGATTTAGCATCAACTCTATTTGATCTTAAATTTGTTCAATCTTCAGACATTCCAGTATATCACCCAGATGTCAAGGTATTTGAAGTATATCAAAACGACGTTTATAAAGCTCTTTTATATATTGATTATTTTCCTAGAGCAAGCAAAAGAGGTGGTGCCTGGATGACATCATTTAGAGAGCAACATATTAAAAATGGAGTTGAATATAGACCTTTTGTTTCGGTTGTATGTAACTTTACTAAGCCAACAGAGGATACTCCGTCTCTTCTTACCTTTGGTGAGTTTACAACTCTTCTACACGAATTTGGTCATGCGCTTCATGGGATATTGGCCGAGGGGTCCTATACATCTCTAACCGGAACAAGTGTAGTTAGAGATTTTGTAGAACTTCCTTCTCAAATTATGGAGAATTGGGCTACTGAGAGAGAATTTCTTGAAAAATTTGCTACTCATTACCAAACAGGTGAAAAAATCCCAGCAGAACTAATAACCAAAATCATAGATGCTAGAAACTTTCTAAGTGGATACTCAAGTGTTAGACAATTAACATTTGGAATAAACGATATGGCTTGGCATAATCTAAAATCTGCCGATCATATTGACGATGTTATTGCATTTGAAAAAAGAGCTATTGAAAGGACTCGTCTTTTAAAAGATATAGACTCAACATGCTTTTCCACATCATTTAGTCACATATTTGCTGGAGGATACTCTGCTGGTTACTACAGCTACAAATGGGCAGAAGTTTTGGAGGCTGACGCATTCTCTTTATTTAAAGAAAAGGGGATATTTAACAGAGAGGTTGCTGACTCTTTTAGAGAAAATATTTTATCTAAAGGGAATTTGGAAGATGCCGATGTTATCTATAGAAAATTCAGAGGAAGAGATCCTAAAATTGAGTCTCTTTTAGAAAAATTTGGTATGAAATAAATTTTTAACTACAATTTCATTAAAGGGTGTCAGTAAAAACTGTCACCCTTTTTTGTATCATATCAAATTTCATTACATTTGTAATATCTATTATTTCTATTATTACAAACTATTACAAACAAAAAACACGATGAAAAACTTTCAGAAAAATTGGGTTAGACATCTATTGCAATGGGGAACATTAATTGCAATTATTGTTGTACTAACAAAAATCTTTGGTAATGAGACTGCAGACCCCGAGGCATACTGCCCTTTTGGAGGAATCCAGACTCTTGCAACCTATCTTGTAGCTGGATCTATGGCATGCAGCATGACAGCCACACAAATTATGATGGGCGTATTTTTAGCAATAGGAGTAATCCTATTTAGCAAATTATTTTGCAGCTATGTTTGTCCTCTAGGGGTTGTGAGTGAATATCTTATTAA
>LUYZ01000019.1 GCA_001603425.1 Bacteroidales bacterium Bact_08
ATGTGTCCAAACTCTTACAGGGTTTAAATTTCTAATGTCCATAACTATATTTTTTAAAATTTATAATAAATTACCATCTAAATACAATTAAAAGATTGCATAAGTTCAAAAATACTATTTTTTATTAAAACTACAATCGTCCAGTTGCAATATCTATAGGAAAAGAGAGTGTAGCTCCAAGTTGATATATAGGCACCCTACTCATTAATAGCATAGTCTGTCCATCAGAAATTCTAACATTTGTCATTACTGGTTTTCTATAAAGCACGGCCCCTTTTGATGCCTGTTGAGAAGCAACTGAACGTGAAGCTGGATCTATAACCACCTCCAAAGTTATTGGACGCCCGGAGAGGTTATTTGCAGGCAAAAGCCCTAAATCATCAGAGACTCTGAACGCAATATACATCTGTCTTTCGTTTGAAATACTTGGAATAACGTCAAAAGAAGCAGTCTGAATTCCTGTTGATACTTTTCCTAAAAACAGAGATAACGCCTCTTGCTCCAATCTGTTTATCTCTTCAATTACTGCTCTCATTGCATCTCCACTAAAAGTTGCATCTGTGTCTCCAGTAATGATATCTAGCCTCTTAGACCTTAATCTAAAAATCAAAGCAGCAGTCTCTTCTGCTCTCCTTTCTAGGCTCTTCTCTATTACTTGATTTTGCTGAACAGCAACTCTCTCTACTCCAGTTGCAGTCTGAACTGTACGATATAGAGTAGTCTTCTCTTTTGATAGATTAGATGTTGTCATAGATCTGGTAAATAGATCCTCACTATTCATATTAGGATATACTACTTTACTGTTTTTACCAGAGTAACTATCAGACCAAATAATTAAGCCTTGATTTATCATCTCTAGAAAATTTGCCGATGCATTTCTAGATCTACTTAGATTGATTGCAATATTGACAGAAGGATCTGCCTCTATATATGGGATTAGCTCTATTGATGATATTTTATACCTCTTATAATTCTCTAAAGAGGCCTCAACTCCAAGATATTTAGATGCAAATCTAGCGTAAGGCCCTGCCACAAAATCCTCATAATGAGCTTCAACTCTTAAATGAAGAGTTGTTGACGGAAGTGAGTAAACTAAAGCACCTGCAGGAGCACTCTCTCCAGGATTTAGCACTTGTGCATTTAACGAGAAAGCACAAAGAACAAATAGGCTTATAAAACAAAAAACTCTTTTCATATCAATTATTATTAATTCTCAAATTTACAAAAAATATAGTAACCGTATTACCTCTATATGTCAGATGGTACTCTTTTCCACCTTTTGTGAGACCACAACCAATTATGAGGATTCCTAACTATAGATTCCTCTAGTACTGCTGCATATCTTCTGGTTATCTCTCCTTCAATTTCTTGAGAAGGTGTTTCTGAAATCATATGAAATCTTATTGAATAATTACCTCTATTTAAAGGATACATCTCTACAAATACAACAGGGCAGTCTAATATCTTTGATAAAACCTCTGAACCATTGAGCATTAATGTTGGTTGATTCAAAAAAGTAACTCCAAATTTAGATCCAGTCTTGGGACACTGATCTGCAAAAAGAAAATAAGCCAATGAACTCTTTCTGTTTTTAATCATAAATCTGGCTATACTCTTTGACTCTACTAGCCCAAGCTTATAAACCCCACCCCTACTATGGTTGGACCTTATCCACTTAATTATTCTATCAGAAATATGGCTTCGTTGCTTTTTATAAGCAAAAATAAACTGATCTCTTCTATAACCAATTGCTCCCTCCTCATTATACATATCCATAAGCCCTAAATATTCCCAGTTACCCATATGGGCACCAACAAAAATAACAGAATCACCTCTTTGCTGAATCTGTTTTACAATCTCTGGATTCTCTAACTTAACCATTTTAGCTATTTTTCTCTCAGAAGAGGAGACAAGCCAAAAATTTTCTGCAATAACTGAAGCAAAATATTTATAAAATTTTTTCGCTAGTAAATCTATCTCTTTGTACTTTAAATTAGGAAACGACCTAGCTAGATTTGTCGTAATTACACTTTTTCTGTATCCCAGTAATTTAGCTATGAAAAACATATATAAATCTGCTAAATAATAATGAATTTTAAGAGGCAATAGGGAGTAAAGATAAAATGGTCCAGCCACTAATAGAAATAAAAAATCCTTCATGTTTTGGTAAAACTTTTTAACAAAGTTATCCAAATTTTATTATTTTTGCGAACATTGGATTTTACAAACTAAATAATATTTGATTTTATGTTCAAAGGACAACCGAAAGGATTACTTGCAGCAGCCCTGGCAAATATGGGTGAACGCTTTGGTTTTTACACCATGATGGCAATTCTGGTACTATTCCTTCAATCTAAATTTGGATTAGATGGAACTAATGCCGGAATTATCTACTCAGTTTTTTATGCACTAATCTACATCTTAGCTTTAGTAGGAGGTATTATTGCAGATAAAACAAGAAACTACAAAGGCACCATTATTACAGGTTTAGTTGTAATGGCAATTGGTTATTTAATGATTGCGATTCCTTCACCAACACCAGTTTCTAATAAAACACTATTTTTAATTATTAGCTGTTTTGGCCTATTTGTTATTGCATTTGGTAATGGTCTATTTAAAGGAAACCTTCAAGCTCTTGTTGGTCAAATGTATGACAATGAAAAATATAGCAAAATGAGAGACTCTGGATTCCAACTATTTTACATGTTTATAAACGTGGGTGCTATGTTTGCTCCTTTTGTTGCTAAATATGTTAGAGGTTGGTGGTTAGGAAAACAAGGCTTTTTGTACAATCCAAACCTTCCTACAATATGTCACGCACATCTTGATGGAACCATCACTCCAGAAGGAACGGAGAGACTTCGTCAACTTGCTACGGAAGTAGATATTAATGGAGCATTTGCTGGAGCAGACACTACAACATTTGTTAATGAGTACTTAAACTCATTTGTTACTGGTTTCCACTACGCATTTGGTGTTGCAATCATAACAATGATTATCTCTATCGTGATATTTGTTGCTAATAAAAAAACTCTTCCAGATGTTAAAAAGAAAACAGCTGCAGAAAACAAAGCTGCCGGCGTTACAGAGATGGAGATTAAAGAGGTTAAACAACGTCTATACGCTCTATTTGCAGTTTTTGCTGTTGTTATTTTCTTCTGGTTCTCATTCCACCAAAATGGACTTACTCTAACTTTCTTTGCTAGAGATTATACTCATTTAGATCTTTTTGGCTTTAAACTAGCAGTTGAGGATTTCCAAAGTGCTAATCCTATATTTGTAGTATTCCTTACTCCTATAGTAATTGCAGTATTTGGATGGTTAAGAGCAAAAGGCATCGAACCATCTACTCCTAAGAAAATTGCTATCGGTATGTTAATTGCTGCAATTGGTTTTGCTGTTATGTCTTTAGGATCAATGGGACTTCCTACTTTTAGCGAAGTTACAGCAATGGGTAGTTTACCAGACGCAGCAAAAGTGACTCCTTGGTTACTAATTGGAACATACTTTATTCTTACTGTAGCTGAACTATTTATTAGTCCACTTGGAATATCATTTGTATCGAAAGTTGCTCCTCCTCAATATCAAGGCATTATGCAAGGAGGATGGTTAGGAGCTACCGCACTAGGTAATCAACTTCTATTTATCGGAGCTATTTTTTACGAAAGCGTTCCAATTTGGTTAACATGGACAATATTTGTTGTTGCTTGTCTAATATCAATGGCAACTATGCTATTTATGTTAAAATGGCTAGAGAGAGTATCTAAATAATCAATATTAGATCAATAATTTTTAATAGAGAGAGTAATTTACTAATTTTACTCTCTCTATTTATTTTAATATTGTATTATGATTCCTTTTGATAAAAACAGAAGCTACAGAAGATTTTTTCAATCTCAAAAGATATCAATTCAAGAGTTGAGATCTATGGTAGATGCAGCCAGATTATCTCCGTCATCTAGAAATATGCAACCCATTAAGTATATTATCAGTAATAGCGAATCTACTAATAGTAACATTTTTGAACATGTAGCATGGGCTGGATACCTAAAAGAGTGGAGCGGACCTCAAGAGGGCGAAAGACCATCGGCATATATTACGCTTTTACACGATAAAAGCATTAGTGCAACATACTCTTGCGACCACGGTATATTTGCGCAAAGTATCTTACTTAGAGCAGTTGAGTTGGGCTTTGGTGGGTGTATGATTGCAAGTTTAAACAAACCAGAACTGCATAAAATATTTCAACTACCAGATCACCTTGAGGTTATAATGGTTATTGCCCTTGGCAAACCAAAAGAGAGCGTTGTAATAGACCCTGTCTCTAATGGAGATATAAAATATTGGAGAGATGCAGATGGTGTACATCATGTGCCCAAAAGAGATTTAGACGAACTTATCTGGAAAGAGCTATAAAGCCTCCTGGCCAGATCTTCTCAATATCTCTTTACCCTTAGGAGACCTTATAAAATCTACAAATGCCTCTGCAACAACTTTGTTAGGGGCATTTTTCAATATAGTTAAACCATATATCATAGCCTCTCCATAAATAGTTATAGAATCCTTTGGTGCTCCTCCTCTAATTACAACAGAAGTTCCACTATAAAAATCATTCAATTTTGGATTTATAAGACTTATAGAGTCATTTAGTTCCAAATAATTTAATTTATGTTGAACGGCAACCGATTTATATAAAAAAATATAGTCTACAGCTCCTGCATCCAATAAGGCCAAAAGATCTACCTCTTTTGGTCTAATAAATGTCTTCTCCTTGTTTAATATTTTATTTATCGCTACAACTTTTGCACTATTATGATGGTTGCTTCTTTTTGCAAGATCTAGAACTATCAGAGATCTATAACCACATGGGTCTGCATTTGGGTCTGAACGTCCAATATAGACATCATCTTTAGATAGAATATCTATCCAATTATCACTATTTATCTCATTTGAATATCTAGATTTTGGAGTATAGACAATAGCCATGCTATTTGAGGCAAAATTTATAGAGCTATCTGCAAAATTAGGAATAAGTAATTGCTCAATAATTCTATAATCGGCCGATGCCATTATATCACACTCTCTCTTTAATTCTGTAATCTTCCTTGCTGCATCCACACTCCCAGAGGCTTCTAAGTTAATTGATATATCTGGATGATAAACTTTAAACGAGTCTACCATCTGCTTTAATGGATAGGAAAGAGATCCGGCATGAAAGATAGTTAATCTACTATCTCTATTACCATAACACCCAAACAGAAGTATTGAGGCTATTGTGATAATCATAATTCTTTTCATATCAGCATATTATTTATTTGGTATATATACTCTAATTCCATTTAAACTTTTAACAGACCTATCGGCAAAAAGATCTGCTCTTGCAAATAGAGAGAACCCCGCTCTACCCTCTTCATTAAAACTTTCACATATCAATGGAGTTAAGTGGTCTACTCTGTTTATAAGCTCAGATATAGAAAAAGCAGCCCTATATCCATCACTTCCCTCTATAGAGACAACTCCCTTACTGAGTAGTTCCTTCTCTGCTAAATCTGTAAAAAGATGCTCAATCGGCCTTCCAGAAAATACTTTAACACCTTTATTACCCATACTTTGACCATAAAAATTGGTGGTAAAATCAACTATCGGGAACTGATCTAGAGGATAATTAAACTCACTCAATATATTGTTATTCAACTTCAACTCTATTTTAGTGCTTACCTCCTTAACCCTATCTCTATTGACATTATAATCTCCTGTCAAAGACTTTATCACAATTTTAGTTGGATTTTGCAAATTCCTTAATGATAAGAAATCGTTAGACGAGACAATCTTATTTACTTTTGGAAGAGTCCAAAGTTCACCTGTTTTACCAGGAATTACCCTAGTTACATTAAGAGCCAATATTACATTATATGGAGTATTGGTATAAAAAAGCTCACCCCAACTAAAGACAACATACTGGTTATTATCATCCCATATTTCCACAAAAAGATCTACAGGAGGATAAAACTCCTCTTTGCTCTTTTTATCCACAGATAGCGTACTTAGTATATCGCATAAAGCAATGCCGTCATATCTATATGTTCCAATAAAATCAGAACTATCTGTCCCAACAATCTCCTTAACAACAACTGAACGCCATGGTAGGTCTTGATAATTATATACAACATCTCTCTCTACCTCTCCAGTAATTAATATCTCCCCACTATAGCTCAATTTGGTAGGTTTCTCTCTGTTAAAATAGTTATTTGCGCCAGATTTCCATATTAATGTAGAACCTGTAAAAGCATCAAAAGGGTTGTATTTACACCCAAACAGTGTAAGTATGACAATAGAAATTAAAGCTATCTTTTTATAATTCATAATAAAAGTCGTTATTTTGCAAAAAACTAACGAATATAATGAATTTTGATATAACATATACATACAATGATAGTAACCATGTGATTATTGCGGGCCCTTGTAGTGCTGAGACACCAGAACAGACCATGGAAACTGCCAAAATGATCAAAGATCTTGGTATAAAGATTTTTAGAGCAGGAGCATGGAAACCTAGAACAAAACCAGGATCTTTTGAAGGGATGGGAGAGGAGGCTCTTAAATGGATTTCTCAAGCAAAAAAAGAGACATCTCTTTTAGTAGCAACAGAGATAGCTGGTCCAAAACATTTAGAATTAGCCCTAAAATACAATATCGACATCTTTTGGCTAGGAGCAAGAACAACAGCCAATCCATTTTTAGTTCAAGAGATTGTTGAGGCGGCAAAAGGTCTCAATAATTGTTTTTTGATTAAAAACCCCATAAATCCAGATGCCGATTTATGGATTGGAGCAATTGAACGCTTTTTAAATAGCTCCATATATAATATTGCCGCTGTTCATAGAGGTTTTAGTATGTACAAAAGTGGATACTTTAGAAATAATCCACAATGGCAAATCCCTATTGAGGTAAAAAGAGTATTTCCTAAACTTAAGATGATCTGTGACCCTAGTCACATTGGAGGGAAACGAGATTTAATAGAAACTATTTCACAACACTCTTTAGATATTGGATTTGATGGATTGATGATTGAGACACATATCAATCCAGACTCCGCTCTAAGTGATTCGCAACAACAGATTACTCCAACAGAGTTAAAACGGATCTTATCTACTTTAAAATTTAAAGACAACAACGAAAAAGATATAGAATCCTCTATTATTAAACTTAGAGATGAGATCGACTCCATTGACTCAAGAGTAATGGAGTTACTCTCTGAAAGGATGAATATATCTCGAAAAATTGGGCTATTCAAAAAGTCTAATAACATTCCAATTCTCCAACCAGAAAGATATCATCAAATAATGAGTAGAAATACACTTTTAGCAAATGAGCTATCTATGGATCCTCAATTTATTAAAAGCATTATGGAGGCAATTCATAAAGAGTCTATTAGACAACAATTAACGCAATAATTATCAACCACCACTAACTAGATGAATAATTTTTAGATCGTCTCCCTCAGCTACTACTGTACTTGCATAATACTCCTTTTTTATCAACTCCCCATTAAGACGCACTACCAACATTTTAAATTTATAATTCTTATAATCAATTACATCTTCTATGGATGGATTAAGCCCCAACTCCAAAAACTCTTCTCTGTTATTAAGTAATATCTTCATCTCTATTTTTTAAGCAAAATTTGTAAAACAATATCGGCCTGCATAGCAGATACCATAGATACTTTGGGGCCTAGTGGTGGGTTATTATACTCTACCTGAGATTCAAAATCTCCACAGACAAATAGATTACCAGACTCAACTACATGAATCCTATCAAGAGATCCAAAACCAGCAAGCCCAGAAGCCGATACTACTGGTATATTTGGATAGTTATAACACATGTACTCAATTAACATGTGCTTACTCTCTGCCGAATCAAATGCCTCCACAACCACATCACATGTATTATACAATAACGGAATATTATCTATATCTACCACACAATCGTGAATTTGGATTATAGACCTTTCATCAATCATATTTAGATTGTCTCTTAAAGCAAATACCTTCTTTTGGCCAATCTGATTTCTAAAATAGAACTGTCTATTTAAGTTACTCTCATTAACCGTATCAAAGTCTGCAATAATCAATTTACCAATACCTGAGCGAACTAGATTTTGAGCACAATTCGAACCCAACCCTCCAGCGCCAGCTATCCCAACACATTTTTGAGATAAAACACCTTTTATTTCGCAAAAAGATAACATATTTAAATAAAATAGTTCTATTTTTTTGTAAATTTACCAAAATATATTTTAAACTAAAATAAGAATTATGAACTTCCAA
>LUYZ01000020.1 GCA_001603425.1 Bacteroidales bacterium Bact_08
ATCCAACCCCATTAAAGTTGAAAACTTTGATGGGGAGCGTGAGCAAGCCTCCTGCTCCAGTCCAAACCTTTTTAAAACAGCAAGCCTCTCATAACCAGCGTTTTTGTACGAACTCCGTCAGAGTCCAGTCCCAAATCCCTGAACACCAACCCAGTATATGGTAGATTGTGCAAGCTTTGCAAGCAAAGCTGCCTTTCAGCCTCAGCCAGCCCTGTCACCAAAACCTTTTTGAATTCACAAAACGCTAACAACCAACATCTTTGCACGCACTCCGTCAGAGTCACACCCCAAACCGCTCTTAACCAAGCCTTTGAGTGTACGCACTCCGTCAGAGTCCAGCCCCAAACCCCTAGCGTCCAGGTCTTTGCACGCACTCCGTCAGAGTCACACCTCAGAGGCCTCTTTTTGAACATAATACCATTTAAAATGTTTAACTTTATGTTGTTATGCAGCATATTCTTAAACTTACATCATATGAAAAATTTTAAAGTTATAATTATCATTGTATCTGCACTCTCAATGCTTAATCTTGTTGGTTGTTCAGGTAGAGACAAGAGCAAAGTTGAGAGTGAGCCCCACCCTGTAAAGGTTTGGGAGGTAATCTCATTAGATACTATATCCAAGACATTTAGTGGCTATGTCTATCCAGATCAGTATGGAGAGTTAGCATTTAAAATATCTGGTCCGTTGGTTAGATTAGATGTTTCTGAGGGACAAATGGTTAAGAAAGGAGACCTTATCGCAAAAATTGATGATTTAGATATGAAGTTGCAGTTTAACTCAAAACAAGCCACTTATCAGCAAGCAAAATCTCAGATGGAGCGTTCTCAGAGATTACTAGAGAGAGAAGCCGTATCTGTACAAGATTTTGAGAGTAAAATGGCTGCATACTATAGCGTCTTGGCCTCTTTTGAATCGGCAAAAGATATGTTGGAGCAAACTAGTTTGAGAGCCCCTTTTGATGGATTTATCCAAAAACTATATGTGCAAAACTATCAAAAAGTTCAGGCAGGTCAACCCATCGTAGCACTAATTAATGAATACAATCTGTTGGTAAAGTTTACTTTAGCCGAGTCTGCATTTATTTACCTCAATCAAAATCCAAAATTTTTTATTGAATTTGACAACTTTAAAGGAATTCAGTTTGCGGCCGATGTTAAAGAATACGTTAGAGCTTCACTAGATGGATCTGGCATCCCTGTAACATTAAATATTACAGATAAGCGTTTTAATATTAAGGAGTTCCCCGTAGCTGTAGGCTTCTCTTGCCGAGTTATTCTTAGAACTCAGAACAGACTATTCGAAGGAGCAAACCTTGTGCCCGTTGCGGCAGTTGTCTCTGTAAAGGATTATGATTTATCCACTACCACAAATAATGATACCCTCAATAGAGATAAAAGCTCTAGATATACAGGCAAAGGAGTTTATGTTGTAAAAGATGGAATTGCACAATTTAGACCTATAAATGATGCTGGTCTTTATGGTGCCCAGTATGTTATTGTTAAATCTGGAGTTGAGGCAGGAGAGGTTGTTATTGCTGCAGGTACTACCAGAATAACTAATGGTCAATCAGTGAGAGCCCTAAACTAAAAGAGTGAAACAAATATGAATATAGCGGAATATTCTTTAAAAAATAAAAAGGTTATCTTTTTCTTTTTAGCTGTTTTATTAATTGGTGGAGTCTACTCATTTTTTCTTCTTCCCAAAAAAGAGGACTCTCCGTTTATAATCAAAACAGCAGTATTGATAACCAACTATCCTGGGGCAACTCCCGCAGAGGTAGAGCTACTGATAACCGAACCAATTGAGCGCGAAGTTCAATCTATGAGTGAGGTTAAACAGGTAAAATCTGAGTCCTATTATGGAATGTCCAAAATTACTGTAGATCTAGATCCAACCATTACTCCAGAGAGAATGCCTCTAAAGTGGGACGAGTTACGTAGAAAAGTTGCTAATATTCAGCCACGTCTGCCAGCTGGAGCCTCAAATATATTTGTAAATGACGATTTTGGAGATGTCTTTGGAATCTATTATGCATTAGTTGCTCAAGATGGAATATCTGACTCCTATATGAGACACTTTGCTCAGCAAATAAAAAGAGACTTAACACCAATAAAAGGTGTTCAAAAGGTTACTCTATTTGCAGAGCAACAAGAGGTGGTTTATGTAGATATTGCATTAGAGAGACTTGCTGTTCTTGGCTTGGATCCTAACTCAATTAAACAAGTTATACAAACTCAGAATCTACTTATAAACACAGGTGAGATCAATGCTGGAAAATATATGGTAAAATATCTCCAGATGGCACCTATCAATCGGTAGATGATATAGCTAATCAATTAATTATTACCAGAAATAGAGGAGAGGTCCGTCTTGGTGATATTGCAAATGTATATAAAGGCTATGCCGATAGACCATCGTATTTGATGCGTGTTAATGGCAAACGAGCCATCGGCATCGGTGTAGCAACTGGTGCAAAGGACAACGTTGTTGCGGTGGGAAATAGCGTAGATGATCAGCTTAGAATCATAGAGGATAATTTACCTGCTGGATTGTCTCTTATTGCTTTATATCCAGAACATATTATTGCAAATGAGGCAAATAATGGTTTTATAATTAACCTTATTGTCTCACTGATGATTGTTATTTTTGTAATTTTTATTGTAATGGGCTATAGGGCAGGGCTTTTAATTGGTAGCTCCTTAATCTTTTCTGTTGGAGGTACTCTTTTGATAATGCTCCTATTTGATGTTGGCCTTAACAGAACCTCTCTTGCAGCATTTATTATTGCTATGGGTATGTTGGTAGATAATGCTATTGTTGTTACAGATAATGCTCAGATTGCAATAATGAGAGGCTCAAAACGGTTTAAAGCACTTATTGATGCTGCAACCAAGCCTCAGTGGGCTCTTTTAGGTGCCACATTTATTGCTGTCTGCTCCTTTTTGCCGATGTACTTAGCTCCAGCTTCTGTTGCAGAGATTGTTAAACCACTTTTCATTGTATTGGCGGTATCTCTTGGTCTGAGCTGGGTTTTAGCTTTAAGTCAAACAACCACTTTTGGCGATTTTATACTAAAAGAATCTAGTACAGACTCCCAGGTTGAACCATATTCATCGGGCTTTTATTCAAAATTTGCCTCTTTTTTAACTCTGTTGATAAAAAGAAGATATTTGACCATAGTCTCTGTTGTGGCAACTCTAATTCTCTCTTTGGTTGTTATGGGTCTTATGCCACAATCGTTTTTCCCAGTTATGGATAAACCATATTTTAGAGCAGACCTTATATTTCCAGAGGGTTATGATATCAGAGAGGTTGAACGTAATGTTATTGAGATAGAGAATTATCTCTCTAAAAATGAGAAGATCAAAAATTATTCTATAACCATTGGAGGTGCTCCAATTCGCTACTATCTTGCAAGTTCATCGGCAGGACCATTGTCCAATTTTGCCAATATTTTAATTGAGTTGAATAGTAGTGCTTATACTGTTGAGCAAGAGGATGAGTTCTACTGGTATATGAGAAATAACTATCCAGATATTTTGACAAGATCGTCTCTATTTGCTCTATCTCCAGTGCCTGCAGCATCAATTGAGATTGGTTTTAGAGGGCCTAATATAGATACACTCTCTCTTTTAACTCAAAAAGCATCAGAAATAGCCAGGTCAGATAAATCTGTTATGGATATCAGAAATAGCTGGGGGGCTCAAGTTCCTATTGTTGTTCCAGAGTTTTCTCAAGAGAAAGGGTTGAGGTTAGGTATCACTCGTCAGCAGTTTGCTTATGCTATTAAATTGGTTTCTAATGGCGTTCCTTTGGGAGAGTATAGAGAGGGCGATCTTTTCATGCCAATTCTTTTAAAGGGACAAGATCTTGCAAATATGAATCTGAACGATATTAAATCTATTCCTGTGTATAGTTCAAAGGGCAAAAGCGTTAAATTAGAGCAGGTTGCCAAAGATATTGATTTAAAATATGATTATAGTGTAATAAAAAGATACAATAGAGAGAGGTTAATGCTCATGCAAGCCGATCCTGTGCGTGGAGGAAATACTATTGCTGCTTTTGGGTCTCTATATTCAAATATTGCTCAGAATATTGAGCTGCCTCAAGGTTACTCTCTCTCATATTTTGGAGAGCAGGATAGCAGAGAAGAGGGCAATAGTGCTATTGGTAAAAATGTTCCTCTAATGTTTGGACTTATCTATGTGGTTCTTTTGTTGCTGTTTCCAAAAAATTACAGAAAACCGGTTCTTATTATGAGTATGTTGCCACTTATGTTTATTGGAGTTGTTCTAGGGTTATTGGTGTTTGGAAAGTCGCTAGATTTTTTTGCTATGCTGGGACTTTTGGGGTTAATTGGTATGAATATTAAAAATGCAATTGTGTTGGTAGATGAAATAGGAGCTCAGCTAGAGCAAGGAAAAGAGGAGATGGATGCTATTGTAGATGCTACAAAGAGTAGGATAATTCCTGTTGTAATGGCATCGGGAACCACAATTTTGGGTATGTTTCCTCTTGTTTTTGATGCTATGTTTGGTGGAATGGCAGCAACAATTATTGGGGGACTTTTTGTCTCTACAATATTGACGATTTTGGTTTTGCCTGTTGCATATGCTGCTTTCTTTAGGGTAAAAGTTCAAAATCAAACCAAGGGTAATGGTGTTAACTCGGTAAAAAAGGGTATTACTCTATTGGTAATTGGAGCGGCTCTTTCTATCTACCCATATAATGCATTGGCTCAAGAGAGTAGAGAAGAGTTGCCTCTAGAGCAGTTTGTAGAGCGAGTTTTGGAGTATAACCATGATGTTAAATCGGCACATTCTAAGCGTATTGCTTTTGAACAGGCGGCTAAATTGGCATATACTTCGTTTTTTCCTTCTGTTTTAGCAAATGCAAATTTTTCATACGCTTTAGACCACAGTACTCTCAATATTGCAAATAATGTTATGGATCTTAATAGAGAGAGTTATAGTGTAGAGGGTGTGGTTAGTTTGCCAATATACTCAGGAGGTCAAATCTCTAATAGATATAAAATTGCTCAGTTATCATCTGAAATTGGTAATGAACAGCTAAATTTAACCACAAGAGATGTAATGTACTATGCAAGAGTTGCATATCTATCGGCATCTGCTCAAAAAGAGAATTACAAATTGATCTGCAGATTTGAGCAGATAGTTGATACTTTGTATGCAGTATTAAGCGATAGGTTTAACGAGGGATTAATTAGTAGAACAGAGCTTTTGCAGATTTCTGCAAGGCAAAAAGACGTGCAGCTTCAAAAGATAAATGTATATAAGTCGTATAAAATAGCGCTTCAAAATCTCAATGTCATGATTGGACATGATCCTTTTGCTCCAATAGATGTTGCAGACTTAGATAACCTGTTTAATCAGATGCCTATGGCTGTAGATTTAAAAAGTGCAATTGTTAATCGACCAGAGTTTAAAATATCTCAGCTGAATGTAGATTCTCAAAACTATCAGATATCTCTTGCTAGAGGTTTATATAATCCCAAGTTGAGTATAGGTGCTAAGTTGAATTGGGGCACAAAAATGATTAATCTCTCTGGAGATACTCAGTTTAATCCACTAATGTTTGCTTCTTTGTCTGTGCCCATTTTTAATTTTGGTGCGCGTTATAGATCTGTAGATTATCAAAGAGCTCTATTAAAGAGTTATGAGTATAGTAAGATGTCTTTACAAGATAATATTTTAAAGGAGATTGCTCAAGCTTGGACCTCTATGATAGAGAATACAAATATGATTGGTATTGCAATAGATAATTGTGATATTGCTCAAAGAAATTTAGATTTAAATACTTTTAGCTATACAGAGGGTAATTTAACTATTCTAGATGTTTTGTCGGCACAAATAACTTGGGTTCAGTCATATAGTGGCTTAATACAGGCTATGTATAACCAAAAAATGTCTGTTATAGATTATAGTAAGGCAGCTGCTATTGATCTTTAGTGGCTAAAAAGAGATAGATTAAAGATCTATAAAAAAATTATAGCTGGGAGTGGAATCTCTTCATTTGAGAATCTACTCCCACTATATTTAATACTCTTTTACATAGTTGATCTGCCATCTGTTCAATGCTCTCTGGTTTTGTATAGAAAGAGGGAGATGCTGGCGCTATTATAGCTCCAGCCTGAGCAAGTTTTGTTAGATTTGTAAGGTGAATAAGATTAAATGGGCTCTCTCTGGGAACAATTACCAGTGGGAGTCTCTCTTTTAGCATAACATCTGCTGCTCTACAGATAAGGTCGCTGCTTAGCCCATTAGCAACTCTTGCTGCAGTGCCCATAGTACATGGGATTATAATCATTGCATCGGCAGGATTAGATCCAGATGCATATTTGTGGTAATAGCTGTTATTGTCAATCAATATATCTTGTTGGGGTAGTGGTAGGTTGTCAAGTTCGTCTTGCCACACTTGTTGAGCTGTTTGAGTAAAAATTACATTTACTTTGTGTCCATTTTCTATTGCAATCTCAATAATTCTCTTTGCATATATTTGACCACTAGCGCCAGTAACTGCTATTAGTAATTTTTTCATAATCATGTTTGTAATTTGCTAATTGAAATAGACCTCTTTTAGCCACTTTTTAAATAGAGGGTCCAAAAAGATCCACTCATCTTGTTGTTGTGTTAAAAGCTCCTTCTTCTTTACGGCATCCCTTAGTCTCTTAACATTTGCCGATGAGTTAAAGCCATATTTTATCATTGTTTCAGAGGAGCACAGTTGAAGATTATTATCTAGAATAGCCTTAATGAAACTTATTTGATATCTGGTCAATCGGCTGGTAATCATTCTAAACCTATATGAGTGAAGCTCCATTAGGCAGTCAAAAGCTTGTTTTAAAACACCCTCTGTTAAAAAACCTCTTGTGGAGGAGTAGGAGAGCTCTCCTAATTGCTGAAGATACCATGGATCTCCATCCACATAGTTATATAGTTTTGTGGCCAGTTGTGGGCTTATTACTCGGCCTGTTTTAAGAAATGCTTTATTTAAAAATTGAACACTCTCTCTCAATCCTAAAGGATTTAGCTCTATCCTTTTTACAGAACCATAGAAAAATTTTTGCTCTTCGAATATGCTTTTCATAGCATTTACCAAAGAGCCGCTAATGATGTAGCATACATTTGTATGTTTAGATATTACTCGTTCTAAAATTTTTAATATTTTGTATGAGTCGTCAAATAGCAATATCTCTTGAAACTCTTGTATATAAATAAGAGGGTTGGTTCCATACTCTTGTGCAATACGATCTGGAAGATCAAAAACCTGTTCAATAATTTTGTCATCAACAGGTAGGTGGTCTATATCGGCATTACCAGATTTGATAAAAAACGGCTCTGCCAATGGGGCTAGTTCTGCTATGACTATTTGCTGCTGTTCTTTAATTACTCCATGTGAGTCTAATATATTGCTGCAGATCTTTTTAAGAAGAAGTTTTTCTGTTCTAACGTTAAATAGGTTAATCTGAGTGAGTGTAAAGAGAGTATTGTTTTTGGATAATTTATCTATAACTACCTCTATAAGTGAGTTTTTTCCACTCTTTGGTGGGGCATATAATACTGGATTAAGTGTAGATTTTTTCTCTAATTTATCTTTGATGGATCCAAATAGTTGATTAATCTCGGAATCTCTTCCAATAAAATCCTGCCCGTTTACAGACTTGTTATAAATAAATAGTGTATCCATTCAACAAAAATAATAAATAATTTGCTCTAATTAATAATAATATCTATATTTGCGGTCCAAAATATTGATTCAAGATTGTTAAGCTCAACAATAAGAGATATTTAAATATATCCGCTTACAGTCGTTAATTTAAAATTATTTAATTTTATGTACGCAATTGTAGATATTGCAGGTCAGCAATTTAAAGTAGAGAAAGATCAGAAGATCTATGTACATCGTTTAGATGCTACAGAGGGAGCTGAGTTAACTTTTGACAAAGTTCTTTTAGTAGATAACGATGGTGCTATTAAGGTTGGAGCTCCTTATGTAGATGGAGCTGCTGTTAAAGCTACTGTAATTACCCATTTAAAAGGTGATAAGGTGATAGTTTTCAAAAAGAAACGCCGTAAAGGTTATTCTAAAAAGAATGGTCATCGTCAGTGTTTAACACAAATTCAAATTCAAGAAATTGCTTAAGTTTAATCCGGAAAAAATTTATAGATCATGGCTCATAAGAAAGGTGTCGGTAGTTCCAAGAACGGACGTGAATCACATAGTAAACGATTAGGCGTCAAATTATTTGGTGGTCAATTCGCCAAAGCCGGTAACATATTAGTTCGTCAGAGAGGTACAGCTCATAATCCCGGACTAAATGTTGGTGTAGGAAAAGATCATACGCTTTTTGCTTTAATTGACGGAATAGTAGTTTTCCGTAAGAAAGCAGATAATAAATCATATGTTTCTGTTATGCCTAAAGAGGCTATCGAAGCATAATTGTGCGTTTTTTTACAAAATATTGAGGCCTGCTATTGTAGGTCTCTTTTTTTTGTATATCTTTGTATTGATTTTCAGATTAAGACATTATCTATGTCTTAAGGGGATATCTGGTAATCAACTGTATTAGAGGCAGTTCTCCTTATTCATGAGCATTATTAACAGATTTCTGTTATTTGATCTAACCCGACTGCCTCTTTTCTTTTTTTTTACTTTATACTTATTACCATGGAATGTTCAAGAAATAGAGTTCCATTAATGCAGTTGCTGACAATAGTTGTTTTGTCGGGAACTTTTTTTTCATGTGCCCCATTGTCAAAGGGTCAGATGAAGGCTGTAACTGACTTTGCTACAGTTTGTGATAGTTTTAGTAAGTATCCATCTACACTTTTTATTGAGATGGCTAATGTAAGGTCTTCTAGAGGGATCTATTTTGCTAGCTCTTTATCTACCCCAGAGCTTAGGGTAGAGGAGTTAAACTCAATCTATTCGGCAATGGAGAAGGATATCTCTCTTGCCAAAAAGTGCAATATCTCTATGGAGGTTATTGGGGGTTATTCAAGAGCGCTTAAGTTACTTGCAGGGGAGTCTAGGTGGAAAGATTCTGGAAGAGAGTTTAGGTCATTGGGTCGCTCTATCGACTCTTTAGCTGCAAAGATAAATGCCTTTGATTTTATAGATGATGCTATTCCTCTTGGTTTTGGAAAGAGTGCTGGAAGGATTGTGGGTTATTCTATGGAGATGTTCAAAAGGAGGGCTCAGGCAAGGGCTGTAAAGGATTTTGTCTCTCAAGGAGATACTTTGGTCTCTGTGGTTATAGGTTCTTTAGTTAAGGTATTACGTTCTCAAGAGGTGACCTCTATGATAGAAAACGAAAGAAAGAGTCTAGAGCAAAACTATATCTCTTATCTAAAATCCGGTAATTCAGATGATAAGGGCTATCTAGCTTTAAAGAAAAGGGTGGAGTCTCTCTCTTATGCCAGAGGAGCTATTATCTCTTCGGCAAATCGTTTGATAAAGAGTCATAATAAGATTGCTCAAAGTATGCATAATGGTAGAGATTTTGACGAAATCTTTACAGATATTACCAATTTTCAGAAAGAGGTAAAGGTTTTAACTCAACTATTTAATTCTCTTTAACTATTTAGAAGAAAAATTGTTATCTTAGTTGGATAATTTTGTAATTATGGAAGATCTAAAGCAAATTAGGGAGGCTCTTATTGTAGCAGAAAAATTGAGGTTTGAATCCACGAATCTCTCCAAGGAGCAACTTTCTGAATTGGAGCGTGCCTCTTTGGAGTTAAGAAAAAGAGAGCGTGAGATTATTTCTATTATGCAGGATAATGTTGTTAAGGCTGTTAAAGAGAGCTCTAAAGACATTGAGAATGTCATTAAATTAATGAGAAACAGAGCTATAAAAATGTCTAAATCGGCAAAATCTGCCGAAAAAGTTAAAAAGGCTATCGACACAATAAGTGGGATAGCCTCTCAATTAAATAAACTATAATTATAGACTTATATTTTTTGAATAAGGTGTTTTTAAAGAGACCAATATCTAAGCTCTTTAATTACATCTTTGTATATTCCTCTGATGTCAACAACAAGCCCTTTTGGGTCTAGTAAATTTTTAAAGTCGTTTTCACTCATGTTAACATATTGTTGATGAGGAACGGCCATAATTACTGCATGATATTTACCTGCAGGAGTAGGTAGCAGCTTAATTCCATATTCATCTTCAACCATATGTGCGTCGGCTTTGTAGTCTACAACATCTACACTTACTCTATAGCTTTGTAGCTCCTTTACTATATCTACAACTTTTGAGTTTCTTATATCGGATACATTCTCTTTGTATGTTATCCCCATAACCAATACTCTAGCTCTTAAAAGAGGAAGATCGTTTGATAGGAGTTTTTTTACTGTCTGTTTTGCAACATATCCACCCATTGAGTCATTGACAAATCGTCCAGAGGCAATCATTTGCGGGTGATATTTAAGTTCTGCTGCTTTATGTACCATATAGTATGGATCTACTCCTATGCAATGCCCACCAACAAGCCCTGGTGTGTATGGTACAAAATTCCATTTTGTGGAGGCTGCCTTGATAACGTCGTATGTGTTGATCCCCATTCTGTTAAATAGGATTGAGAGCTCGTTCATTAGAGCAATATTTACGTCACGTTGAGTGTTCTCAATAATTTTTGCAGCTTCTGCAACTTTAATATCTGGTGCTCTGTGTACGCCTGCAGCTACAACAGTTTCGTATATTTTTGCAATCTGATCAAGAGACTCCTGATCGCAGGCAGATACTATTTTTGTTGTGTTTTTAAATGAGTGTTGAGTATCTCCTGGGTTGATTCTCTCTGGTGAGTAACCAACTTTAAAGTCTTTTCTGTATCTTAAATTAGATACTCTCTCTAGTAGGGGAACGCACTCCTCTGTTGTGCAGCCAGGATATACTGTAGATTCATAAATAACAAAATCTCCAGGTTTAATAGCGTTTGCAACACTTAGTGTAGCAGATAGCAATGGTCTTAGGTCTGGTTTATTGTATTTATCTATTGGAGTGGGTACTGCAATTATAAATAGAGAACAGTCGTTAATATCTTCTGAATTATGTGTAAATACTAGATCTCTTCCTTTAAACTCCTCTTCGGGAATCTCACCACTTGCATCTACTCCGTTTTGAAGTAATTTGACGTGTCTTTGATTTATGTCGTATCCTATAACGGAAAAGTGTTTGGAAAACTCAAGAGCCAATGGTAACCCTACATATCCCAGACCTATTACGGCCATTTTGTTTTTCTTGGAGATCAGTTGATTATACATAAATAAATCTATTTCTGTTAATTCTTTATTATAGCCTCTGTTTCAAAGAGGGTGATTGCAAATATAATAGATTTTGGCTTATTTTCTCTATATTTGTGTCAGTATATTACGCTCTTTTTAAAAATATTTATGAGTTGGTTTGTTCTTTATACTGCAGCTAGAGCAGAGAAAAAAGTTAGAGATAGGGTTGCCGAAATTGGATACGAAGTTTTTTTACCCATTCACAAAGTTAAAAGAAAGTGGAGTGACAGAATTAAGGTTGTGGAGCAGCCTCTGTTTAGCTCCTATGTTTTTGTAGATTGTCCAGAGCATAAGCTAAGAGATTTGCTATTGATTTATGGTGTGTCTAAAATTGTCTTTTATCTTGGTAAGCCTGCTGTGGTTAAGGATTCCGAGATTGAGGCCATAAAGGAGTTTTTAGATATAGCGGTCAATAGAGAGTTGATCACAAATGGAGATGAGGTAGAGATTATATGCGGTCCTTTTGTAAAAAAGAGAGCAACTGTTCTTAATGTTACAGAAAAGGCAGCCTACCTGTTTTTAGAGGAGTTGGGTGCTAAAATTTGTGTATCTTTGCAAAATATAGATAAATTACAAACAAAATAGATGGATTATAATACACAAAGGTCAAAATTGATTATGCCTGAGTATGGAAGGCATGTTCAGAAGATGATAGAGTATGTTAAGGATATTCCCCAAAAGGAGAAGAGAAATCAGCAGATAAATGCTGTTGTTGGGGTAATGGGTGTTCTTAATCCTCAACTTAGAGATCTTAACGATTTTCGTCACAAATTGTGGGATCATGTTCAAATTATTGCCGATTTTGATATTGACATTGACTCTCCATATCCCACTCCAACAAAAGAGACTTTCTCTACAGCTCCAAATCCAATACCTCTGGATAAGTCACCTTTAAAGGCTGTGCATTATGGCAGAAATATTCAGAATATGATCAAAATGATTTCGGAAAAACCAGAAGGTGAGGCAAAAGATGGGATGATAATGGTTTTGGCCAACTATATGCGTCAACAGTATCTGATATGGAATAAAGATACTGTAACTCAAGAGATTATTTTTAGAGATATAGAGAGTTTATCAGATGGTAAAATTAAAGTTCCAGAGAATTTTCAACTATCTACTGTTCAATCCTCTGCTCATGGTCATACACAGGGTCATACTCATGGGCATCAGTCTCAACAGTCTAAGCCACATTTTAGACAAAACAAAAGAAAACCAAACAAACAGAATAAAAGAAAATAGAGAAGTGTTATGGGAGCTTTTAGAGTACATGGAGGCTTACGTTTAAAAGGAGAGATCACTCCTCAAGGAGCAAAAAATGAGGCACTGCAGGTTATATCGGCAGTTCTTCTCTCTCAAAAACGTATTGTTATTCACAATATACCAGATATTATTGATGTTAAACGCCTTATTGAGCTATTGCAAAGATTGGGTGTTATAGTTGAGTATCTAGGAGTTTGTGGTAAAGATCATGGATGTATCTCTCACTCCTATGCATTTTATGCAAAAGATATCGATACAAATTTTATTTTATCGCAGGAGTTCTGTTCTCTCTCATCTTCTCTTAGAGGGTCGGTGATGCTTGTTGGACCTCTTTTGGCTAGGTTTGGTTTTGCAATGATGCCTAAGCCTGGTGGAGATAAAATAGGACGCAGAAGATTAGATACTCACCTTGTGGGGTTGTGTAAATTGGGTGCAGAGCTCAATTTTGTTAATGGTTGTGGTTATGAGTTAAAGAGTAAGGGGGGGCTAAAGGGGTGCTATATGTTGTTGGATGAGGCCTCTGTTACTGGTACAGCCAATATTGTTATGGCTGCTGTTTTAGCAAAAGGTCAAACCACAATTTATAATGCTGCATGTGAACCATATGTTCAACAACTCTGTTCTCTTTTAAATAAAATGGGAGCAGATATTTCGGGTGTTGGCTCCAATCTGTTAACAATAAATGGGGTTGACTCTTTGGACCATTCGGCAGAACACACTATTTTGCCAGATATGATAGAGATTGGTAGTTTTATTGGTATGGCAGCAATGACAGCTAGTGAGATTACTATAAAAAATGTATCATACAATATGTTAGGTATTATTCCAGACCAATTTAGGCGTTTGGGTATTACCATAGAGAGGAGAGGAGATGATATCTATATTCCCACACATGAAAATTATGAGATTGAGAGTTTTTTAGATGGTTCTATTATGACCATTGCCGATGCAACTTGGCCTGGTTTAACTCCCGATCTTCTATCTGTATTTCTTGTTGTAGCTACTCAAGCAAAAGGATCTGTGTTGATTCATCAAAAGATGTTTGAGAGTAGGCTCTTTTTTGTGGATAAGCTTATTGATATGGGGGCACAGATAATTCTTTGTGATCCGCATAGAGCAACAATTATTGGACATAATAGAGATTTTCAGCTCAAATCTACTAGAATGGTTTCACCAGACATTAGGGCTGGAATTGCACTGTTGATTGCTGCAATGAGTGCAACTGGAGTGAGTGTTATTGAGAATATCGAGCAGATAGACAGGGGTTATCAGAATATAGATACAAGGTTGAATGCTCTAGGAGCTAAGATAGAGAGGATAAACTAGTTATTGTAATGGCAAAAAAGAAGACCAAAAATATAGATCCAGAGATTGCACCGTTGCCAAAAAAATCCGAGATAATTAGATTATTATCTGGGCTTTTCTTTTTTGGTATGGCTCTTTATACTTTTGTGGCCCTACTTTCATACCTATTTACTTGGGCACAAGATCAGTCTATATTGCATAAGGGTGATATTTGGACAACAATTGTGGATGCCGAGAATGATGGTGGTATGATTGGGTTTCTTTGGGCAAATTTTCTTTTTTCTAAGCTTTTTGGTTTAGGTGCTTTTATTATCCCTTTCTTTTTTGCTTCATTGTCGCTGTTTTTTCTCAAATTAAAGAGAGTTAATCTGGTAAAGGTTTTTTATGTAACCATATATGGTGCAATAATATTATCGGTGCTCTTTTCATTTATCTTTGGGTTTACAAAATTTGACGATTGGTTTGGTAGTGGAGTAGGGGGCTCTTATGGTTATCATGTTAATAATTGGTTGGTAGCTATGCTTGGTCCTATTGGTGCAGGTTCTTTAATCTTTGTTCTTTTTATCGGTTGGTTGATAATAGTTAATAGGCGTGTTTTAATTAAGATAAATGGGGCTATTGTGTCGTTATATAATAAGATTAGTTTGCCTAGAAAGAGGGAGAAAGTGGTTGAGAAAAAGGTGGATGATAGTGCTGAAGCAAATAGTGCCGTTGTAGGTGATAATAGTGCAGATGAAAAGTTAGAAGATAGTTTGGAAGAGGAGGTTATAACAACTTCATTGAGTTCAGATGTGAACATGGATGAGGTTAAGAGTAAACTATCGGCAGAGCCAACGTTTGAGATTATAGATTATTCTCAGCAAGAGAGTATAGAACATAATGATGATGCCAATTTAGCAGGTGATGTGTTACAAACAGAGGAGCTGCCTAAGATTGAAGTAGTAGACGATGATTCCCAGTTAGATTCAGAGGATGTTGAACTAAGGAATCTTCCTAAAGAGAGCCTAGATGCTCTTTTTGATCCTCGTCTAGATCTTTCTCATTACAAAGCTCCTTCACTTGCTTTATTGGACGATTATAAGGATAGTATTTATAAGGTTCCTCACGATGAGCTAGAGAAGAACAATCGTAAGATTGTAAAGACTCTAAACGACTATAAGATCACTATTGAGAGAATATTTGCAAGAACAGGTCCTACGGTTACTCTTTATGAAATTGTTCCAAGTGCTGGAATTCGTATATCGCAGATAAAGAGATTAGAAGATGATATTGCACTCTCTCTTGCTGCTAGAGGTGTTAGGATTATTGCTCCAATTCCTGGTACTAATACTGTGGGTATTGAAGTGGCTAATGATAAGCCTAGTATTGTTCCAATGAAGTCTGTTCTGGAGGATCCTAAATTTAGAAACTCTTCGTTTGATTTGCCAATTGTTCTTGGCCGTACAATTTCTAATGAGGCAATGACTTTTGATTTGGCAAAGATGCCTCACTTGCTTGTAGCAGGGGCTACTGGTCAAGGTAAGTCAGTTGGACTAAATGCTATAATTACCTCTCTTTTATATACAAAACACCCGTCTGAGGTTAAATTTGTTTTAATAGATCCCAAAAAAGTGGAGTTGTCTCTATATTCTAAATTGGAGAGACATTTTTTGGCTAAGCTTCCAGATAGCGAAGATGCTATTATCACAGATACTCAAAAAGTAATTTATACTCTAAAATCGCTTACTCTAGAGATGGACTCTAGGTACGATCTGCTTAAGGCTGCTCAAGTGAGAAATGTTAAGGAGTATAACGAAAAGTTTTTAAATAGAAGGCTTAATCCTCTCAAAGGGCACAAGTATATGAACTATATTGTTGTTATTATAGATGAGTTTGCCGATTTACTAATGACTGCAGGTAGGGAGATAGAGGAGCCTATTGTGAGGTTAGCTCAGCTTGCTAGGGCTATTGGTATCCATTTGGTTATTGCTACTCAGCGTCCAACAACAAATGTTATTACAGGTCTAATTAAGGCCAACTTCCCTGCAAGGATAGCATTTAGAGTTATCTCTAATATAGACTCTAGAACAATCTTAGAGACAACTGGTGCAAATCAACTTGTTGGTAGAGGAGATATGTTAGTGTCATTATCTGGTGAGTTAACCAGAGTACAGTGTGCTTTTGTAGATACTGCAGAGGTGGAGAGAGTAACAGATTTTATTGCTAATCAACAGGGTTATGCTACGGCACACTATTTGCCAGAATATAATGGAGAGGATGGTGGGGCTTTATCGGCAAATGAGGTTGATCTCTCTAAGAGAGATAAACTTTTTGAAGAGGCTGCAAGGTTAATAGTTCAGTATCAGCAGGGTTCTACCTCTTTTATTCAGAGAAGGCTCAATTTGGGTTATAATAGAGCCGGAAGAATAATGGATCAGTTACATCAGGCTGGAATTGTTGGGCCGCAAGATGGTAGTAAACCTAGAGAGTTATATATTACAGATATGATTTCTCTTGAGAATATGTTAAAGAGTTTAGATCATAGATAGGGGATAATTTATTTTAATACACATTTTTTATGTTAAAAAGAGTCGTTTATACAATTGTATTTTTTGTTTTGGCTCTCTCTCTAAATCTTTATGGTGTTAGAGCAGATGCTCAATCGGCACAAAAGATTTTAAGTAATATGTCCCAAAAAGTTAGATCTTTTAAGGCTATTCAGTTTGATTTTACTATGACTGGATACTTTAACGATGGATCTACAATAGAGGAGTTTAATGGTTTTATACAAGCACAGGGAAACTCTTTTAGGATGCTTAATCCTTATATGTCAATCTATTGTGATGGAGAATCTAAATGGATTCATAATGTGGATGCGAGAGAGTTAATAATTTTTATGCATGATACCACAAATTTGGATATTGTTGAGAATCCTATAGGGTTTTTAATATCATTAGATGGTTCCAATAGTGCATACAATGTCTCAAAGGAGGTAAAGGAGAGTGTTGTAAGTGGTGTGTCAGTTTGGTTGATAGAGCTTGTTCCTGTTAATAGAAGAATTCCTTATTCTGGAATTGTGGTTGCTATAAATAGAGATAATAACATTCCAGTCTTTTTTGAGTATAAAGCCAAAGATGGAAGCAGATATGTTGCATCATTGGGCACATTCAGGAGTGTTATCCCATGGGATTCATCTAATTTTATTTTTCCAGAGGGAAGGAAGGTTGGTCTAGAAGTAACAGATTTACGCTAGTTGTAGAGCTGCAAAAACATCTAATATTGATGGATATGTGTCTTTAAGAAGTTGTTGCAGTGACTCTTTATCCACCCATTTCGCTTGTTCTATATCCTCCTCTGCCTGAGGTTTTGTGCAGCAACATCCCCCTCTGTATATCATTTTATACCATCTAGTCTTTTTAAGGTAGAATTTGTTATCTCTATGGTATGTGTGATATGTGTCACAAAGGTGGTTTTGGATTTCAACATTACATATTCCGCACTCCTCTTGAACCTCTCTAATTGCAGACATTCTTATATCTTCATTTGGTTCTTGTTTTCCTTTTGGAAGATCCCATTTGCCTGCTCGGAAAATGAGTAGATATTTGCCCTCATTATTTATTACGACACCACCACCAGCGTTAATATTAATAAGATTTGTGAATATTTTTTTAAACGTGGGCTCTGGATCTGGAGTAACAATATATAGACTTTTAATAAAAGGTGTATTGTCAAAAAAGAGAGGGATCTGAGTTATGTTTTGATGTTGAGAACCATTGCTATATACAACAGCTTCTGGATCGTTCTCTATGTTATGTGTTTTATTGCAAACAACCAATTTACGGTCTTGGAAGTAGATAATATACATTAAAAACTGGATTGATTTTACTATCTTTGTATCTTGTTATTTTATGCAAAGATACTTTAATTTATGGAGTCGATAGAAAAAATTGTTGCAAAACAGCTGTTAGATATCAAAGCTGTGATGCTAAATGTAGAAAAACCATTTACTTGGGCCTCTGGTTGGAGGTCTCCTATATATTGTGATAATAGAAAAATTCTCTCATATCCTCAGGCTAGAGAGATTATTTATAAATCATTGGCTAGGATTATTGAACAAAACTATAAAGATGCCGATGTTATTGCTGGAGTGGCAACAGGGGCTATTTCATGGGGAGTTTTGGTTGCGGAATATCTTAAAAAACCTTTTGTTTATGTTAGGCCAAAGGCTAAGGATCATGGAACTGGTGCAAGAATTGAGGGGTACTTACCAGAAAAGTCCAATGTAGTGATTGTAGAGGATTTAATCTCCACCGGGCAGAGTTCATTATCGGCAGCAGAGTGTTTAGATGCGGCTGGGGCTCATGTTATGGGTATGGTGGCTATCTTCTCTTATAATTTTAATAAAGCCAGAAGGGCTTTTGAATACTCAAATATTGAGCTAAGGACTTTGACAAATTACGAGACTCTTATTAATGAGGCTGTTGCTTGTAATTATATTAAAGAGTCAGATCTTGAGACTCTTCAAGACTGGAGATATACACCAGAAGTTTGGGGGCAGTAGTATGACAAAGGTTGAGGGTAGAGTTGTAAGAATAAATAGGCCTAACCAGTTTGTTTACACCATTTTCTCAGATCTTACCAATTTTGCTGCAAATTTGCCATCGGATATGTTGGAGAGGTCTGAGGTGAGAGTAACGCCTAATACTTTGGTTGGTAAGGTGCAGGGTTTTGAGTTGGGTATCGAGGTTTTACAAAGGACTCCATTTGAGAAGATAGAGTATAAACATTATGGAAATAGTCCTATAGAGTTTAATATAGATGTCAATATGACTTATGTTTCTCCTTCTAGTTGTGATTTTCAATTTATTGTTAGAGCGAATATTCCGGCTATGTTAAAATTTATGATTGTTGGAAAGTTGCAGGAGGCTGTAGATAAAATTACAGATCAAATAGAGCAAGCTACCTCAGCTATTCCATAACTGCGTTACATTTTATATTATGAAGTTTACTGCTTTTTTCTCTCTACTTTTTACGTTGTTATCTATAAATATGAGTGCAAATTCTAGGTTGGTAAGTGTCGATTATTCGCAATTGACTGTTGTTCCCTATCCTCAGCATATTGAGCCTATCAAGGGTACCGGATTTGTTTTGCAAAATGGTGTTATCATTTCTGTTGCGGATAGTACTCATATGTTATCGGCAGACTACCTGAGTGATTATATTAAGAGATACTATAATATAGATTGTCAAATTGTAAATAGGTCTGGTAAGAGTTCTGTTAAAAGAGGGAAAAAGGGTGTAATATATTTGTCAACAGGTTCATTGAGTAGGTATAAATCGCCATTTACTAAGGAGCAACTGGCTGTTGAGGGTAGTTATTATGCAAATATATCTAATGGTGTGGTTGAGTTAAAAGGGGCAAATGAGCAGGGGCTTTTTTATGCTGTTCAGACTCTTTTGCAAATGTTGCCAGGTGGGCAAAATGGTAATGTTGATCATTTAGATGGTGTTAATGTTTTGTTAGAGATTGAGTTGCCTGCTGTAAAGGTTTTTGATTTTCCACGTTTTGAGTATAGAGGTATGCATTTAGATGTGGTAAGGCATATCTATTCTGTGGATTATATCAAGCAGTATATAGATTATATTGCTATGCACAAGATGAACTACTTTCATTGGCATTTAACAGATGATCAGGGGTGGAGAATGGAGAGTAAGAGTCATCCTCTTTTAAATGAGATTGGTTCTTGGAGGGCAGGAACTATTATTGGTATTTTCCCTGGTACTGGTGTTGATAGTACAAGATATGGTGGATACTACACAATAGAGCAGATGAAGGATATTATAGATTATGCTTCCAAAAGGTATATTACAGTTGTCCCAGAGATAGATATTCCTGGTCACTCAATGGCTATCCTTGCTACTTATCCTCATTTTAGTACTACTCCAGATATACCTAAGCAACCAGCAATTACTTGGGGTATTTATAATCGGCAAAATAATGTTTTAGCACCGTCTGAGGAGGTATTCTCCTTTTTGGATGATGTTTTTAATGAGTTAATGGATGTTTTTCCAGGGCCTTATATTCATATTGGTGCCGATGAGTGTGCAAAGAGGTGGTGGAAGGAGTGTGAAAAGACTCAACAATTTATTAAGGAGCATAATTTAGAGGATGAGAATGGTCTGCAGCGGTACTTTGCAGAGCGTGTTTCTAAGACTATTCATGCCAGAGGTCGTAGTTTTATTGGATGGGACGAGATGATTGATGCTGGTCTAGTGGATGGTGCAATTGTAATGAGTTGGAGAAATGCCTCTAATGGAGTGAAGGCAGCTAAGATGGGGCATAAGGTGATAATGACTCCTTCTAGATATAGCTATTTTAATATTGCTCAGAGAGAGAATGAAGACTCTTTGTGTCACAATAGTAGAGTTGTTTCATTAGATTCTGTCTATTTATTTGAGCCTGTGCCAAAGAGTATGGATAGGGAGTTAGCAAAAAATATTATTGGTGGTCAAGGGTGTATGTGGACAGAGTATTTTCCTCATAGAGAGAGATTGGAGTATGGTATTTTTCCAAGAATGTCTGCAATTTCAGAGGTATATTGGACTCTCCCAAAAAATAGGGATATAGTTCGTTTCCGTAGTAAATTGCCTCAAATTTTTAGAAAATATGATCTTTGGGGCGCAAATTATTATTCTGGTAATTTAAATGATTGATGGATAGAGTCTCATTACCTGCTGAGTTTATTGAGTTGCTGCATCTTTCTTTGGATGAGCCCATATGCAGCAGAGTTATTGAGGCTATCTCCAAAACATCTCCTTCTATATCAATTAGAGTTAATCCCAATAAAAGGGTTGATTCTAAATGTGATTCGGTTGTAAATCTGGCAAAAAGTCTAAACAGAGCCGTGCCATGGTGTAATGAGGGTTACTATTTAGATAGCAGGCCCTCTTTTACTTTTGACCCATCATTTCATTGTGGTGCCTATTATGTTCAGGAGGCTAGTTCTATGGCTATAGGGTTGGTAAAGCCTTTTTTAGACTCTTTTGGTAAGGCTATTAATATTTTGGATATGTGTGCAGCTCCAGGTGGCAAGAGCACACATCTTATCTCGTTGATGCCTAATGGGAGCCACTTTACTGCAAATGAATTTGTCAGAGCACGAGTTACCCCTTTGAGAGAGAATTTAATCAAGTGGGGGAATCATAAAGTAAAAGTTACAAATTTTACTAGCTCTCAGATATTAAATTATTGTTTAAAGAGTGATTCCTTTTTTGATTTTATTTTGGTGGATGCTCCTTGTTCTGGTGAGGGCATGTTTAGAAAGGATAGTAGTGCAATAAAGGAGTGGAGTAGAGAGGCTGTGGAGCTTTGTTGTAGTAGGCAGCGCTCTATTCTAAAAGATATGTGGGGCTCTTTGGCCGATGGGGGTTATCTTTTATATAGCACGTGTACATTCAATATTTTTGAGAATGATAAAAATGTGGAGTGGATGAAAGAGAATTTTGGTGCGGTTGTTACTCCTTTAATTAGTATAGAACAAGCTCTTGAATGGGGCGTTATTGTTGCTGATTGTGGAGGATATAGATTTTTACCAGGAATGGTGAATGGAGAGGGGCTATTTATGGCTCTTTTACATAAGCCAAAGGCAAAGGAGAGATTGAATAGTTTATCTGGGTTAAAATCCTTAGTAGAGCCAGAGAGTGTTGAGTCTGTTTTTAGTTATGAACCAATTTTTGAAAATAGTTTAAATTTACCAAAGTGGGAATTGGATAGAGATATGGCAATAAAGTATCTTTCTAAAGAGTCAATTAAATTAGGAGAGTCTGCTCCAAAGGGTCTTTTGATATTTACTTATGGGGGATTGAATTTGGGTTATGGTAAGAATATAGGTTCAAGAGTTAATAATCTTTATCCTCAGAATTGGAGAATACGCTCTTCTCGTGGAGTTTAGGAGTGATATAAAATTTCATGGGGCCTTATCTTTTCAGATAAAACCCCATTACTTAACCTAAACTTAAACTATGAAAAACTTCAGTTTAATTTACTTCAAATTCTGTGCCACAATTTATTTTTTCAGTAATTTTTTTGTGATTTTTTGAAAAAATTATGAAATAACTCTGAGTTTTGCATATTTGAGTAGTAAAACCTTTTTTCCACCCTTATCAAAATTGACGATTGCCTTTAAATTTTGAGGATCTCCTTCAATTGTAATTAGATCGCCATAGCCAAATCTATCGTGTTCTACTCTTTGACCCTCTTGCAGTTTTGAGATGGGATCTGCCTGAAAGTTTGGATCGGCAGGTTTAGGTGGAGTGAATATATTTTTATTTGGTACTGGAGTTTGACTTCTTGGAGAGGAAGGAGTTTGAAACAGAGTTGTTGTGCCTTTAACTTTGCTTGCTGTTGGCCAGTTAAGATACTCTTTATCGATCTCTTTTATGAATCGGCTTGGTGGGTAGTTGACGTGGTTTCCCCAGCGAAATCTGCTTTGCGCATAAGATATTGTAGCTGTGAGCTTTGCTCTAGTTAGTGCAACATACATTAATCTTCTCTCCTCTTCTATTTCGTTTTCGCTACTTAGTGCAGATAGTGATGGAAATAGATTCTCTTCTACTCCTATTATAAAAATGTGAGAAAACTCCAATCCTTTTGCAGAGTGTACTGTCATTAGGCTAATTTTATTGTTATCCTCAGTGTCATCCATATCTACTGCACTTAATAGAGAGACATTTTCTAAGAATTTAACAATTGAGGTATCTCTCTCCAAATTTTGATTATTCTCAATCTCCTCTATATTTTCTGGATCCTCTTCTATAAAACTCTTTATTGAGTTAAATAGCTCCTCTATATTCTGAAGTCTTGATTGACCTTCTGGTGTGGAGTCATTTTTTAGGTAAGTAGAGTAGCCGCTATTGACAAATATCTCCATTGCAATTTGGTATGCATCGGCACTCTCAATCTTTTGTGCGCTCTGCTCAATTGTGGAGCAAAAGAGGGTTAGTTTATTTAAAGCGGTGGATTTGACATTACTCTCTTGTGTAGAGGCTAGTTTTACCATCTCCCATAGAGATACGCTATTTTGAGCCGCTTCATTAACAAGGTGGTTTATTGTGGTAGCGCCGATTCCTCTGGTGGGTACGTTAACAACTCTTTTGAAAGCCTCGTCATCTTTTGGATTGATTAAAAGTCTCAGGTATGCCATCATATCTTTTACCTCTGCTCTCTCATAAAAAGAGTGGCCACCAAAAATTTTGTATGGTAGAGATCGTTTTCTAAGAGCCTCTTCAATAACCCTAGATTGTGCATTTGTTCTGTATAGGACAGCAAACTCACTAAAGCTACATTTATGACTATATATTTTTGAAGATATGGAGTTGGCAACCATATATGCCTCTTCTTGGTCTGTATTAGCCTCAATAACCTCTATCTGATCACCCTCATTTGATTCTGAGAAGCATCTTTTTTTGAGTTGCATAGAGTTTTTTGAAATTAGAGAGTTGGCAGCGTTAACTATTATCTGGGTAGATCTGTAGTTTTGCTCTAGTCTAAACTCTTTGCTGTCTGGATAATCTTTTTTAAAATTTAGGATATTCTCAATTCTTGCTCCCCTAAATGCATAGATACTCTGAGCATCGTCTCCAACTACACATATATTTCTATGCTCAGATGATAATTTTTTAATAATTAGGTATTGAGAATAGTTGGTATCTTGGTACTCATCCACAAGAATAAATGAGAATCTGTTCCTAAGTTTTTCTAATACATCTGGGAAGTCCTTAAGTAAAATGTTGGTGTATAGTAGAATGTCGTCAAAGTCCATAGCTCCAGCTTGTCTGCATTTTTTGCTATATAGAGCATAAATCTCTCCTATTTTAGGTTTCCTGGAGTTGAGATCGTTTTGCATTAATGTTGGGTTTGCAAGATATGACGCAGCAGTGACAAGGTTGTTTTTTGCCATGGATATACGAGATAAAACCTCATTTGGTTTATAGAGTTTCTCATCCAATGATAGCTCTTTTACACAACTTTTTATTACATTTTTGGAATCAGATGTGTCATAAATTGTAAATGAATTAGGAAAGCCTAGCAATTGTGCATCTTCTCGGAGAAATCTAATGAAAACCGAGTGAAATGTGCCCATCCAAAGGTATCTTGCTTGTTGTTCTCCCACAATACTAGAAATTCTGCTTTTCATCTCTTTAGATGCCTTATTTGTAAAGGTTAACGCTAGTATTGAGTTTGCTTTATACCCGTGGGTCAGTACGTTAGCTATCCTACATGTTATTACTTTAGTTTTACCAGAGCCCGCTCCTGCTATTATAAGCGAGGGGCCTATAAAGTTGGTAACTGCCTCTTTTTGAGCAGTATTAAGTCCTTCTGTTATTATTGAAATTTCTTTATTCATTATCTGCAAAATTATAAATAATGTGTATCTTTGCGCCAAAATTTTGAATTTTGATAATAATGTCAGAACAGATTCGATTAAGGAGAGGCTTGGATATTCCTCTAAATGGGGAGGCCACGCCAAAGATAACCAAAAGAATATCGCCAGATTCGGTGGCTATTAAGCCTCTGGACTATAGAGCATTAAACCCTAAGTTGCTAGTAAAAGAGGGCGATATGGTTAAAGCCGGAACACCAATCCTAATGGATAAAAAACGGCCCGAAATTAAAATATGTTCACCAATTAGTGGTGTTGTTTCGGAGATTTTTAGGGGAGAAAAGAGAAAACTGCTTGAGATTAGAGTTAAGCCAGATGGTGAGAATCAGAGTTTGGAATTTGCTTCGGTAGATTACAAAAAGGCCGATCGTCAGACTTTGGTAGATCTTTTACTTGAGAGTGGTCTGTGGGCTAACATAAAACAGAGGCCTTATGGAACTATTCCAGACTCTTCTGTTGTACCAAAGGCTATTTTCATCTCCTCGTTTGACTCTTCGCCGCTGGCTCCAGATATGGATTTTGCTCTTAGTGGACAGATGGATATGGTTCAGATTGGAGTGGATGTTTTGTCAAAGCTAACATCTGGTGGTATTCATGTTGGGTTTCATACCTCCAACTATGTGAGTTCTCCAATTCATAAACTGAATAATATAATATCTCACACTTTTGCCGGTAAGCACCCTGCAGGTAATGTGGGTGTTCAAATTCATCATATCTCTCCAATTAATAAGGGTGAGGTTGTGTGGACTTTGGACCTCTTCTCGGTTGCTGCTATAGGTCGTCTTTTTGCTAAAAAGGTGTATGATGTTAAAAAGGTAATAGCAATTACTGGTCCTAGATGTGCTAATCCATCCTATATTGAGGTTATTCCTGGTACTAATTTATCGGCAATCAAAGAGTATATTGCTGTGGATGAAAAGGATAATTTGCCTGCAAGGGTAATTAGTGGAAATGTTCTCACAGGAGATAATGTTGGAGAGAGTGGATATTTGGGTAATTTCCATAATCAAATTACTATTCTTAGTGAGGGTAAGTATTTTGAGATGTTTGGTTGGATCAAACCTTTACGTCTTAAAAAATTCAGTATCTCCAGATCTTATTTTTCATGGTTAATGCCTTCTAAAAAGTATGATTTAGATACAAATTTAAATGGTGGTGACAGAGCTTTTGTTGTTACTGGTCTGTATGAAAAGGTTCTTCCTATGGATATCTATCCAATGCATCTTCTAAAGGCTATTATGGCTGGTGATATAGATAAAATGGAGGCTTTGGGTATATATGAGATAATTGAGGAGGATATGGCTCTTTGTGAGTTTGTTTGTCCTTCAAAAATTGAGATTCAAGAGATTGTTTCTCAAGGAATAGACCTGATGATTAAAGAAATGTCATAATTTAAGAGATAGAGATGAAAGCATTAAGAAAATTAGTCGATAATATAAAACCTACATTTAGCAAGGGTGGTAAGTTGAGCTTTCTCCACTCCTCGTTTGATGCTTTTGAGACCTTTTTATTTGTTCCAGATAAGGTTACATTCAAAGGTACTCATGTTAGGGATAGTATAGATCTGAAGAGAACCATGACAATGGTTATTACGGCTTTGATGCCTGCTCTTCTATTTGGAATGTGGAACGTTGGTTACCAGCACTCTATTGCTACTGGTGTTCAAATGGATTTTATAGAGATCTTTACATATGGTTTCATAAAGGTTTTACCTTTAATTATTGTATCATATGGAGTTGGTCTTGGTATTGAGTTTGCTGCTGCTCAGATTAGAGGTCATGAGGTAAATGAGGGGTATCTTGTTACAGGAATGCTTATTCCTCTAATAATGCCTGTAGATTTACCTTTATGGATGTTAGCTCTATCTGTAGCGTTTGCTGTAATTGTTGGTAAAGAGGTTTTTGGTGGTACAGGTATGAATATCTGGAATCCAGCTTTATTAGCAAGAGCTTTTGCCTTTTTTGCATATCCTTCTTATATGTCAGGTGATAAGGTTTGGGTCTCTGGTCTAACAAAGGGAGAGGGTATCATTGATGGCTTCTCTGGTGCAACTCCTTTGGCAAATGCGCAGGCTGGTTTAGAAGTGCCAGATTTTTGGGATATGTTCTTTGGTTTTATTCCAGGTTCTGTTGGTGAAACATCGGCCTTTGCTATTCTTTTGGGAGCAGCTCTTTTGATTTATACTGGAATTGGTAGTTGGAAGATAATGTTCTCTGTTTTTGCAGGTGGTTTACTAACTGGTTTACTTTTAAATGGTGTAGCTCCTGCCGATTCTTATCTTGCTCTTCCTGCATGGAATCATCTTGTTATGGGTGGTTTTGCCTTTGGTGCTGTTTTTATGGCAACAGACCCAGTGACAGCTTCTCAGACAGAGAGAGGAAAATGGATTTATGGATTTTTAATTGGTGTTATTGCGGTTATTATTAGGGTGTTTAATCCTGGTTATCCAGAGGGAATGATGTTATCTATTTTACTGCTCAACACTTTTGCTCCTTTGATTGACCACGTGGTTGTTCAATCTAATATTAAAAAGAGATTAAAAAGGGCTGTAATCAAATAAAGTTAGATTAAGATGGATACAAATAAAAATTCTTATACAATTATTTATGCAACAGTAATGGTTATTGTTGTTGCAGTTGTCTTGGCCCTGGCCGCCTCTCTATTAAAAGAGAGACAGCAAAGAAATGTTGAGATTGAGACCAAGCAGATGATTCTTAAGTCTGTTAAATTGGGTTTAGATGCTAATGCTCAAAAAGATAAAGCTGTATATATAGAGGATCTATATTCTAAATATGTTACAGATACAACAATAATGGGTAATGGGGGAGAGCTTAAACTCTACATTGTAAGGCTTGATAGTTCAAAAAAATTATATGTAATTCCTTTGAGAGGTGTTGGTTTGTGGGGTCCTGTTTGGGGTTATATCTCGTTAGAGAGTGATTTTAATACAATTTATGGTGCTACTTTTGATCATAAGAGTGAAACTCCTGGTCTTGGAGCTGAGATTGCTACTGCCAACTTCTACAACCAGTTTAGTGGAAAGCAGATCTTTGACCCATCTGGAAAGTTTGTCTCTGTTATGGTTGTTAAGGGTGGTGCAGATGCATCAAATAAGCATCAGGTGGATGCGATTTCTGGTGGAACAATCACCTCTAAAGCGGTTGAGGAGATGCTTTATAAAAACATTAATGAGTATAGAGATTTTTTCTCGGCAAACGCTATTATTAATTTAGAAAATTAAGAGAATATGGATAAAAAATTATTTATAGAGCCTCTATTTAAAAACAACCCTGTTACAGTTCTTGTTCTTGGAGTATGTTCTGCTCTGGCTGTTACTGTAAAATTGGAGCCGGCTCTTGTAATGGCTTTGTCTGTTACTGTTGTTATGGGTTTTTCGGGAGTCATAATCTCTCTTATTAGAAATACTATTCCAAATAGAATCAGAATTATTGTTCAGCTTGTGGTTATTGCAATGTTGGTAATTTTGGTAGATCAGCTGCTAAAAGCTTTTGCATACGATGTTAGTAAGCAATTATCTGTTTTTGTTGGACTTATTATTACAAACTGTATTATCATGGGTAGAATCGAGGCATTTGCTTTGGGGAACAAACCAATGGCCTCTTTGATTGATGGTATTGCTAATGGTTTGGGTTATGGTATTGTTTTGGTTGTTGTAGCCTTTTTTAGAGAGCTTTTTGGTTCGGGTACACTTCTGGGATATCATGTGATACCTGCTCAGTGGTATATTAAGAATGGTGGATTTTACGAGAATAATGGTCTTTTTATTCTTCCTCCAATGGCTTTGATTTTAGTTGGGCTATTTATTTGGGTTCAAAGAAGTTTTAATAAAGAGTTAATTGAGAAATAAACAGATAATCCATTATGCAAGAGTTAATTAATATATTTGTCAAGTCTATTTTTATAGACAATATGGTATTTGCATATTTCTTGGGAATGTGCTCATATCTTGCAGTTTCTAAAAATGTTAAAACTGCTGTTGGCTTGGGTTTAGCTGTTATATTTGTGCTTGGTGTTACCCTACCTGCCAACTTTTTATTAAATAAGTATGTGTTGTCTTCTGGTGCTCTTGTTTGGTTGAATCCAGACTATGCATCAATAGATTTAAGTTTTTTAAGCTTTATTATTTTTATTGCTGTTATAGCCTCTATGGTACAGCTTGTTGAGATGATTGTAGAGAAGTTTGCACCTGCTTTATACTCCTCATTAGGTATTTTTCTACCGTTGATTGCTGTTAACTGTGCAATTTTAGGTGGCTCTCTTTTTATGCAAGAGAGAGGTTATGAAACATTGGCAGAGGCTACTACTTTTGGATTAGGCTCTGGTTTAGGTTGGTTTTTAGCTATTGTTGCTCTTGCTGCAATTAGAGAGAAACTTTCATACTCCAATGTTCCAGCTCCTTTAAGAGGTTTAGGTATTACATTTATTGTTGTAGGGCTTATGGGTATTGCATTCATGAGCTTTATGGGAATTAAACTCTAAGAGAATCATATCATGAATTTAACAGTAATAACAATATTATCTATAGTAGCATTTTTGATTGTAATTCTGCTTTTAGTGGCTTTACTCTTATATGCTAAAGCAAAATTGACTCCCTCTGGAAAGGTTAAGATGACCATCAATGAAGAGAAGGAGTTAGAGGTCTCTCCAGGAGAGAGCGTATTGACAACTTTGTCTAATAATAAGATCTTTTTACCATCGGCTTGTGGTGGTGGTGGAACTTGTGGTATGTGTAAGTGCCGCGTTACTTCTGGTGGTGGTGAGATTTTACCCACAGAGGTTGGTTTCTTTACTCGTAAGCAGCAGCAGACTCAGTGGCGTCTTGGATGTCAGGTTAAGGTAAAAGAGGATATCCAAATTGAGGTTCCTGAGGAGATAATGGGAATTAAAAAATGGGAGTGTGAAGTTGTTAGCAATAATAATGTAGCTACATTTATTAAAGAGTTTGTGGTAAAACTTCCAGAAGGAGAGCATCTTAAATTTAAGTCTGGAGGGTATATCCAAATTGATATTCCTCCTTGTGAGGTTGATTTCTCAAAAGATATTGATGTTCAACCAGAGTATCACGAAGATTGGGATAATCTAAAGATTTGGGATCTTAAGATGAAGAATAGTGAGCATACTTTTAGAGCTTACTCTATGGCCAACCATCCTGCAGAGGGTAATATAATTATGCTAAATATTCGTATTGCGACTCCACCTTGGGATAGAACAAAAGGTACGTTTATGCCTGTTAATCCGGGTGTTTGTTCTTCTTATATTTTCTCTCGTAAACCAGGCGATAAAGTTACAATTTCTGGACCTTATGGTGAGTTCTTTATTAAAGAGACAGATAATGAGATTGTATTTGTTGGTGGTGGAGCTGGTATGGCGCCAATGCGTTCACATATTTTCCATCTATTCCATACAGAGAGGACTACTAGAAAGGTTACTTTCTGGTATGGTGCTCGTTCATTAAGAGAGGTATTCTACGAAGAGGAGTTTAGAGCTATTGAGAAGGAGTTTCCTAATTTTACCTTCAATTTGGCACTTAGTGAACCTAAGCCAGAAGATAATTGGACTGGTTATGTAGGCTTTATACATCAAGTTTTATTAGATAACTATCTGAGCAAACATGATACTCCAGAGGATATCGAGTACTACTTATGTGGTCCTCCAATGATGAATAGCGCTGTAACAACAATGCTAGATAATTTGGGAGTACCAGCAGAGAATATTGCTTACGACGATTTTGGAGGATAATACTCTGACGGAGTGCGTGCAAAAGCGCTTATTATGAGTCGCTTATAAAAATGAAAAGGACAAGACTGTTGCAGTTTTGTCCTTTTTGTATATCTTTGCAAAAATATTTATAAGGATGTTCTTTAAGTGCCTTAAAAGTAGAGAGTTATGTTTTATTGTTGTGCTCTTTACTCTTCTTAGATTTGTAGCGGTTTTGTTGATGGAATTGTCTCCTCAAGATGCTTATTACTCTTACTATTCAGAAAATTTAGCTCTATCTTATTTCGATCACCCACCAATGGTTGCCTATATGATCTGGTTTTTCTCACTATTTTTGGGGAGATCTGAGATAGCACTACATGTAACAAATTTTATAGTAACTTCTGGAACCATACTCTTTACGTTTATTGCCTTTAAACCATTTTTGAGTAAGATTCAAAGCAAGTTATTGTTGATTTTATTATTATCAGCTCCATATATTACTATATTGTCCATTAATACAACACCCGATATACCTCTATTATTTTTTTGGTCGTTGTCTCTACTGCTATTCAGATATATTTTGTTTGGAAGAGGTTTGCTAAACTCTAATAAATCTCAGCAAGCAGATAATAAGGCAGATTGGTACCTATGGTTATTTGTGGGACTTTCGTGTGGTTTTGCATTTGATAGTAAATATACTGGGGTGTTTTTACCTGCCTCTTTTGTTCTATTTTTATTACTCAGTAAAGAGCATAGAAGGCTTCTGTTTACTTGGAAATTCTTGCTTTTTTGTTTTGCTTTTATTTTGGCCATTTCTCCTGTTATTGTTTGGAATATCCAAAACGATTTTATCTCATTTAAATATCAATCTGCAGATAGGGCTTCTGATATTGCTACGTTTCAATTTAAACCCAAATTTCTTATTGGCTTTTTTATCACTCAGTTGGTTATTGCTTTGCCGATTCTTTTTTTGTGGATGTATAAAGCCTCTTTTAAGGTCTTGTTTAGTTGGATAAAGAGTCAATTCAAATCTAAGTTTATAGATTCAATAAGTTCTGTAGAGTTGTTTTTGGCTTGTTTTATAGCTCCACTACTATTTATCTTTAGCGCTCTCTCTATAATTTATTGGGTAAAACTTAATTGGATTATGCCAACATTTTTAGCGGGGTCAATTTTGGTTGTTATTTATTTGACAAAAGAGGGAAGAGGTGTTTCATTTTTAAGATATCAAACATTTGTCTCTCTTATATTACATGTTGGATTATTAGTTCAGTTAATATGGATGCCTTTTAAGATTAAATCCGATGATACATGGTGGGGTTGGGATGATCTTGCCGATAAAACAGAAGAGGTGAAGAGATCTACAGACTCTCATTTTATTTTTTCTGATAATTCTTATAAAGTATCTGCTGTTCTTAATTTCTATTTAGAGGAACATGTGTATGGAGGTAATGTGATTGATAATTTTGCTTTTCAGTTTGAGCTAGATAATCCAGATCTCTCTTACCTAAAAGATAAGGATGCTGTTTATGTTTTAAGTGATAGATATAACAAGCAAATTCTAAAATATACTACTGTTGAAGAGTTACTTAGGCCATATTTTGAGTCGGTTAAATTGGTGGATTCACTTATCTTATTCGACAATGACGGGGATGAGTTTAAACGTTTCTATTTTTATGATTGTGAGGATTACTCACCGCAGGCGATCCAGAGTAGATAGTCTGTTGCATTCTAAATCTTCTACTTTTTTTAACAATTTTTTAATAAAACCGAAGGATTTTGCTTTTTGGTTCGTCTAATAATTTAGGATGAGAAAAACAGATATTGAGCTCATAAATGAGATCCTAAATGGAAATCATGTTTTATTTGAGGAGATAGTAGATCGCTATCAGAGTTCTGTATTTGTAATAGCCTTGGGTTTTGTGCAAAATAAAGAGGATGCAGAGGATATTGCGCAAGAGGTGATGGTTAACATATTTTGCAATTTAAATAAATTTAAGGGAGACTCCCTTTTTTCTACTTGGGTTTATAGAATAGCGGTTAATGGTTCTTTGGACTTTTTGAAAAAAAATAAGAATAATCCGGCAAAAAGAGGAAATACTTTGGAGAGTGAAAAGATGTTGGAGGCTGTTTGTGAAGCATATAAAGAGGAGGGGAAAAGTGTAGGGAGTTTGATTACTAAAGATAATTTAAGGTTATTTTCCATTGCTCTAAATAGTATTCCAGAAAAACAGAAGGCAGCTTTTATTTTACAGAAATATAGGGATTTATCTGTTAGGGAGATTTCTCAGATATTAAAAGTTAGTGAAAAAGCGGTAGAGTCTCTATTGTCTAGGGCAAAACAAAATCTGCAGGTGTTATTGAAGCCCTATTTTAAAGATGAATAAGAAAAAAATGAATAAGGAGAACATAGAAGAATAAGGAGATAATATATGAAAAATAAGATTAATATTAAATCGGAGCAATTTGTAGAGGAGGTTGTATCGGCACAAAAGAGGGTTAATCCCAACCCATATCTTAAGAGCAGAACAATGGCTGCAATTGAGTCTAAGAATTTTAGTTATCAGCGAAGGATGACTAGATATTTTGAGTATTCATACTATTTGTGTTTAGTTATATCTATTGTTAGTGCCATTTATTTAGGCAATAGTTTGGGAGAGAGTTATTACAAGGCAGAGGGGACGGAGATTAGTGGACCGGGCTCTTCTTATATATTTTTTGAAGATGGTGTTGAGAGTCAATTTTTATTAATGAGAGTTGATTAGAGGATACAAGTATGTTTAGACTTTAGAGATAAAAGATGATAAAATAAAATAGAACGGACTAGAACTTATAATATGAATCAAGAGTACAAAATCAAAATTTTAACGCTTTTAGTGATAGCTCTCTCGCTTTTAAGCATTTCTATGATTGTCACGGTTTTAATTAAAAAAAGTGAGCATAATATAGATGGTGGAAGGATGGTAGATACGCCTATTGTAGATTATAAAGGGCACTTTTTTACCTTCTATCTGCAATTTGACTCTACACAGATTGAGCAGTTTAAGGTAGTTAATGAGAGGTATCTACAAGAGAAAAAAGAGTATTCAAAGATAATCGGGCAGCATACAATGAATTTGGCGGCGCATATAAATAGTCGGGGAGATAGAGTGGGTGAGTTGCCATATTATAGTAATATTATTGAGAATCATAAATTATTAAAGCATGCAAATTATAACTACTATATCTCTGTTAGAGATATCTGCAATAGTGAGCAGAAGGTTATGCTTGATGAGTTTTTTTCTTCTATACTGTGTATAGATAACTCCCTTTGTGGCTTTTTGCAATACGATTCAACTGGAACACCTATTGGAATAAATAAACTGGAAAACTAAGCAAATGAAAAGACAGATTAATTTACTATTAACACTTTTTTGTTTCACTCTTTTTAGTGTAACAGCAATGGCGCAATCTTTTACTATAAAAGGAAAGGTTGTAGATCAAAAGGGAGAGCCAATATTTTATGCTGTTGTTGTGTAAAAAAATACAAATATATATACCACCACAGATAATAATGGATTTTTTACTATTAGAGTTCCTAAGGGTAATAATTCATTAGTTATTAGTAGTTTGGGATATGTAGAGAAAGATCAGCCAATAAATGCAATTAAGAATATGGAGGGTCTTGTTATTGAGTTAATTGAGGCCTCATTACAAATTGATGAGGTGGTGGTAACTGCTAGACAGACGCAGAGTCGTCAAGGTACTACAACGTATAGAATTGGGGAAGATGCCATTAAACAGGTTCAGGCTATGAGTTTGAGCGACATCATGTCTCTTTTACCTGGTAATAAGGTTACACCTCCTAAATTTAACTCTCCATCTCAAATTAACTTAAGAAATGCCTCTTCGGGTGCTCAGAGCGTAAACTCTTTTGGAACATCTATTGTGATAGATGGAACACCATTGAGTAATGATGCCAATATGCAGGCGATTAATCCCGCTACTGGTACTTCTGGAGGAACAAATGTGGCAAATAGGGGTATAGATTTAAGAGAGGTTCAGGTCTCAAATATTGAGTCAGTAGAGGTAGTTGCTGGTGTTCCAAGCGCAAAGTACGGTAACTTAACTTCTGGAACAGTTTTAATTACTAGAAAAGCTGGTCAAACTCCAACTTATGTCAACTTTAACACAACTCCAACTTCTTATCAGTTTGGAGCAAGCAGAGGATTTAGACTACCAAAAGAGTATGGTTTTTTAAATACCGATGTAGATTATACATATTCAAATAGCCGACCTACAGAGAAGGCGCACTATTTTCAGAGAGTCAATTTTGGTTTGAGATGGAGTGCGCCTTTAAAAAAAGATATAAACTGGACAAATACTACCTCTTTTAGTTTTGGATACAATAAGGATGGTCTTAAAAATGAAAAAGATCGTGTTACTCCAAACTATAGCGAGACTAATGGGAAAAACTTCTCTTTTGCTGTAAATGGTAGAGCAGATCTTTTAGGGACTCTTAATTACAACTTTGGAATAAGTTACTCAAATCAATACTCTATGTTTGATAGAGAGGCCGAGGGACCCGTTCCAATTATTCAGCCAACAGAGTCTGGAACTTATTTTACTACATATTCTCCATTAAGGTTTAATCAAAAAACAGTTATTGAGGGAGGTCCTCTTTCGGTTTTTGCCAGAGTAGATGCCTCTCAAATGAAGAAGGTGGGTCAATTTGATTTATCTTTTATGACTGGTATGGAGTATAATTACTCAAAAAACCTTGGAAAAGGAAGAGTAACTAGTGGATCGGCAGTTATGAGCAGCAATATGCCTGGTAGTAGAGATGCTAAGTTTCACGAGGTTCCTGCTTCGACAATTTTTGCAGTTTATCATGAAACGGATATTAATCACAAAAGAGAGAATAGTAGCTATCTATTGAGACTGGGTGGCCGATACGATAATATGAATAGTAATTATAATCTTTTCTCTCCAAGGCTCTCTTTCACTGCAAGATATTATGAGACCTTTAGAGTGAGAGCGGCATGGGGTCTCTCATACAAAGCACCCTCTATGTTGAGTTTGCACCCTGGACCAGTATATTTTGATATTACAAATCTTAGTTATTATCATAACGATCCTGCAAGCCGTTTGGCTATTGTTACAACTTATGTTCACCAGCCAACAAACGATCATCTTAAACCAAGTAAAGGTGATACTAAGGAGATTGGGTTTGATTTTGAGAAAAGGAACTTCTCTGTTAGACTTACTGGTTTTATTAAAGAGTTAAGTAATGGTATATCTACTTCTGATAGACTAATGGTTATGCAGAAACAGAACTACAGGGTTGTATCACAGCCTGTTGGAGAGAAGCCTGTAGTTGAGGCTATTCCTGGAGATATTGTATATCTTCCTAGGGTTTACTCTCAGTTTGTTAATAATGAAGAGCTTAAAACTCATGGATTGGAGCTTACTATAGAGCCACCAAGAATTGCAGCCACCAATACATCCTTTATGTTATCTGGTAGTTTAATGAAATCTTCTAATTATCAGAACACACCAAAACTTAGAAGTTCACAGATTAATACTAATGCACAAGGGAATAGATATGGTGTATATGAGAGCACTGAGTATACAAGAACAGTTTCTACAGCTAATCTTACAGTAATTCAGCATCTGCCTCAGTTGAGAATGTTGATCACTTTTATCACAGAGTTAAATATTTATGAGAATAGAGATGCAAAAGATCCATCTAATTTTGCTTTTGCATATTATGATAGAATGGGAAATTACATTGAGATTCCACAGAGTGCAAGAGAGAGCGAAGAGTATAAAGATTTAAGAGTTCCTGTTAATACTTATACATATATAGATCCTCCTTTTTATCCCAATTTCCATTTGCAAATTAGAAAGGAGACAAAGCAGGGGCATAGTTTTAGCTTCTATGCAAATAATTGCCTTTGGTATAATCCAACCTATACAAACGATGTAACTAATACAAAGATTCGTCTTAATTCAAAAGTCTCTTTTGGTTTTGGAGTAAGTGTTAAATTGTAAAATAGGTGTTTTTAGATAAGGAAATTAAAATTAAAAAGATAAATAACCAATTAACCAAATAACAAATGATGAAAAAATTACTTTCGCTATCACTTTCAGTTTTAATGATAGCTCTTTTTACACTAACTTCTTGTAATAGAGAAGAGAAGACCTATTTAGGAACTATTACTGTTAAATTAAATGCAAACTCTGAATTTCCAGACGTATCTGTAGCTGATGTTGAGGTTTCACTTACAAATACAGCCGATAATATTGTTAGAACAGAGAAGACTAATGCAGCTGGAGAGGCTATCTTTGCACAAATTCCAGTTGGTGTTTATACTGTAAATACATCAGTTAAAATTACTGCTTCACTATCTTTAAATGGTGTTGCTCAAAATGTTGTTTTAGCACCAAATGAAATTAAAGTTCTTCCTGTTAATATGGAGAAAGCGATTGGTAGTGACAATTTCATTATCAAAGAGGTCTTTTTTGCAGGAAAGCAAGATTATGATCAAAAAGATAGATTTTTTGAGATCTTCAATAACTCAGATAAAGTACTTTATGCAGACGGACTACATTTTGCAGATCTTGCTGGTGCTACAGGTTCTGATGCTAACGATGCAGTATTAGGACTTCCATTAGATGAGTACTTGTATGCTATGAGAGTAGCTAAAATACCTGGAAATGGATCTACATATGCCGTACAACCTGGAAAAAGTATTGTTATAGCTTTTAATGCAATCAATTTTAAAGAGGGTTTCAATCCTGGAAACTGGGCTGGATTAAAGATAGAGGATTATCTAGATCTGTCAACTGCAGATTTTGAGATGAATGCTATACCTTTCCTTGAATCAAAAGGTTTTACAGGCAATACTTGGTTTGATGTTGATAATCCATCTGTTCCAGATGTAGAAATCCTATATATGTTTAATGCTGGTAATATGACATTCTTCCGCCTTAATGATTATGGCCCTGGCCTAGTTATCTTTAGACCAGAGCAACCGTTAGACGTTACAAATACTATTTTATCTCCACTATCTACACCAAATAATCCAATGTACTTCTTGAAAATACCTGTTAAATATGTTATTGATGGAGTTGATATTTTGGATAACTCATCGGCAGCTAAATTTAAAAGAATGGATGGTAAAGTAGATGCTGGATTTACTTTCTTAAAAGCAGATGGAAATGCATTCTATAGTGGAATGAGCATAAGAAGAAAGGTTGCAGATGTTAAGAGTGATCGTAAGGTTCTTATGGATACAAATAACAGCACAAACGATTTTGAGGCTATAACTAGGCCTACACCAAGAAATTACTAGAAATAAATTAGATCGATGAAACTATCGAAATACATCTCATTAGCACTATTTACCCTTGCCCTGGCCACATCGGCCAGAGGCCAGGTAGATAGTTCTATCAATTACTCCTATAATCATAGAGAGTTTGTTAAACAAGAGTACCAGACATTATACTCGTTTGCACCATCTATGCTTGGTCTCTGGGATCAGAAAGATTTCTCTTATATATCTCTTAATTATCATCATAAAGATGGGAATTTCAGAGATTTACAGAGCTATAAAGAGAGAGGTGCAACAGAGATAGTTACTGAGTCTATTTTATCATTGGATGGAGGTTGGAGATTCTATGGTAAATTTGGATATATCAATGGAAATTCCAAAGATGTTAAGATGAATTTATCATATAATAGAAATAAGAATCTATCTCCATACTATTATATTATTGGAGCCCCAGGAGACTGGAGTTTTCAAAACTATCTTTTTGAAGGAACGGCCTCAAAGGAGCTAAAAAAAGATAGGCTCTTTGCAGGAGTAAATATTAAGTATTATAGTTTTCTTACCTTTAGAACTGTAGATTATAGAAATGAACAGTATAATCTTAATATTGAGGTAACGCCTTCTGTTACCTATAAAATAAACAAAAATAACTCATTAACTTTTGGAGCTCTTTTCTCTAGAGAGAAGCTTGAGCCAGAAATTTATTCCAAATATCAACAGTCTAATGCTGGTGACGACTATCAAGTGTATATTAATACAGGCTTGGGATCTTTCATTAAGAATGCTCCTCAAACAACCACAACTATAAATAAAGAGTATGGTGTGATTTTGGGATATAGACTAGATGGTGGAGTAAATAGAGTGGATGTTAGTGCTCTATTTTCTTTGAACAATGAGAATATGGAGAATAAGATGACTTCGTCTATATCTGAGCTTGGAAAGGAGTTGGGCAAATATGAAAATATTAATTTTGAGAGTAATATCAACTATAGAAGATTATTGTCAAATAATAGATTTGTTGTAGCTAATTTGGGTATAAACTACATTATGGGAGATGGTTCTCCATATAATAATGTAAGTAAAGTATATACTAAAAACTATACGGTTGACAAGTTTGTTGCTAATTCTAGGGTTGATTTCTATAATAGTAGCTCTATTTTGTCAAATCTATTTGTGTCTGCTCTTTTTGACAATCAGAAGGAGTTGGATATGCATTATGGACAGCAGATAGATTTTACTAATCTAAAGCTTGGTGGTGGATTTATGTTAAACAGAGACTTTGGTAGAGTGGGTGCCTTTACATTTAGTGCAGATGGGTGGTATTCTACTAATTTAGATTTTTTCCATGATCCAGTTGCTGCCTCACAAAACTTCATTACTCAAAAGATTTTATATTCTAAACTGTCGTTTTTATCGGCAGATTATATGGAGACAAATGCAAAGTTTGTCTTTACAAGGGCTTTGGGGGTAAATTATTGTGTAGATATTGCTCTATATGGTGGTTATGCTCAGGCTTTAACAATCAATTATCCCGATCCTTATAAATTTGTTTCTAAGGGAGACAATTTTAAGAGTCTGGGTGTTTCAGTAACGTTTAATTTTTAACTTTTAACAAAACATGAAAAGAATAATTTCGGCCATTCTATTTTTAACTTTTGCTGTGACCCTTGTGGCACAAAACAGTAATGATAAATATTGCAATGATAATCCTGCTTACGTAATTTATAGTAAGGATGGATCTTTTGTGACTTATAAGCAGATGATGACCGACATCGCTAATGCAGATATTTGTCTTTTTGGAGAGCAGCATAACGACCCTATTTCTCACTGGCTGAAATTAGAGATTGTTAGAGGTTTACATGCCAAAAAGGGATCTAATCTTGTTGTTGGAGCAGAGATGTGGGAGAGAGATAATCAACTTATCTTGGACGAGATGCTTGTTCATGATTTGGTAGATGGACCAACTTATATGGAGTCTTCTAAATTGTGGCCAAATGTTGAGACAGATTATTTACCTATACTTCAGTATGTAAAAAGTAATGGATTAAGATTTATTGCAACCAATATTCCAAGAAGATACGCTCGTTTAATCTATAAAAAAGGGCCTGAGTATTTAGACAGCTTATCTGATTTAGCAAAAAGCTATTTGCCACCACTTCCTATTCATTATAATCTTAATGAGAGTATCTATCAGTTAATGGCAACTCCTTTTCCAACAGATGAGGAGTGGGATCAAATGAAGGCAGAAGGTAGATTGGGTAAAGGTCCAATGTCTGGAGGAAGACCATCAAATCTAGTAAAAGCTCAGGCTGTTAAAGATGCTACTATGGGATACTATATTGTAAATAACATGAATAAAGGAGATTATTTTTTCCATTTTCATGGTGAGCTTCACTCAGCAAACTTTACTGCAATATATTATTATATAAACTACTATGCTCCTGGCCATAATATCAAAACTGTATCTGTTGTTAAACAGTCAGACGTGTTAACTCTATCTGAGGATAATTTAAATAGAGCAGACTATATTATTGTTGTTCCAAACAATATGGCTGTAACATACAAATAGTAAGATTTTATATAAAAGATAATTTATAATGAGAATAGATAGGAAGATAATGAGGAGAAAATTCTACTATATATTGCTCTGTTTAGTATCTGTTTCTGTTTTATTTGCAGAGGCGTCTGCTCAGGGTTCAAAGCTAAACGATTTGGCTGCTAATTATTTGGAAGTTAAAGAGTACACTTTGAGTAATGGCCTTCATCTTATAATGAATAGAGATACTACATCACCAATTGTAACTGTTGGTGTTATGTATCATGTTGGTGGAAAGAATGAGGATAGAAATCTAACAGGTTTTGCACACTTTGTGGAGCATCTTGTTTTTCATGGCACCAAGAATATTGCAGAGGGAGATTTTGAAACCTTTGTTAGAGAGGCTGGTGGGTATAGTAATGCATCTACTAGTAACGATAGAACTTGGTATTATGCAATTTTTCCATATAATCAACTGGAGTTAGCTCTTTGGATGGAATCTGAGAGGATGTTGCACCCTATGGTAACTCCTGAGGGTTTTGAGAGGGAGAGGCAGGTTGTAAAAGAGGAGTTAAATGTTAGGTATCGTGGTGGTGCTTTGGCAAATGTGGAGAATATAATGATGGATTTTGTTTTTGATAATCATCCATATAAAGATCCTTTGATTGGCCATATAGATCACCTAAATGCAGCTACTGTTGAGGATTTTTACAATTTTACCTCAAAATGGTACACTCCATGTAACGCCTGCTTGGTAGTTAGTGGTCAGTTAGATTTTGAATCAACTATTGAGTTGGTAGAAAAATATTTTGCCGATATACCATCGGCAGAAGTTAAGCCAGAGCGCACTATTTTTGACCCTGCCACAAACCCCACAGGCAAATTTGAGATAAGGGAGCTTGAAGGTATTAAAGAGCCTCATATGGTGATCTCTTATAGAGCAGTAAGAGAGCGTGAACCAGAGGCCGATGTAATGAAATTTGTTATTAATTTGCTTACAGATAGAGATGGAGCAGGTGAGTTTGTTGCTTTAGAGAAAGACTCATCTATATCAAGAATATCTGTTACTCCAGAGTTTTATGAAGATGCTGGAATGATTTGGATAAGAGTATCTTACAAAGAGGGAGTTGACTATTTATCTGTTTTGGACAAGATAGACAATGTTGTTGCTAATATTGTTGAAAAAGGTATTGATTCTAATAGAGTCAACAAACTTAAGAAGGCATATAATAGCGACTATTTAGATCTCTATTTTTCTCCTCCTACTGTTGCTGAGTTTCTTGCAACGGGGTATACTCTTTATAACGACACTTTTAGAACTTTAAACACCTTGGATATTGTTAATAGTATAAATAACGATATGATTAAAGAGGTGGTTGGAAGTAATATGAATAGTGAAAAGAGAGATATTCTCATTTTTATTCCAAAAAAGCAAACTAGTAAATAATTAAAACTGTGGAGATGAAAATACAAAGTTTATATATAAATATTTTTTGCCTCACTCTATGTTGCTTGTTGTCTACTGGCCTAAATGCTCAACAGAAGTTAGATAGGAGTATTAAACCATCGGCAGGTGAACTAAAAGAGATAAAGAATGTAGATTTTAAGACAATTGAGACAGCAAAAGGGCATAGAATTTTTATAGTTAGAAAGGATAAATATCCTAAGTTTAGATTGACTCTCAATTTTAATTTGCCAGATATAAATAAAGATCCTGAATATGCAAAAAGAGAGATTCTTTCCGATATTATCTTTAATATTCAATCTTCTGATAAATATAAGAGAGTAATTGAGGATTTTAAAAATGATGGAATCTCTATAAGTTTTTCTGTTAATTCTTATACAGGTGCTGGAATGAGAGAAGAGGTTGAGAGCGTGGCTAAAACCATGTCTCAATTTTTAAACAGTGGCTTCATTACTCAGGCAGATTTTTTGAGAAGTAGGGAGGCTATTTACAACAGAGCTTTAGAAAAACAGAGGAGAAGAGAGGCTTATAAAAGCAATGATGGGGCTTCTGCTATGTCTGAGAAGAGTAAACCAAAAGCATCTGAATTATTTAAAAAACTTAAAGATTCTTTGGAATTTGTAAAATATAGTAAAGAGTACAGGTTAAATGAATACGATGCTGAGTCTGTATTGCAAATATCATATAAAGATATTATTGCGTATTTTAACAAATTTTACAATAGCGATAACACTTTTGCAATGTTAGTAGGCGACTTTACAGATAAAGAGAGTGAAGATCTATTTAAAAAGCATTTTGGAAAACAAAAAAGAGGAGTGAGATATGTAGATACAACAAAGGTTAACTACATTTATAATTTTCCAACTGCCAGAAAAATTTATGCTCTTCACGTTCCTGGAGCCGCTCAGGCTAGTATATCTGTACGTTGGCCTTTAGTCGATGCTTTTCCTTATGCCGATAATGAGGCTCTTATAAAGGTGTTGAGCCAGATTTTTGGTGAGAACTACTCTTCATATATAAATAAAAACTTGAGATTAGATAAGGGGCTTTGTTATGGAGCTAAGTGCTTTACATCTATTAATGCAACAGGAGGTAATAGCGAGGTTGTTACACGTGTGAGTCCTGAGAATACTGCTTACGCTGTGGAGAACATTCTTTATGAAATGCTTAGAATAAGGAATCAAAAGGTGAGTGATATTGATCTGCAAACAGCAAAAAATACTCTTTTAGGAGAGCATGCTTTATCTCTCTCTGCAATTAATTCTCCTATTATTCTTGGTTTTGCAATGGTTAAGGAGAAATATAATTTACCAGATGAGTATTTACACACCTATCCTCAAAAAATAGCTTCTATTACTGCTGAGCAGATAAGAGAGGCGGCTCAGAGATATGTAAAACCATATGAGTGTATTATCTATATTGAGGGCGATTTGGATGTAATAAAAGATAGTTTAGAGAAATTTGGTCCTGTAACATATTTTAGGGACTAGTTGAGATATTTTTGAGGCGATGGAATTAAGGATGTGAATTTAGTATTAATTAAAACAAAGTATTATGTAATTAATTTTTAGGATGTTAGTTAAGTAAGTACACAAAAGAGGTTGTCTATATAGGCAACCTCTTTTAATTATGTAATGTGATTGTTTTATTCTATTTAAAGGCGTCTTCGCTAAGTCCTTCTCCTTGAAGAGATAATTTTTGGAAATAGTCAGGAACGGCTCTGCCTTGAAGAGAGTCTACATATAGCTTTGCAAGGTATTGCGATAACATAAAGCCGTGACCTCTCATTCCAATAAATAGACCTAATTTTGGATCTACAATATATCTTGGTTCTACATAGTAACCAGACCATACTGCTTGAAATCCTACTCCTGAGAGCCTTGGTATCCAATTGCTAAAGGTTTCTGTTACAGCTTCTAAAAACTCTTGAGATGTTGTTTTAAGATTTTTGTCTGTCTCTTTGGCGTCATTTATTGGTGAAGCGCAGCCAATAATTTGTCCTGTTTCTGCAAGTTGTTGGCCATATACGGCAGAGAATCCTCTGTATTTACGTCTATCTATTAGCATATCTAAGTTTGCTCCACCTACTCCCAACATCGGCAACCTTTTGGTAATAAAGGCTTGGTGTTTTACTGGGAAAAGGCCTGTCTCTATATCTAGTTTTTTAGCAAAATCCTCTGCTTGGCTACCTAATGCGTTTATGAAGATCTCTGTTTGGTATTCTATAAAATCTTTATTTGCATTTTGAACAATTACTCGGTACTCATTTCCTACTTTGTAAACCTCTTTTAATTGAGTATTCTCTAATATTGTTCCTCCATGTTTTTTACCAATCTCTCTAATTACATCTATAGTTTGACCAGGGTTGGCTTGCCAGCAATCTTGAGTGATGAGCGCATGGCTATAGAGCTCGAGGTTTGGATTGAGGTATTGTGATATCTCTTTATTGAAATCTTTTTTATCCACCATTCTTGCATCTGACCATGCCATGGATTTTTCTAAAGATTCATATGTTTTTTGGTCGTGTGCAAAGCTGATGTATCGGATCAGTCTAAAGTCTATGTTGTGGATATTATGAAGTTCTCTAAAGAGTTCTAGATTATGCCTTGCAATATCGGCAAGTGCTGGTAATGAGAATGCAGGGCGTCCTCCGGCTATATTACGCCAAGAGCTTCCCAATCCGTTATTGATCATCAATGGGTTATAACCCTCTTGTGCTAAAAATCTAAATAGGGAAGAGCCTGCTATACCACCACCGGCTATTATTGCTGGTACCTTCTCTATCCAGTGCCCACTTTTTGGGAGAATTATCTCTTTTTCTCTGTTAGCCGAAATATCACCCAATGTAACAAGGTTGGACATTGGACCTCTTGGAGTTGGTTCTCCATAAATTTCGATACCATAGGTTTTTAAAAGTTGCTTTGCTCTTGGAATACATCTGTTTCCTCTGCAAGCACCCATTCCAATTCTGGTTATATGTTTGAGTTCGTCTGAGGATATGCTCTTTCTGCTTCCAATTGCCAAAAGCATCTTCTCCACTGTAATATCTTCGCAGTGGCAGATATAGGTTTTTGACTCTTGAGCTTTGTCTAAGTTTTCTATATCTAGTTTTTTTGGATATCTATCTTTTGCAATAAATCCTCTAACTTTAAGTAAATCTTCTCCTTGAATGGTTGTTGACTTTACTCTAACTAAATCTGTTTTATTGCTATTTTTAGTAATTTTTTCTATTATACCCTCTCCTAGAATAGAGCCATTGTTATCTACAAGGTAAACCAGCTCCTTCTCTGTGGCTTTGTATTCAACTGGTAGAAATAACCAGTTTTTATTAAGGTCGTATCCAAAAATGGCCAAGCCTGGGCACTGTGTGATACATCTCATACAACCAGTACATTTTTCGTAGTCTATCCTTGGAACGGTGGAGGTAGAGGATTTTGTTATAGCATCAAATTTACAAGCAAAAGAGCATGGGTTACATGCAAATCCATAAAGGCAATCCATAACAACAAACCCTTTTGACCACATTCTCTCTTTTTCTGGTAAAATGGGCTCTTCTAATACTCTTGTTGGATGTTGTTGAGAGTCTATATACTCTTTGGAAATAGATAGATAGTGATTGTAGTCGAATCTGTATGCGAGATCTTGCATAATCTCATATGCACACTGTTTCCCTCTTAAAACTGCCGATGTCCCCTCTCCAATTTTAACAGAGTCTCCAACTCCATGACAATTCCTGCCAAAAATCTCGGTCCCTTTTTTAAATAATTGATTATCTGGTATTAGTCCTGTGCATATGTTGATGCAATCTATTCCGTCTATTCTCTTTTCTGTTCCAGGGATCGGCTTAAAGTCTTTACATTCTGCAATTATAGCCCCCATTACTCCTGTTTTTGTACTATTTGGGATAGCCTCTAGAAGAATATGAGATGTCATTATTGGAATACCTAGTCTTCTAACTCTGTTTGCTTGAACAGGGAATCCTCCTTCATGAGGCATCGCTTCTACTATGGCCTTTACATTTGCACCAGCCTGCATAGCTTGGTATGATGTGAGGTAGCCGATATTTCCAGCACCAATGGTTAGAATATTTTTACCCAAAAGGGTTAGTTCATTGTTCATCATTCTCTGTACAACTGCAGCTGTGTAAACTCCAGGTATGTCGTCGTTTTTAAAGGCTGGCATAAAAGGAACAGCCCCTGTTGCAATAACTAGATGATCGGCATCTACATAAAATATTTGCTGATTGGCAATGTTTTTAACAACCAACCTTTTTCCCTCTAAGATCTCCCAAACAACAGAGTCTAGTAGAATTCCAGAGCGATTTTCCCCTGCTAGTGACTCTGCGATATCAAAACCTCTAAGCCCTCCAAACCTCTTCTCTTTTTCAAAGAAGAAGAACTGGTGAGTCTGCATTAAGAATTGACCTCCAATTTTGCTATTATTATCAATAACAATATTGTTTATGCCTGCGTTATTTAACTCTTCTCTTACAGCAAGACCTGCAGGCCCAGCGCCAATAATAGCTACGGTTGTTTTATAGATTTTTGTCTTATGCTCCTCATTAAGATATGAAAATGAGTTTTGTTGCTCTTGCGATTCAGGTAAAAAGCTCTCATCAACTCTTTTTACATCTTTAACATTATCTACTTTTGTTATACAAATTCTACGAATTTGGCCATCTACTAGCATTTCGCATGCTCCGCATTTTCCAATTCCACACTCCATTGTTCTCTCTCTCTTCTCTAAACTGTGTTTATGCACAATTTCACCAGCCTGATGTAGTGCTGCTGCAATGGTAAAGCCTTTTTGTCCTTCAATTTTTTTCCCCTCAAAAGAGAAAACAATCTTATCATCTTCCGGAATTGGAAGTATTGGATGTTCAGAAATTTTATACATAGTTAAGTTTGGTAAGTTTATTTAGCTTTATAAGTTTGTTAAGTTTAGTTTTAACAAATTTAATGAATTTTATAAATCATTAATTTGGAATTAGAAATTTTTTGAAAAATATCTCTTTTTGTA
>LUYZ01000133.1 GCA_001603425.1 Bacteroidales bacterium Bact_08
TAAAAAATAATCTTTGTATAGAAATTAGAGTTGTTTAATTATTTGTTATTAAGAATTTTTAATAAAAAAATATTATTTTATGTCTCTGTTACTATTTTTAATATTATAGTAATTATATTGCAAAAAAAAAAATGAGTTTTAAAATTGGTAATTTAGAGATTCCTATTCCGATTGTTCAAGGAGGAATGGGTGTTGGTATATCACTATCTGGCCTTGCGTCTGCAGTAGCGAACGAAGGTGGAGTTGGTGTTATCTCTTCGGCAGGATTGGGATTGCTTTATAAAAAAGAGTCTAAAGATTTCTTTGAGGCATCTATAATTGGATTGAAGGAAGAGATTAAAAAAGCAAAGGAGATAGTTAAAGATAAGGTAAAAGAGAAAAGTGGTCTAATCGGTGTTAATGTCATGGTAGCAATGACAAATTTCGCAGATATGGTAAAAACTGCTATAGAATCTAAGGCCGATGTAATTTTTTCTGGAGCTGGACTACCTATGGATTTGCCTTCTTATCTTAAAGAGGGAGATACAACAAAATTAGTTCCTATCGTCTCTTCTTCTAGAGCAGCAAATATTATTTGTGATAAATGGTATGATAACTATAATTACGTGCCAGATGCTATTGTATTAGAGGGGCCTAAGGCTGGAGGTCATTTGGGTTATAAGTTAAATCAAATAGATGACTCCAACTTTTCATTGGAACATTTGCTAATTGATTTGGTTGAGCGAGTGAAGAGAGTTGAAGATAAGGTAGGTAAAAAAATATCCATAATAGCTGCTGGTGGTATTTACACTGGTGAAGATATTAATAAGTTCTTGCAGCTAGGAGCCTCAGCAGTTCAGATGGGGACTCGTTTTGTGACTACTCAAGAGTGTGATGCTTCCATTAAATTCAAAGAGAGTTATGTGAATGCTCGCCAAGAGGATATAGAGATAATTAATAGTCCTGTTGGAATGCCAGGTAGGGCTGTTATATCTAATTTTTTAAATCGAGTAAAGATGGGACTGGAAATGCCCAAAAAATGTCCATTTCACTGTATAAAAACATGTGATTATACCAAAAGTCCATATTGTATTATTAGTGCATTGTATAGTGCTTTTAAAGGTAATTTCAATAAAGGTTATGCATTTGCTGGGAGTAATGCTTTTTTAGCAAATAAAATTACAACTGTTAAGCAGACAATAGATGATTTATTAAATGAGATGAATTTTAGAAAATAAATTGGATTTTAATTATTAATACATATCTTTGTCGGACATAATTTTATAACATGAACAAAGGAAAAGTAAAATTCTTTGATGAAACTAAAGGATTCGGTTTTATTAAAGACGAAAAAACAGGAACGGATTATTTTGTACACTCTTCGGGCCTAAAGACAAGAATTACTGATAATGATGAGGTAACTTTCGATTTAGAGCAAGGAAGAAGAGGAATGAACGCCGTTAATGTTCAATTAGCGTAACACAATGACAAAAAGAGTAGTTTTTATTTTATAATATATAATTATTTCTTAGCGTTTACAGGAGCTGCCTATTTATAGGCAGCTCTTTTAATTTACATCTGAATAATCTCTTTGTTATATATATAAAATAGATATGTTTCACATACTAGATAGAACATATGCATTATAAAAATGCTTCTTAAGAAGTTTGGTTTAGAATTAGATGAAAAATTGATTACAATAAATGCAAATGATATGGTAGATATTAATTTAATGCTTCTAATAATCATATAAGAGTTGATTTTTTTTACCTTATATTTTGAGTTTAGCTTAAACATAATCCTAGATAGAATTAATCCAATAATGGTGAAATATATAGGAATATGTATATGAAAACTAAATCTGTTATAGAAAAAAAGTTGAGTAAAGGAATAATAAAATACCCCAATAAAAAAGTACATTGTAATTAGAATGAAATATTTATTATTCCTTTTTATTAAATCATTTATCATAATAAAGGAGCATTAATCAATTAATATGTCTTTGTTATAGTCTCTTTAAACTCTTTTGGCATTGAGTGAATATGTTTATCTTGATTGAAATATGGTGAGTAGGCACCAAAAGGGATGTCTAAAAATGAACGTACGTTACAACTTCTAGCAACACCAATCTCTTTAGTCATTGCAGTTGCAATCATTGTGCCAATAAGATCTCCTAAAATTGAGCCTGTATTCATCTCTATATTTAATGATATCTCACCTCTTCTATGAAAAAGAGACTCATCATTTTTTGCCGATTTGAGAATATACTCTATGTCTACAGTTATTATCCCAGATATGCTACTTTTTTCCCAGCTGTGAATAATAGTAAATAGAGCAGCATCTGCACCAAATAATTCTCCAGCTCTTATTATAGAATTATTAATGTATAACTCTGTATCATAAGCACTCTCTTCTTGAAGAATAGTCATTGTGAGAAGAGGAGGTAGAACGTAGTATCCTCTTTGTGTGAGAGGTATTATGAGTGAGCTATAGAAAAGTTCTTTTGCCTCAACTTTGGTACTTCTATTTATTGGAGGCATTAGCATTATTGTTACAGGTGATTGTTGGTATAAATTTGCGTAGGTACTCTCTCTTGTAGGAAGTGAGGAAGGAGTCGAACAAGAGGAAATAAGCAATATTATAAATAGAAGGGGAAAAAGGTTATTTTTCATTTTCTGCCCGTTTTATGATTCTATCAATAAAAACTTTTGACTCTGGATATAGCTCTATCTCTTTTTGAAGCATCTCTACTCCTTTGGATTTATTGCCACTAGATAAAAGTAAAAATCCATAGTCAGCAAATACTCCTGGAGGAACTCTTTGAGTGGTACCACCAGGATTAGCTATAATTTGTTCGTATACTCTTATTAGCTTCTCTTTTGATATTTCGTCTCTTTTTTGAGAGTAATTATAGAGTGCGTCATCATATCCTCTCCATTCATATAGAGAGGAGGGAGATTGACATGATGTTAGCAAAGATGCCAATAATATTACTATTAAGAGTGATTTAGAAATAGATCTCATGGGTATATAATTTCCTATCTAACCATAATTTTTCTAGTCTCTCCATGACCAAGCAGAATATTTTGATCGAAAACGATTCGATCTAAATATATAACCTTTACATTTTTACTCCCAGGTGTAGTTACTATAGGTTTCATTCGAATAGCTCTTTTTTGAGGAAATACTATAGGATATACATATTCATCGGTTTGATCTATAATAACTGATACATTTTCAATTTTTTGGTTATTGTCCGATAGAATAAGGATAAATGCTTCATTTTCTACAGAAGTAGATCTAGTTGAATATTTATTGGTAGTAGAACATGATGATGCAATAATTAAAATCGACGATAATAATATAAAATAAAATTGTTTCATTGTATAAAGATTTATAATTCAACAATTATGTAATTCTCCAAGTTTTCGGCATTAATGATTCCAGAAATAAGCTCTGCTATAGATACTTGGTCTAAAGGCATGCCTGGTAAAGTTTGGGTTATCCTTATTTTAGCGACCTCTTTTCCTGGTAATTCAATAGTGAGGCCTGTTTGAGGATTTTTAACTTTTCTGCCCCTTTCGACTACTGTGAATATATCTCCAGTAATAATTCCTTGACTCTCACCGCCAGATATAATGTAAATATCATCTTCTTTTGCAAGGATATAAGCTATCCAAGGATTGTTTGTAAGTTGATTAATTATATTTTCGACAAGCTTGTTTATTGCAGCAGCTATAGCCTTATCAGAAAGAGTGGCATCAAAATCGGCTGTTTTGCCTACACCTAGGACGCTTTTATCTTCTGTGACAGCCTCTCCTTTTGCCTCTCCACTATAAATGACTATTCCAGAAGATACATCTACTAATCGGATGCTGACACCAGCTTCAACAATTTGCTCCTTGCTTCTTGAAAAAACTCGTTGAGTACCAACAGTCTTGCGCCCATATTCTGTTATTGAACCAATAATCAAATAATCGGCTCCAATATTCTGAGAGATAGAACCAGATGTATTAAGTTCTTTAACAATATTATCATAATCTTGCCGTTCAATTAGTAGAAATTTTTCTGTATTAGCAAGTTTTGTAGATAAAATATCGGATGCTTGTTTGCCCATAGGGTCATTTTCTTTGTCATAAAAAACACTTTTAGAATATTGTGTTTCATTAGAAAAACGACCAATAGCCACTTTTCTTTTTAGCGATCTCTCATTTTGTGCAATTAATGACACAGAAATAGAAAGCAAAAAATAAATAAGTATAAATTTTGCAGATCTCATATGTAAAATTAGTTTAGTGTAGTCTATTTTTTGTCTAAAGATACCTCAATGGCATTAACTCCTTTGGGGCCCTTCTCGGTTTTGAATTTCACTAAATTCCCCTCTTTAATATCTTCTAAAGTTGAATTTATGTGTACAAAATAGCTATTATTAGATCCAATCTCTTTGATAAACCCAAATCCCTTTTCGGAATTAAAAAAATCTACAACTCCTCTCTTAAATTCATCTATTTCCATAGAATCTTTTCTAGGAATTGATATTTCGATATCACTTAATTTAATATCGTTTTTATTAGCAAACTCTGGAGGAGTATCTGAAATAACACCATTTTGGTCTACATATGCAATCATATCGTCAAGACCATTAACAGGACTGTTTTTTCTAATCTCTTTTTTCTTTTGTTTTTCTACTCTCTTAGATAATCTTTTTTTCTCTTTCTCTCTTTTGCTGAATGTTGTTTGTGATTTTGCCATTTATTATATTTAAATTGATAATTCTCAAAGATAGCGAAACATTGTTATATTTTAATTATAAATAAATTATTCTTTTTTGTATATAAATTTTAATAATCTTATTGTAT
>LUYZ01000134.1 GCA_001603425.1 Bacteroidales bacterium Bact_08
TTATCGATCTATATTGTTTTTAATATTATTTATTTTTCTAATTTTTAATAGAATATCGTTAAATCTATAGTCTTTTTCTGGCTCTTTTGTAAAAGAAAAAGGCTGCCTAAAAGACAGCCTTTATGAATAATAAAAGAAGTAAATTAGATTGTTCTTCCAGGATACTGCTTAAGAGCCTCTTCTAGGCACTTCATAGCATTCGAAAGATCCTCTTTATTCAACACATATGCAATACGCACCTCATCTGTTCCTTTACCAGGTGTAGCATAGAAGCCAGCGGCAGGTGCTAACATAACGGTTTGATTTTCATAGTTAAACTCTTCAAGAAGCCATTGTGCAAATTTATCACTATCATCAACTGGTAGTTTAGCGATAGTATAAAAAGCACCCATTGGCATAGGTGATTTTACACCCTCCATTTTGTTTAGAGCCTCAATCATTAAATCTCTTCTGCTAATGTATTCATCTCTAACAGATTTAAAGTATTCAGCAGGTGTATTTAATGCTCCTTCAGATGCCATTTGACCATATGCAGGTGAGCAAAGTCTTGCTTGCGCATATTTTAAAACAGCAGACATCACCTCTTTATTTTTAGATACTATTGTGCCGATTCTTACACCACATAAACTATATCTTTTAGATACCGAGTCAAGAAGAATAACATTCTCTTCTAGCCCCTCTAGATGCATACAAGAGAAGTGTGGCTCATCTGTGTAGCAGAACTCTCTGTAAACCTCATCTGAGTAGATAAATATATTGTGTTTTTTTGCTATCTCACCAAGTTTTATTAAAGACTCTTTTGAATAAAGAGTTCCTGTTGGATTTCCAGGGTTACATATAATTATGCCTTTTGTTTTAGGGGTGATAACCTTTTCAAACTCTTCAACCTCTGGTAGAGCAAAGCCGTTGTCAATAGATGTGCCTATTGGAACTAGAGTTACATCGTTTTGAATTGCAAAAGAGTTATAGTTTGTATAGAATGGTTCTATTACTATTACTTCATCTTCTGGATTACAAGTGACTGCAAGTGCAATTTGAAGAGCCTCACTACCTCCATTTGTAACATTAATATCGTTAATGCCAACGTTAATGCCAATGTTTTGATAGTATTTAGCAAGCCCCTCTCTATAGCTTTCTATACCTGCAGAGTGTGGATAAGGAATAAGCACAGGATTTGCATTTTTAACTGCATCTAAAGCCTCTTTTGGAGAAGCTATATCGGGTTGTCCGATATTAAGATGATATACTTTTGTTCCCCTTTTTTTTGCTTGCTCTGCATAAGGAACCAACTTTCTAATTGGAGAAGCTGGCATAGTTAGAGCTTTTCTAGATAATGTAAGCATAATAAGATTCGTTTATATTTAGTTTTTATATTTTAATAATTCATTCATAAAACCTTCAATTCCAACTTGCATTTCAGATGTTTTAGCTGTAAAATTGTTTGTAAAAATTGTAAAGGTTAAATACTCTCCTCTGCCTTTGTTAACATATCCAGAATAACATCTTACTCCAGATAGCGAGCCACTTTTTGCTCTAATTTTACTTTTTTCACTATACGGTACTTTAGCTAAAACATTTTTAAGAGTTCCCTCGCCACCAGGATGAGGCAAACTTTCATAAAACGATTCAAAGATATCTAATTGTTTCATTTTATAGAAAAAATTGGTCATAAATTTAGCCGATATATAGTTTTGTCTAGATAACCCACTGCCATCTTCTTGATAATATCCAAAAGTACCAAGAGTTAAATCTTCCATCTCTCTATTAAAAGCTACTTTTGCAGAGTCATATGAACCGACACCAGTAATCTTTTTTGCAACCATTTTAAAAAGAGTCTCGGCATAGAAGTTATTACTAATTCGATTGGTAACATTAACTATAGATTGAATAGGTGCAGACTCTGTCTCATTAATTATTGTTAACTCATAGAGTGATGCCGATTTTATAGTTTTAGCATCCAAAATATCTGGTAAAGAGTATATTTTTAAATTGTTTAAGTATTTCTGGAACTCCATGGCACAACTTAAATGGGGGAACTTATTAGATACAGTGATGATAGATGAATCTCTATTTAAAGGAATAGAGCCGCTCAAACTACCTACTCTGCTTAAGTTAGAGGCCCGATATGATGTCCTGATTGGAGTATTACTACCAGACGTATATACACCATTGTTATATTGCATATTTGGTATTTGTGGAAATATCTCTTTTATGTGGGTATAATCGCCTATGTTTTTCCCTGGGATAAGAGTCAAATGTTGTATATTTTCGTAAAAAGAGAGGCCACTTGCTGCGCTACCATAGTATGGACCCAAGTTACCCCAACTCCAACTTGAGGGAATTATCTCATCTTCAAAAAATCTATCATCGGCAACAATGTGCCCATTAATACGAGTAATGCCTTCTCTTGTAAGGGCATTTGACCATGATAAAAATAGAGAGTCTTTAGGGATTGCTAATGAATCAAAAGAACCTAGAGTTGGATCTGCACCTCCAACGATGTATAAATCGCCATAAAGTACACCATTTTCAATGAATCCAGTATATCCTAATTGAGTTTTAAATTTATAATCTGGCTTAAGTACCTTTAATGCAATTGCTGTAGTAACACATTTCATTGTTGATGCAGTGAGCATTGGCATATCTTCATTCCAAGAAGCAATTACTTTTCCATTAGAATTCATAACCATTATTCCAGTAATTGAATTGATAAATAGAGAGTCTTTTTTTAAAGATTCTATATATCTTTGAATGTTATTCTGTGAAATAGAGATGGTTGGGGTTAAGATTATTGCTAAAAATAGCAAGATTGGTCTAATGAATTTCATAGTAATTTTGGTTATAGT
>LUYZ01000135.1 GCA_001603425.1 Bacteroidales bacterium Bact_08
ATAAACAAAAGTATAAGGAGCCATAATCCAAGGTCTCATTTGAGCTTTTCTTTTTGAAATCTCCTTAAAATAGTATCCATTCTCCTTATTTATATTATTGAATGCAGAGAAGTATATTGTCTCTTTTGCCGAAAGGGGTCTCATTTTAACACCTGGAGTTCCAGGAGGCAATAAAATATCGTCTAATCTTACAATTCTAAAAGTAATACTCTCCTTACGACCAATTCCGTCTGTTATCATTATTGGAGACTCAGTTGCAGTTGGGTCAACCCTCCAAACATCGTATTTATCGTAAATAAATATATATTTATCATCTTCGGCCCAACCACCATTTCCATATGCATAGCTCATTTGCGGAGTATCGTCATCTTCATCATAAAGAGGAACATCAATTTTATCTGTAATAGATTTAATCTCTCCTGTTGAGTGAGTATATGAAAACCAACTCTCTTTGTGGTTATTATACCAAATAAGGAATTTACCATTAGGCGATGAATTAACAGAGCTAATATATACATCCTCTAATATTTTTTTAGAATCTCCACTATTTAGATCTATGATGTAAAGATCGTTTCTAGGATTAGCAGACCACTGAGATTCAATTATATAGTTGTAGTTGCTAACACTAAATCCCCAATTGGTGTCTCCCTCTTCTGGAATTCTTACAAGAGGGTACTCCTCTTTTGCAAGTTGAACCATAGATGCGTTATTATCATTCAAAGAGATTCTACTTAGGTATGATTTTTTCAATTCTCTTTGTAGATTAATGAGTTGAATAGGTTGAACATATGGTTCGTTATAGTGCCAAATATCTAGTTTAGCAACTTCTGATTCAATGATTGTAGTATCTTTCTTTGGTAGAATTGGGGCTACTCCAAAATATAGATATCCTCCATCTTTAGAAATACTTAAAGCTCTATTTTCGCTTATTCTAAAGTTTTCAGGCAATCCATTTACGGACTGATCAACTATTATTTTAGCTCTATCATAACCTCTTCTATGATGTAAAATAGAGACAACCTCTTTTTTAGTATCAGCAGTGTCTAAGTTTGCATAAAATACAAGATCTTGATTATCTTCTGAAACAAAAGGAAGATTGATAGTCTGTTTAAGATTAAAAGTGAAGAGGGTGTCATAACTCCTATTTTTTGGAAAATAGATATAAAGAGCAGGGGAGTTAGTAGAGTCTTTTGAGTGAGGTCTAGTTATTACCAAAAGAGAGTCTCCTCCGTTTGTAAAATCATAAGCAAAAACATTTTTTAGAGTATCAGTTTGCTTGTTAGATATGTTATATACGATTAGATCTGAACCTTGATCTTTCTCTTTTTTAATAGCTTTGCTTTTTTTGGAAGTATCGGCTTTTTCGTGTGATTGGAATGCTACAAAATCTGTAGCATATTTTGCAACTTTAAAGTTCCTTAGTTCAGGGATTTTGATTAACTCTTTGGTTCTTATATTGTATATTCCCAAAGTATCTTTTGGCATCTGATCTGGTTTAGCTTTTTTGATTCTAGCTTCCCTTGTCTGCTGATATAGCGGTTTTATAGAAAAAACGGAATACTTACTATTTTTGGTAACTTTTGGAGAGTTTACTCTAGCTATTGAGTCTTTGGTAAAATCTTTAAGATTTAGAGATACTAAATATCCGTCTCCCTCTTGCGCATTTACCAAAAATAGGGTGTACCTACCATCTTCTGTCATATTAAATGCTCCCGCATTCTTCCAGTTATCATATACGCTGTGATCTATAGCTCTCTTTTGTCCAAAAAGAGAGCTGCAAGTCATCAGCAATATGAAGATTGTTAAAACATTTGTTTTTTTCATTATCGTGTGATTAGTAATTAAGTGTCGCTATTTAGTCCATTTATCTAGCCAATCGAAAAATACTCTATTCCACTGAATGCTGTTTTGTGGTTTAAGTATCCAGTGGTTTTCATCTGGAAATAGTAGTAACTGTGATGGTACTCCAAGAATTTGGGCGGCATTAAAAGCGGCCATTCCTTGATCTACAGGGACTCTATAATCTAATTCTCCATGTGTAATTAATATTGGAGTATCCCAGTTTTTAACAAGTTTATGAGCAGAGTTTGCATAGTGTCTTTTTGCCACAGGATTATCATCCCATGGTGCTCCTCCATTGTCCCAATGAGGGAAGAACAGCTCCTCGGTTGTCATATACATATGTTCTTGATTAAATATTCCTGCATGAGCAATAAAAGCAGAGAATAATCCTTGATGAATACCAGCTAGATAAAATACAGAAAATCCGCCATAACTAGCTCCTACAGCAGATAGTTTGCCTGTGTACTTCTCTTTTTTGATCTCTCTTGCAGCCGATAGATAGTCTTGAATATTTAGACCCATATAGTCGCCAGATATTTGATCTGTCCACTCTTGTCCAAAGGCGGTTGTTCCTCTTCTGTTTGGAAGTACAATAATGTAGTCATTTGCAGCCATTAGCTGAAAATTCCATCTATAAGACCAATTTTGACTAAGTGTTCCTTGAGGTCCTCCCAAGCAATAAACAATAGTTGGATACACTTTATTTGGATCAAAATCGGGAGGATAGACAACCCACATATGCATGTCTTTGTTATCTACAGTCTTAATCCATCTCTCTTCAATGTTTCCAAGTTTAAGTTGATCAAAAATATGTTTGTTTTCATTTGTAATTTGAGTGAACTCTCCTGTTGTTCTGTCGATTGATACAATTTCATTAGGGAATGACATACTTTTATAAGTAGTATATAGTCTATCCGGAGTAACAGCTACTTTATCAAATGTAAACCAACCATCTGTAATCTGTCTAATGTTTTTTGATTCTATATCAATATTGTATACATGTGTAACAGCATTTACACAAGAGGTAAAGAAGATAGATTTACTATCTAAATCCCATACAGGGTAGTTTGCGTTGTACTTATATTCAATAGTAAGATCTTTCTTCTCTTTAGTCTCTAAATCAATAATAAATAGTCTACTTTTATCTGCTTCAAAACCAGCTCTTTCCATGCTAAGCCAAGCGATGAATTTTCCATCTGGAGAGAAAACAGGCTCTGTATCGTAGCCTGGCATTCCTTCTGTAAGATTAATACTTGATTTATCTGATATATTGTATAAATATATGTCTGTATTTGTCGAAAATGCATAATCTCTACCAGTTAGTTTTCTACTAGAGTATGCTATGTATTTTCCATCTGGGCTCCAATTAAGCTGCTCTATACCGCTTAAAGGTAGTGTTGGACACTCATATGGAAGCCCTTCCAGGATATCAAAGCTATTTTTAATTGTTTTACCATCAAATTCGGCAATGAATGGGTGAGGTATCTCCTCAACAAAATGATCCCAGTGTCTGTACATTAGATCGTTAATTAATCTACCACTTGCTTTATCTAAGTCTGGCCAAATATCATATGCTTTTTTTGCTGATTTTACTTTGGAGACAAAAAGAACCTTGCTTTGGTCTGGAGATAGTTTGAATTCCGATATATAGTTTGTGTGATTACTTATCTGTTTTTGGTTTTTTCCGTCTTTATCCATAATCCAGATCTGTCCTGCTCTTAGGTACATTATGCTATTACCATTATTGATCCATCTAGCATTTGATTCACTTTGAGATGTTTGAGTAATCTGTCTATTGTTAGATCCATCAATATTCATTATGAATAACTCTCTATTATTCCTGTTTTGATCAATTGATGTAAAGCCTACTCCATATAATATCTCTTGGCCGTCTGGGGATAGTTGAGGATCTCCAACTTTTCCCATACTATGCATTATTTCGGGAGTTAATCTATTGTTTTCTGCTACAATAGAACTTCTAGTAATTAGGTTGCTCTCTTTAGAGTTGTCCCCTGGACTTGAGCACGAAAGTGCCATTGCAGTCGATAATAACATAAAAGTTAATTTTCTCATAATATTGATAATTTAAAAAAATAGTATTGTCAGTAGTTTGTAAAAATAGATATATTATTCTTAGATATGAATAGTAATTCCTGCTTTTATCCATCTTTTTGGCTGGGGTAGATTTCCAATATATAGATAGTCTGTGTTCAAAATATTAGAAAATTCAATAAATGGACTATAGTTGTTCTCTTTCCAAACAACTTTTAGATCAACTAGTGTATATACTCCATATTTAACCTCTCTATTATCAGAGGCTAAATATGTTCCTGCTCTTTTATTTGTTGATATATCCCATCGGAACGTTAATTTTTCAACTAAATTGTGGTCTATAAAAAAATTAAATTTGTGTCTTAGGAAATCGGTTGCATATAGTGAAATATAATTTTCACTATCCTTGATGACATTTAACCATGAGTAGTTTAAGCCGACTCGATTTATAATAAACTCTTGAGGAATATAGTGTATATTGATGTCAACTCCATAGCTATTTATATTTGTTAAGTTGCTAGCTATCCATTGGTCGGATTCTGGTTCTCTTATCCAATCAATTATTCTACTCCCTTTTCTGTAAAAGGCAGATACTCCTCCTCTTAAATTGTATTTATTGTATTTAAATCCAAATTGAGAAGTTAAAGCCTCTTCTGAAAGGAGGTTTGTGTTTCCTGACTGAGTGGGGCTTCTGTAATATAGGTCTGTAAATGAGGGGTTTCTAAAGCTGTTGTTGATCCACCAGTTTGCTTCTAAAAAAGGAGTAATTTGGTATGAAGCAGCAAATCCATAATATACTTTATTATTTATCATTGCTCCAGCACTGAAACGCCATCTATCTAAGTATAAAAGATGTTTAATATAAATGCTTGATGTCTCTCTCTCTTTATATTTAGTGTAATCTATATCTTTCTCAAATATTGCTTTAACATTTGTTTTTAAAGGATCTCCAAGTACAGTACTATATACATTTTCATGTCTAAACTCACCACCGATTATGGTTGTTCCTATTTTTTTCCATCGGTATGCAGTTTTAAAATTTATTCCTGCAACATTATTCATGTGATAATTATGACCATTGTACCATTGTGGAGAATCATTTCTAAATAGCTCGAATCTATCAAAATGAATTCGATGATAAGCGGTTATATTAAATTGAGTCTTTTGAGTTTGATGGCTATATTGAGCCGAGTAAAGTATTGCTCGTGTCTCCTCGAATTGTTCTGGAAATCTTATTGAGTAGAAACTATTTGCCCCAAACTCTTTTTGCTGATATCCTGCCTGAATATTTATTTTATTCTTTTTATTATCAGAAATCTGATGGTTGGTGTAAAAATTTAATATTTTAAAATCGGTGTTATTTGTATATCCGTCAGATCTAGAGTAGCCTGCCCCAATTTGACCAGAAGAGCTCCAGCCACTTTTTCTATTTGATGAGAGACTTAAATTAGTAGAGCCTTTAAAAAAACCATAAGACCCCCCACTAATGGAGATGTTGGCTCCTCCCTCCGTAGGGATTTTTGTAATGATATTTATTGCTCCAGAGAATGCTATTCCACCCTCTGTCCACGCCCCTGGTCCATGAAGTAATTCTATCCTCTCAATTTGTTCTATTTCTATTGGTATGTTTAGAGAGTGATGTCCTGTCTGAGGGTCTGTAAAATTGATTCCATTAATCATTACAATACTCTGATCAAATGTACCTCCTAAAATATTAAGATCGGCTTGAACTCCTTCAGAGCCTCTACTACGAATATCGGCTCCTTGTACATATTTCAGTAGATCCTGTATATTATTTACTGCCATACTCTCTATTTCTGATTTTTGTATAACAGAAATTACCCTTACTAGTGGCTGAAATGGAGAGGGTTTTTCTGTTTTTACTACTAGCTCCTCTAGAGATAGAATCGTTTGATTTGTACTTTTAATCTCTTGTGAGTTTGCAGGAAAAGAATAATGAACTATTAATATCAAGATAAGAA
>LUYZ01000136.1 GCA_001603425.1 Bacteroidales bacterium Bact_08
GTGTAACCCTCGTAGGGAACGGATTCATCCGTTCCGTGGGATTCAACCTGCGAAGTTTGAGATAAGGAATTAAAAATATTACAGGAAGAACTTGCTGTCAATCCGTCAAAAGGGGATGTAATACCCGGAACAGGCGGATTGTGAAAAATAAGAGTTGCGTTTGAAAACAGAGGCAAAAGTGGAAGTGCAAGAGTATGTTATGTAGATTTTGCAGTATGGGAGGAAATTTATCTTATTACTGCATATCCTAAGAATGAAAAAGAGAATCTAAGTAAGGAAGAGCAGGCTGTTATCAAACGATTAATTAAGAGCTTGGAAAATTCAATTTCAGAGAGGAGAGAATAGGTATGAATGTATATGATAGTATTGTTAAAGGCTTGAATGAGGCAATAGATTATGAAAAAGGTCATGGAAATGCAAGAAAAGCTAAATGTACAGTTGCTCCTGTTCCGGATTTTAATGCAAAACAAATAAAGGATGTCAGAGGATCACTTGATATGTCTCAAGAGATGTTTGCAAAAGTTATGGGTGTGTCCAAAAAAACAGTTGAGGCCTGGGAGGCTGGAACTAACAAACCTATTGGTACAGCTCGTAGAATGCTTAGTTTGATCCAGTCTGATTCAACACTCATTACAAAACATAAAATTGTCATAAGATAATAAAAAAGAGCAGAACGTATTTTTATTAGCGTTCTGCTCTTTAATGTTACATAAATATAGAATAATGTAAATAAGTTTAAAAA
>LUYZ01000137.1 GCA_001603425.1 Bacteroidales bacterium Bact_08
AAATTTGCCGCTTTATTAAAAAACTACATAATGGTTAGTGATAAATTTGACAGTATAAGACCATATCAAGGGAGAGAAGAGGAGATTTTAGCCCTTAATAGAATTGGCAGTCACCCTTTATTAGAGAGAATATCAAAATATTTATATCCAGAAAAAAACCCTAAAGAACTAGGTTCATCCATCTCTAAATTAGAGAGTGTAGATGATTTTCAATCTCAAATAATGTACTATGCTATTAATAGAATTATTGAGAAAACCTCTAAGTCTCTATCTTTTTCTGGAATTGAGAATCTTGATAATAATAGCAAATACCTATTTATATCTAATCACAGAGACATACTACTAGACTCTGCAATTATCCAGGTTATTCTTTACAAAAATGGTTTTCAGACTTCTGAGATGGCTGTAGGAGACAATCTAATTACAGACTCTTTTATTGAAGATATTGCTAGATCAAATAAAATGATAAAAGTAGTAAGAAGCACTAATCCTAGAGAACTATACTCATCCTCTCTACTTCTTTCTGAATATATACGAGCTAAAATTTCAGAAAACTCATCTTCCATATGGATTGCTCAAAGAAATGGACGAACAAAGAACGGAATTGACCTAACCGAACAAGGGTTACTAAAGATGTTGGATATGAGTGGCAAAGGTAATTTTATGAGCGATTTTTCTCAATTAAATATAGTTCCTATTTCTATATCATATGAATATGAACCTTGTGATATATTAAAAGCCAGAGAGACATATATAAGTTCAAAACAAAAATATATTAAATCTCCAGGAGAAGATCTAAATAGTATATTAACCGGTATAATGCAATATAAAGGAGATATACATGTTCATTTTGGAGATAAGCTAAACTCTGAGGAAATACACAATTGCTCTTTATTAGAAAAAAATGAAAGATATAAATCTCTTTCAGAAGTTATTGATAATAAGATTTATCAAGGATATAAACTTTGGCCAACTAATAAAATAGCATACGATTTAGTCAATAATAGTACACTATATAACAACGAATATAGCTCTAGTCAAAAAGATAAATTTATTGACTATATCGACTCTAAACTCTCAGATATATCCACTGATAAATCTGAGATAAAAGATAGACTATTAAATATTTATTCTAATCCAGTTACAATAAAAAACAGATCTTAGGATCTGTTTTTTATTGTAACATCCAACTGAGGAAATGGGAATGTAAGGCCTTTATTTGGAAAGGTTTTATATATTTTTTCATTAATTTCAAAATATAGAGACCAAAAATCCTCTGTCTTTACCCAAGCTCTAGCAACCACAACTATTGAGCTATCTCCCATTTCTAATAGAGATGAAAAAGGCTCTGCAGGCTCTCTAAGTACTCTTTCGTCCGTATTTAACATTTCCAAAATAATGTTTTTAGCTAAATCAATATCATCACCGTATGAGATAGAGACCTTCCATTCAACTCTCCTCACTCCAGTGTTAGAAAAATTATTGATTATTCCATTTGATAAAGATCCATTGGGCATAATTATCATCTTATTATCTGGAGTATTCAATAGAGTACTGGTTATTCTTATCTCTTTAACAGTCCCCATAAAACCTTGTGCATCTATAAAATCGCCAACTTTAAATGGCTTAAAAAGTAAGATCATCACCCCTCCCGCAAAGTTCTGCAATGTCCCACTAAGAGCCATACCTGCTGCTATACCTCCTGAAGCAATCAAAGCAGCAAAAGAAGTAGTATTTACACCAAGTAAGCTGATTAAAATAATTACTAAAAAAATCTGCATTGCAACAGTTGCAAAGCTCAATAGAAACCCTCTTAAAGATTGATCGACTGACTTTTTTTCCATCACAACTTTAATTATAGAGCGAATTCTCCTAATAAGCCAACTACCAATCATATAAATTAAAATTGCCGATACTACTTTCAACGAAAATGGAATAAGAATATTCCATAACGATGATAAAAGCTCATGCGAATTTTGTGATGATAGCTTTGATATATTCAATAAATTGTCATCAATACCAATAAGAAAGTTTGTTAATCTAATCATAATAAATAATTATAAATTAATGATAATAAGGAAATATAACATATATGTTATTATATTACCAGGTTTATTTTTTTCGTATAAATAATAAGCAATGTGTCAAATATACTAAAAACATAGTATTTTGTTATAGACATTATACAAATATCTAATTATAGATAACCAATAATTAAATAGATTGTTTAATGGCTTAAAATTTCTTACTTTTGCGAAATTGATAATTATTTTTACGAAAATTAACGAAATCGCTATGAATAAACTCATTTCTATTGAAGAGGTATTGTCTAAACTAAGTAGTGGGATGACAATAATGGTAGGTGGTTTTTTAACATCTGGTGGTCCTAATCAAATAATGGATGCTATCTCTTTATCCGGTGTTAAAGATCTTACTTTAATTTGCAACGACGCTGCTTTTATAGATAAAGGCCTTGGTAAGCTTATTGCAAATAGGCAAATTAAAAAATTGATTACTTCATATATTGGGTCTAATAGTGCTGCTGTTGAATTTATGAATTCAGGCGATTTAGAAGTTGAATTTTCTCCACAAGGAACTCTAGCAGAGAGAATAAGAGCAGCTGGTGCTGGATTAGGAGGTGTTTTAACTCCAACAGGATTGGGAACAAAAGTTCAAGAGAATAAGGAAATTATAAATATAAATTCCAAAGATTACATATTAGAAAAACCATTAAAGGCAGATATCTCTTTTATAGGAGCCTCTATTTCTGATAAATCGGGTAATTTGTATTATAAAGGTACTACCAAAAACTTCAATCCTATTATGGCTATGTCCGCAGATATTGTGATTGCCGAAATAGAGGAATTAGTAGAAAATGGTACTATTATTCCGGAGAATGTTCATACACCAAATATATTAGTAGATTATTTATACGTTAAAAAATAGTATTATGGCAAACAAAGCAATAATTAGAGTAAGAATGAGTTCGCACGACGCCCATTATGGTGGAAATCTAGTAGATGGAGCAAAGATGTTACAACTTTTTGGAGATGTTGCAACAGAGCTGCTAATTAGGCATGATGGAGACGAAGGTCTTTTTAGAGCATACGATAGCGTAGAATTTTTAGCTCCAGTATATGCTGGTGATTATATAGAGGCTACTGGAGAAATTGTGCAAGCTGGAAACAGTTCTAGAAAAATGATATTTACAGCTCAAAAAGTTATAGTTCCTAGACCTGATATATCACCATCTGCTGCAGATATTTTAGAAGAACCAATTATTGTTTGCAAAGCTAGTGGAACATGTGTTACACCTAAAGAATGCCAAAGAAACTCTAAATAATTTTGACTATGGAAAAACTAATTATTACTGCAGCAATTTGTGGTGCAGAAGTGTTAAAAGAGCATAATCCTGCTGTCCCATACACTGTTGAAGAGTGTGTTAGAGAAGCTAAATCTGCATATGATGCAGGAGCAAGTATTATTCATCTTCATGTTAGATATGATGACGGAACTCCAACACAAGACAAAAATAGATTTAAAGAGGTAATGGATGCCATATACAAGGTTTGTCCAGATGTAATTATACAACCATCTACTGGAGGTGCTGTAGGAATGACAGATGACGAAAGATTACAGCCTACAGAATTGAATCCAGAAATGGCAACACTTGATTGTGGAACATTAAACTTTGGTGGTGATGAGGTTTTTATGAACACAGAAAATACCATTAAATATTTTGCTCAAAAGATGAACGAAAGAGGTATTAAACCAGAGTTGGAAGTTTTTGATAAGAGTATGATAGATATGGCTTTAAGACTACATAAAAAAGGTTTTATTCATAAGCCAATGCACTTCGATTTTGTAATGGGTGTTAATGGAGGTATTTCTGGAGATTTAAGAGACTTTATCTTTTTAAGAGGCAGTATTCCATCTGATGCCACTTATACAGTAGCAGGTATCGGCAGATTTGAATTTCCTTTAGCAGCAGCCGCAATTATTGACGGAGGACATGTAAGAGTTGGTTTTGAAGATAATGTGTTTATTTCAAAAGGTGTTTTAGCAAAATCTAATGGAGAATTAGTCGAGAAAGTAGTTAGAATTGCTAAGGAATTTGGAAGAGAGATAGCAACTCCAGACCAAGCTAGAGCTATTTTGGGTTTAAAACCTAGACAATAAACTATTAACCTAATACTTAACTTAATCAACTTTATTATGAAACAAGGGAATAAATATGGCCTACACAGGGTAATTGAGCCAAAAGGAGTACTACCTCAACCTGCAAACAGAATCGATAACAACATGGATGAAATCTATGATAATGAAATATTAATAGATGTTCAAACATTGAATATAGACTCTGCAAGTTTTACTCAAATAGAAGAGCAAGCAGGCGGAGATAAAGAGAAAATAGCTCAAATAATGTTTGATATTGTTGCTAAACAAGGTAAACATAGGAATCCTGTTACTGGTTCTGGCGGTATGTTATTAGGTACTGTAGAGAAAATAGGAGAGGCTTTAGAAGGTAAAATCGACCTTAAGGTAGGAGACAAGATAGCAACATTAGTATCTCTATCTTTAACACCATTAAGAATAGATAAAATCAAAGATATTCGCCCTGATATAGACCAGGTTGATATTGACGGGAAAGCAATCCTTTTTGAAAGTGGAATTTATGCAAAAATTCCTGCTGATATGCCTGAAACATTAGCATTATCTGCGTTGGATGTTGCAGGTGCTCCTGCACAAACAGCTAAACTAGTTAAACCTGGTGATACTGTTTTAATCATTGGTGCTGGTGGAAAGTCTGGTATGCTTTGTTGTTATGAGGCCAAAAAAAGAGCTGGAGTAACTGGTAAAGTTATTGGCTTATGTCATAGTGAAAGAAGCACTAAACGCCTTATGGATTTAGATTTGTGTGACTATGTTTTCTCTGCCGATGCAACTCAACCTGTTCCCATTCTCGAGAAATTAGAAGAGATAACTAAAGGTGAGATGTGCGATGTAACCATTAATAATGTTAATATTACTGACACCGAAATGACTAGTATTTTAGCAACTAAAGATGATGGTATTGTATACTTCTTCTCTATGGCAACAAGTTTTACAAAAGCAGCGTTAGGTGCAGAGGGAGTTGGTAAAGATGTAAATATGATTGTTGGAAACGGTTACACAAAAGGACATGCCGAGATTACACTTCAAATTCTCAGAGAATCTGAAAAACTAAGAAAAGTGTTTACTGAATTATATGCTTAATAAATTATTTAATTTTTAAATTTATAGATGAAAAAAGGGTGCAGATACGGAACTCATAGGGTGATTTCTCCTATTGGAACATTACCACAACCAGCCGATAGGTTGGATAATTCAATGGAACTATACGACAACGAAGTTTTGATTAGTGTTGATACATTGAATATTGACTCTGCTTCTTATACTCAAATCAAACAAGCTTGTGAATCTAATCCAGAAAAAATGAAGGAGATGATTTTAAGCATTGTTTCGCAAAGAGGAAAGATGCAAAATCCAGTTACTGGTTCTGGTGGAATGTTGATTGGAACAGTCAAAGCAATTGGGAATGATTATCCTAAAAATAGATTAAAGGTTGGAGATAAGGTGGCAACACTAGTATCTCTATCTTTGACTCCTTTAAAAATAAAATCTATAAAACACCTTTCACCTTCATCTGATCAAGTAGATGTAGAGGCAGAGGCTATTCTCTTTGAGAGTGGCCTCTTTGCCATCTTACCAAATGATATCCCAGAAAAATTAGCTTTGGCGGCATTAGATGTTGCTGGAGCACCTGCTCAAGTAGACAGATTAGTTACAGAGGGTGATATTGTTTGTATTATTGGAGGGGGCGGAAAGTCTGGAATTTTATGTTGTTATCAGGCAATGTTAAATGCAGGACCTTCTGGAAAAGTTATTGTTGTTGAATATTCTAAAGAGAACGCTCAAAGAATATCAGACTTAGGACTTGCTACTCATGTAATTATTGCTGACGCTACAAATGTTATGGATGTTTACAATAAAGTAATGGATATAACAGGGGGTAGAGGATGTGATGTGACAATTAACAATGTTAATGTTCCTTCTACAGAAATGACCTCAATTCTTATAACAAAGGGTCAAGGTTATGTATATTTTTTCTCTATGGCAACAAGCTTTACAAAGGCTGCTTTAGGAGCTGAAGGTGTAGGAAAAGATATTCATCTTATTGTTGGAAATGGGTATGCAAAAGGTCATGCAGATCTTACTCTGAATATTATCAGAGAATCTAAAGAGATTAGAGAGTTATTTGAAAAATTATATGTTTAATAATATACAATGATAAACAGAAGAAATATTTTATTTCCAAACGTTTCCGATGAACAATGGAACGACTGGAAATGGCAAGTTAAAAACAGAATAGAGAATCTGGAACAATTAAAACAATATTTCTCTTTGACAAGCGAAGAGGAAGAGGGTGTAAAAGAGTCTCTTAAGACTTTAAGAATGGCAATTACACCATATTATTTAAGTATAATTGATCCAGACAATCCAAATTGCCCTATTAGAAAACAGGCTATCCCAACTGGATTAGAGACTCATACAACTGCCGCAGACCTACTGGACCCTCTTCACGAAGATGAGGATTCTCCTGTACCAGGACTAACACATAGATATCCAGACAGAGTACTTTTATTGATTACCGATATGTGTTCTATGTATTGTAGACACTGTACTAGAAGAAGATTTGCAGGACAAAAAGACGATGAGGCACCTGTAGATTACATTGAAAAAGCTATTGAATATATTGCTAAAACACCTCAAGTTAGAGATGTAGTTCTTTCTGGTGGAGATGCTCTTATGGTTTCTGATGCTAAATTAGAAAAGATAATTCAAAAATTAAGAGCAATCCCTCACGTTGAAATTATTAGAATTGGATCTAGAGTTCCTGTTGTTTGTCCTCAAAGAATTACAGACGACCTAGTAAATATGATTAAAAAATACCATCCTATATGGTTGAATACTCATTTTAATCATCCAAATGAAATAACACCAGAATCTGCAGCTGCATGTGAAAAACTTGCAAATGCAGGTATTCCTTTAGGCAATCAATCTGTTCTTTTAAGAGGAGTAAATGACTGTGTTAGTATAATGAAAAGATTGGTTCATGGATTAGTAAAAATGAGAGTACGTCCATATTATATATATCAATGTGACCTATCTATGGGCTTAGAGCATTTTAGAACACCTGTTTCTAAAGGCATAGAGATTATAGAAGGGCTTAGAGGTCATACCTCTGGATATGCTGTTCCTACTTTTGTAGTGGATGCACCAGGTGGTGGTGGAAAAACCCCTGTTATGCCAAACTATGTAATTTCACAAGCTCCTGGAAAAGTAGTTTTAAGAAACTTTGAAGGCGTAATTACAACCTATACAGAACCTACAAATTATGTAAATTGTACCTGTGATGATTGTGAGGAAAAAACACCTATAGAGGGAGTCGCTGCACTACTCAAAGGAGATAGAATGACAATAGAGCCTGCTGAATTATCTAGGAAAAAAAGATCGCATAAAAACAATTAAAACATAAACTACATGCCTTTTATAGATAAGCTATTCAATTATAGGAGTTTATCAATTGTTGGGCTTGAGAAAAATAGTGGAAAAACGGAGTGTCTTAACTATATACTTAATCGTATTCCCTCTAATAAATACAAAATAGCAGTAAGTTCTATTGGTATTGACGGAGAGAGTCTAGATCAAGTTACCAAAACACAAAAACCAGAAATTATTCTCAAGGAGGGCATCTATTTTACTACAAGCGAAAAGCACTATAAACAGAAAAGAGTCTCTTCTGAAGTTTTAGATATTTCTAATCATTCAACATCTCTTGGAAGATTAATTACTGCTAAAACTCTATCTAAGGGAAAAGTATTGCTCTCTGGACCTGCCTCTTCTGCTATTTTTAGTAAATGGATAGCTCAACAACATCAAAGGTATAATGTAGATTTGTGCATAGTTGATGGAGCTCTATCTAGATTAAGTATTGCATCTCCTGCTGTTAGTGAATCAATGATTCTTACAACAGGAGCTGCTGTTTCCATAAATATGAATGAGCTCATAAATAAAACTAGCTTTGTAGTAGATTTGATTAACTTACCTGTTGTAGAAGAGTTGAATATAAACAAAGCTATTAAACTAGATAGCGGCATCTATTTTTTAGAAAAAGATGGATCATTAACCGAATCTAATATAAACTCAGCATTTAGCTCTGATTTTTTAGAGAAAGAGTATGATAGCAATTTTAAGGCTATTTATTTAACAGGAGCATTAACAGATAGATTTTTGAACAGATACATGCTTCAAGATAGATACAACCAAAAGGCAATTATTGTCAAAGATTTCACAAAAATATTTGTCAATAATAATACTTATAGCAGATTTGTTCAAAAAGGGGGAGTTATAAAAGTTTTACGTAGGAGTAACTTAATAGCTGTTTGCATAAATCCTATATCTCCTAATGGCTATAAACTAAACTCAGAAACACTATGTGATAGACTTTCTGAAAAAATTTTATTGCCGGTTTATAATGTAGTAAAAAATGAGAGTTAAATTTAAAAATATATTGAATTATAGTTGTGGGATACGCTTTATTTTTGATAATTTAAAGTTAGCATCTCCACTATCTACACATTTTTTTTTAGAATCTCCAATAATAACAGACGATTCTGAATTAAAAAATGAATATAG
>LUYZ01000138.1 GCA_001603425.1 Bacteroidales bacterium Bact_08
GGTGCACTAAAGCTTATTGCACAAGAAATTACCGTAAGTGACTACTCCACTCTTCAAACCAATGACTATTTGAATTTAAAGTTGCCACCTTTGGATGTATTATTTGAAAACGCCAAACAAGGACCAGTATATCAAGTTGCAGCAGTAAAAGAACAATTGGAAAAGAAAACTTTATCTAAAGAAAAGAGGGCTGTATGGAGTTTTTTTAGTATAAGGGGGAGCTATCAATATGGAACATTTAGTAATGATGCTACTTATTCAGATTTAATCACTCCAGTTATTAATACGTATAACACTGCAGCACAAACTAATTATACAGTTGGAGGAGTTATTAATATAAACTTTGATCAATTATTTGATTTAGGAGCTCGAGTGAGAAGGCAAAGATTAAATATCAGTAGAGCTCAGCTTGAGAAAGAAGAAAGGTTTGAAGAACTACAAAGAGAAATAATTCATTTGTATGTAGAAGCAACTGCACAACTTAATATATTAAAACTTAGAGCAGAAGCTATTATTTTGGCTAATGCACAATATGAAATCACTGAAAAAGATTTTGCTAACGGAACTGTAGATTCAAGTGTACTATCTACAGAAAAGGAAAAGCAATCGCAAGCATTTGAAAACTTTGAAAATAGCAAAGCATTATTAAATAAGAGTTTAATCACTCTAGAAGTAATTACTCATTCCCGTTTTCTAAATAGAAAAAAGTAAGCTTAATATGGAGTATATTTTATATATTTTACGTTTTTTATATCGTATTCGTTGGTGGGTTGTTTTGGGAACTTTAACAATTACGATCGCAGTGTTGTATGCAACAAAAAATATGAGTAAAACTTATACTGTTGAAACGACATTGTATACAGGTGTTGTCTCAGGATACACTATTGAAGGTGAAGTTGGCGGTACAGATTGGGCTGCAACAACCAACACAATGGATAACTTAATTAATATCATTCAATCAGAAACAACCTTGAAACGTGTTTCTTATCGCCTATATGCTCGTAATATGGTACATGGAGATTTAGAGAATGATAATGAATACATTACAGCAGCAAGCTTTAGAGAAATATACAATAGAACGGTGAATCGTCCTGATGGTAAAATATTAATATCACTTATTGATAAAACAAACGAAGAAAAAACTTTTGAAAACATTTTAGAATATGAAAAGCCCGACAAAAATAACTTTATATATGGACTTTTTTATTGGAATCATCCTCACTATAGCTTTGGAGCATTAAGAAATATTAAGGTTAGCAGGAAAGGAGCAAGTGATTTATTAAACGTAACCTATTCTTCTAATGATCCAGGAATAGCATATAATACTCTAGAGATTCTAATGGAAGAATTTGTCAAAGAATATAGAAATTTGAGATATGGAGAAACGGATAAAGTTATAGAATATTTCAAAAGTGAGTTAGCGAGGATCGGTCATGAATTAAGGGTTGCAGAAGATTCATTAACGCAATATAACATTGAAAAACGTGTAATAAATTACACTGATGAGACCAGAGAAATAGCAGCTATAAATAAAGAATTTGAATTAAGAGAGCAAGATATTTTATTTGCTTATAATAGTTCAAGAGCAATGCGAGAAGAACTAGAAAGACAGATGGATAGCAATACCAAACAAATATTAAATAACATTTCATTTATAAACAAATTAAAAGAAGCATCCTCTTTAACAGGTAGAATATCTGAATTGGAATCTTTAAACAGTACTAACTCTGTAACCTCGAATACGCTACAAGAATATCAAAATAAACTACAAAAAACAGCACAAGAATTATCTAATATATCGGATAAATATGTTGCAGGGAAGCAAACAAAAGAAGGGATTTCGAAGTCTAATATAATCGAAGAATGGTTAACTCAAACATTAGCATTTGAGAAAGCAAAATCAGAATTAGATATAATCCAACGCAGCAGAAGAGAGATTAATGATAAATATATTTTCTTTGCACCTGTAGGATCAACACTGAAACGTAAAGAAAGAAATATTAATTTCACGGAACAGAATTATTTATCTCTATTAAAAAGTTATAATGACGCATTAATGCGCAAGAAGAACCTTGAAATGACATCAGCAACACTGAAGGTTCTCAATCCGCCAACATTTCCCATCCAACCGGAACCTAATAGTAGAAGGAATATTGTTTTGTTAGCATTTTTAGGATCTATAGCATTTATTATAGGTTTTTTCTTAATAATAGAATTATTAGACAGGACTTTGAGAGATAAAATTCGTACAGAAAGATTAACCAAAAGTAAATTACTTGGGGCATTTCCTGGAAAGACAAAGTCTAAATATAGGAGTTATCAAGTTGCATATAATTTAATCGCAACTAAATACTTAAGTAGTTCAATATTGAGATATTTCACCTCAAAACATGACAATAAACCATATATAATTAATTTTTTGAGCAACGACTCTGGAGAAGGAAAAACTTATATGGCTAAAATGCTAGAAGCATACTGGAATCAATTAGGTTTAAAAGTTAGACGTATAAGTTGGGCAGAAGACTTCGAAATAAATTCATCTAAATATTTACTAGCTAATACAGTTACAGATCTATATACTCCAAGAAAGGAAGAAATTCTTATTGTAGAATACCCTAACTTAGAAACAAATAATGTACCCACAAAGTTATTACAAGAAGCTAATTTAAATTTATTAATATTGAGTGCTGATAGAGCCTGGAGAAACACGGACCAAGTACTTTTTGAAAGGATTAAGTCACAAATCGGCAACGCTCCACTGTGCACGTATCTCAACAATGCAAAATTAGATGTAGTTGAAAATTACACAGGAATGATGCCTCCTTACACATATATTAGAAAGCAAAGTTACCGTATATCTCAACTAGGACTGACAGCAAAATCATCAACTATTCAGAATAAACAGATTTAAATGAGTAGCCGAATTCATAAAGAGCAAACGGAATCATCTTTTGATAATTTCGCTTTTCGTAAAGCATTATTACTATCAACATTACTAGTGCTCCTTTATTTATTTTATAAAGTTGTAATTAGCCAAGACCTATATATTTCTATTGCATACGCAATTTTGCCATTTATATTAATTGGATTGGTTGCTATGTTTCTCTTTGCAGAGAAAGCAATATACTCATTAATTATATCCCAGTTTATTTTATTAATTGCAGCGAGTTTCTTTGATTTTGCTTTGGGGGTATACAATTTATTGTTTTCAATTTATACAATTATACTTCTATTAATATACCATATATACAAAAAACCAAATTGGGAAAAAAGCTATAATGGAATGTTGCTATTATATTCCATCTGGAGTTTTTTCTGTATTTTGGAAATAGCCAATCCTAACCATGTACAAGCTGCATGGAATATTTCTATTACTCATTATGCTTTTTACCCAATCTTATGTGCTATACTGGTGCCACTTGCAATAATTAAATACAAAGATGTAAAATGGTTGTTTTTTATTTGGTCTATATTTATTCTTATTGTCTCATTTAAAGGATATTGGCAAAAAAACCACGGATTTAACGATCATGAATTATACTTTCTATATGAATTGGGAGGAGAAAAGACTCATCTTATATGGTCTGGGATCAGATATTTCTCCTATTTTTCTGATGCTGCAAATTATGGAGTTCATATGGCAATGAGTGCAACAGTATTTTTTATAGCCCTTTTTTATGAAAAGAACTTATGGACAAAAATATATTATTTAATTATAATTACTTCATCCATATATGGTATGGGAATATCTGGAACAAGAGCTGCTATGGCAGTACCTTTTGGAGCAATTATAATGTACGTCATACTATCCAAAAACAAATCAGGAATATTAATAGGAGGCATTGTATTAATATCAATGCTGCTTTTCTTCAGATATACTACTATAGGAGATAGTAATCAATATGTAAGAAAAATGCGTTCTGCATTTTATGCAAGCCAAGATGCTTCATACCAAGTAAGAATCGCAAACCGTGAAAAAATGAAAGTACTAATGGCGTCCAAACCATTTGGTTATGGAATTGGTTTAGGAGGTAAAGCGGAACGTTTTAAACCAAAAGAGTTAATGCCTTATCCACCAGATTCATGGTTGGTCAATGTCTGGACTGATACTGGGATTGTAGGACTTATATTGTATCTTTCCGTACACATCGCTTTGTTTTTATGGTGTTCGTGGATTATATGGTTTAAAATAAAACACAAGCACTTAAAAGGATTACTCACTGCTTGGCTTTGTGCTAATGCTGGCTATTTTGTAGCTGCTTACGCCAACGACGTGATGCAATATCCCAACTCCATTATTGTATACACCGGCTTTGCACTTTGCTTTGCCGGAGTGCACGTAGATAAAAAGCTAACGGAGGAAGAAGAAGAAAACAAGAAAAATATACCTATACTATGATTTCAACTGTACGTATCATTGAACTGGTGGTATTTTACATACTTAGCTTATCAGTAGGATACCTGTTTTTGTTTGCTATAGCCTCTAAATTCTATAGAAGAAGGAAGTACGCACAAGCAGAAAAGATGAATCGGTTTGCCGTGCTTTTCCCTGCATACAAAGAAGACAAAGTGATTATACAGTCGGTTACTTCCTTTTTAGAGCAAGATTATCCGAAAGATAAATACGAGGTAATAGTAATATCCGATCACATGGAAGATGCTACCAACGAAGCATTGAGCCAACTCCCCATTCGGTTGATAAAAGCCACATACACAGATAGTTCTAAAGCAAAAGCAATGTCTTTGGCTATGGATGTAACTGAACATGGGCATTATGATATGGTTGTAGTCATGGATGCCGACAACCTCACTACGCCTCAATTTCTGCAAGAAATGAATAAAGCCAGAAATGCCGGATTAAAGGCCATACAGGCACATCGAACAGCCAAAAACACCAATACGGATGTAGCTTTACTCGATGCCGTAAGCGAAGAAATTAACAATTCACTGTTTCGCAAAGGTCATGTGGCAATGGGATTCTCATCAGCATTGATTGGATCGGGTATGGCGCTAGATAACGACTGGTTTCGGTACAACGTAAAAAGACTGCAAACAGCAGGTGAAGATAAAGAGTTGGAAATGTT
>LUYZ01000139.1 GCA_001603425.1 Bacteroidales bacterium Bact_08
AATAGATGCAAACATAATCCACAACGTGTTTGAAGTACTTTTATTTAGTAATGAATGAGTATTTAATGATTTACCAATGTGGTAAAACAGAACCATTGAAATAGATGAATCAATATATAATGGAATATGTATTTTGAATTTGTACAGAGTATAACCAATCAATGCTAGGGCTATAGATAGTATATGAATCCAACTTTCTTTTTTAGAATATTTACATATTAGGAAGTATATAATACTAACCCAAAATATTGAGATAAAGAACCACAAAGGTGTTAATACACCATAAGGTCTAATAATAATGCTTGGACTTATAAAAATTTTATCACTTAATCCTAGTGCAGTATAGATTGTTATAAAACATATTTCGGCTAATAAAAAGAAAAATATATAGGGTATAATGTATGCCTTGAATTTCTTTTTTAAGAAAGCCGAAACTTCATTGTTTTTTTGATGATGGAAATATCCGGAAAGCAGAAAGAATAGTGGCATGTGAAACCAGTATATCTCCTCTTTAATGGGGCAGGCAACGGTTAAGTGTGCCCATACAACTGTAATGATGCCAATTCCTTTTGCTATGTCAATTGTTACATCTCGTTTCATGTATTTTTGTTGATTAAATTATCATCTTGGTCTTTGTAGTCTTCTTTCTTCTTAAAAAGACCGCCAAGGCCTCGACATGCTTTTATCAATCGTTTTGTGAAACTTTTTAGTAAAGAGCCGTCGGCACTTACTGTTCCATAACCTGTAACAGCTCTGGCCTTTCTGGTTCTAACAAAACAAATCTTTCCATATTCTTTGAGACCTAATGCCAGCGAACCATCTTCTCCTCTTTTTATATCAACACGAATGCCTATTTCCCGAGCCAAATCCGTATGATAAGCAAAAACCAATCCTCTCACACTTAGTTCTGGGCGTTTGAAAGATTGAAGGAATAAATACACATCTCGTAAAAGTTCATAGAAAAACAATCCTATGGTTGAATGCTCCTTGTCCGGAACATAGCTCCACAAAGAACTTACAGCTACAACTCCCGGTTTTTCTAATGCTTTAACCATTGTCTCTACGTATTTAGGAGGGTACATGGTATCGGCATCAATATTAATGTGGTATTTACCTTTGGCATGTTCCAATCCGCATCTTCTAGCATAGCCACAACTGTGTTGCATCTCATTGTAATAGGGGAGGTTCAACCTTTGAAAAATCTCCTCGGTTCTGTCTTTCGAATCATTGTTTACACCTATAATTTCAACGGGATATTTACATTTCATTTCGCTGAGTGACCACAAACATGAAAGTAAATGCTTTTCTTCATTATAGGCAATAACCGATACGGTGACTACAGGATCATTACTCTGTATCTTTGCTAAATTTAGTCTTATTTCTGCAATCGTATCTTCTGGAATGACTTTCAATTCCTTTTCATACAGATCTATGTATTTGCTATACCATGCCATGATTACTTGTTTTTAATGAGTTCCTGAAATAAATTATTCCATTGCTTTGCTATATTTTCTATTTTTAATCTTTGTATGTTGTTTCGTGCAGTAGTACCCATTTTTTTTCTGATATTTTCATTCTCAATTAGAAATATTAGTTTTTCTGCTAGTTGGCTAATATTGCCATTTTCTACTAATATTCCATCTTGATTATTATGGATAATATCTTTTGGACCGCATGGGCATTGAAAGGCAACAGGTGGTAATCCACATGCCATCGATTCGGCCAATACCATAGGCAAACCTTCAAATCTTGAACTTAAAACAAATATTGAGCTATTACAATACTCATCTATTATTTGGTTTGTTGTATTTTTGAGAAAGCATTTGTTTAATAAGTCGTTTTTCTGAATTTGTTCCTCAAGAGATTCTTTATCTCCTTCTCCAAATATATTTAAAATCCAATCAGGATGTTTTTTAGATACACTTTTCCATGCTTCAAGTAACATATCGAACCCTTTTTGATAGGTGTATCTTCCTACTGCAATAACAACTTTTTGAGAACAATTGGAGAATTTTTCTGGAAAAAAAGGCAAAGCATTGTGAATTACATACTTGTTTTGTAATTCTGGCCATAAATCAGCTTCCTCTTGAGTTAAAAGAATAAATTTATCAAGTCTTTTTATGTTTCTAAGGAATAAGTTATTTAATTGTTTTTTTAATACGAAAGTAAGTGGGTTGCTACCTTTATTTGCATTTGCATGGTATGAATAACGCGTCACATGAAACTCTCCAATTTTTATGCTATTGTCCTTAATTTTGGTTATAAAATTAATTTCTCGTCTTAAAGTTGTTATAAAAATATCTTGGTTGTTCTTTTTAAGATATTCTTTTAGCCTTTTTTGGAACTTATAATATTTAAATGGATATTTTATAATTTTTGGTATAAATTTTTGATTTAGTGGCAAATCAAAAGCTACGTCTAAATCTATATGCTTAATAAGAGGCGATAATTTGTAGAAAGAAGGCTTATTTTGTTGTTCAGATGTTATTATAGTTACGGTACAATCTTTTAGATTTTCAGCAAAATAATTTGCTTTAAATGTGATGATCCTTTCTAGCCCCCCAGGAGTACTAAGTGAAGGTAAGTAATATGCTATATTCATATAAATAGGTTTTTAAGGTATTTTACATATTATTTGAGAGTTATATTCACTATCACTAGATGATTCAATATTCTTACCGTTTGGGTTTTCGTTTACATATTTATTAGGTATTTTAATTTTTCGTCTTGCTTTCATTTTCCACCATTCATATTCAATATCAACATGTCCTGCATCAATTGCTTGATATCCAGCTAGATATAAGTCATAAGCTAAAACGGTAGCAGTTGGACCTAGTGCTATCAAAATAAGAGAATCCTTATCTAGCTTAGTTGCTTCCAACATAATTTTATCATATTTATTGAATGCATTCTCTGATGGACATAAAATTCTGCGAATTGACTTTGCATTGCTGAATAAATCATTGCCAACTCCTAATCGACTTTTTTCTCCCTCAATGAATACTATGTTTCTATTGCACCATATTCTTTTTAACATAATAAACCACTCTTCGCATTTTTGTTTGGACTGAAAATCCATATATGGTCTAGTTACAAATGTATTATAATATAGATAATCTTTACGCAAATACCTGTTCCACACATATCCATAAAGATAGAAATGTGTACGCCAAAATCTCCTTGCTTTTCTATTGTATCTATATAGATCATTAAAAACATCTGATATACCTATTAAGTGATTATCCTCATTACTAAGTAATATCTCCTTTAAACGTATTGATAATTCTAAATTTGCACTCTGGAAACCAATAGCTTTATTCTCTATAAGTAAAATCTCCCCATCACCAAATCTACTTATTGACGATCTGTTATTTGTGATTTTAGTTATGGTTTCTTCTATGCTAGCTACTTTAGGAATAACTTTTTGTTTTTTTTCTAAAATTAAATACCACATATTATACCATTCAACGATTATACCATATCTTAACTTATATTTTATGGCGTTGAGTAATTGATTAATATTCTTCATATATTATCTTTTTTATTTTAAGGTTTCGTTTAATACAATGTTCATTTGTTTTTTCCATGATAAATTATTTATGATGGAATTTCTTATTTCTAAAGGTGATAAATTAAGATTATGATAAAATGAAATTATTTTTTCTATATCAATGGGAGTGTCATCAGGCGAACATTTTAATATATATGGCTGATGTTCAAAATCTTCGTCGATTTCCGAATAAATAAAAGGTATGCCTCGTGCTGCATATTCTCTGTTTTTTAATGTTTTGATTTTATTGATATTACTTCGATGCCTGGCCAAACTGCCTATTCCAACATCACTAATCTCAAATATATCATCAAGATCTTTACCATATAAGGCTCCATGAAATATTACATATTTTTCGAGTTTATATTTGCGTGTTTTTTCTTTATATACATCTAATGCTTCAGATACACCGTGCCCAACAATGTGGAAGTAGACTTTTATGTTTGTCTTTTTTTTGTAATATATATGCATTCCTTCAATTATTCTGTCAAATCCGTGCCAAGGATGCATTGTTGCGACACCAATCATGATTATGGTATTATAAGACTTATCGCTATTTTGTTTTAGTTTTACTTGAGAAAAATCAATCCCGTTAGAAATATTTATAGTAGGTCTTCCCCATATTGTTTTATGATCAGAAAAAGTTATTATTTTATCAACTTTACTCATAAGTTTTTTTCTAAAAATTTTATCGATAAACAAAATTCTTTGATAACAGAAAGGTAACCCTTTGTATTCATGATCATAAGGATAAGTCGGTATTTCTAATACAATCTTTGCTCCAGTTTTTTTTAGCTTGCTTAGTAAATATATAGTGAATGGATTTGAGTTATGTACATATCTAATATATATAAATTTAATATCGTTTTTTATTACATAATTAATAATGCTAAAATATTCTACTCTTTTTAATATTTTCGCTTTCCATCCGAAGCCATAATCTTTTAGTATGATGTTATCTACCATTCTGTATTTCTTATTACCATCGTCAACCAGATAACATGTTCTTACGTCAAGATTACATTCTTTAAGCGCACTTATTTGATAGCGTATCTTTTTACTTATCCCATTAAATTCTTCGAATCCATGAAATATAAGGAATAATGCCTTCATATATTGTTATTTATTTAATTCGAAAAAAAGCTTCCATTGAGTCATTATGTTTTCTTTTTTATAACGTAAAACATTTTTCCGTGCCTGTACCCCCATTTTTTTACGAATATCTTCATTTTCAATTAAAAAACATATTGCATTTGCCAGATGTTCAATATTCCCATTTTCTACAAGAATTCCATCTTTATTATTTGTAATAATTTCAGATGGACCGCTAGGGCAGTCAAACGATATACATGGAATTCCGCAAGCCATAGCTTCAATAAGTACCATTCCAAAGCCTTCAAAGCGTGAACTCATGACATAAAAACTACTATTAATATATTTATTAACAATTTCTGATGTTGGGGGTAACAAATGAAAAGACTCATTAATACGAAGCAAGTTGATCTCATATTCAAGGCTGTCTTTTAGTTCCCCTTCTCCAAAAACATTGATCTCCCAATCTGGGTGTTTCTGTATTACAATTTTCCAACAACGGACTAATAAGTCATATCCTTTTTGTTCTGCAATTCTACCCACGCTAATTATTTTCTTCTCAGAACAATTGCTTGTTTTGTCGGGGTAAAATGGTAATGCATTTGGTATAACGATTGCGGTTTTAATCCTTTCCCATTTTTTTGCGTCTTCATTGGTCAATACTACTAATTTGTCATATTTCTTTATAGATAGCCAAACACGCCTTTTTAGGAAGTAAGCAATGATTTTATATAACTTACCTTTGGCTTCTAATTGATGTAAGTTTCTGGAAAATTCTTTGGCAACGTGAGCTTCTGCTACTTTTATACTTCCATCGTTTATTTTGTGTAAAATATCAATATCTCGATTTATTGTTGTAATTGTATAGTCTGGCTTAATTTGCTGTAATATATCCCTTAATTTATATTTATATATACTACATAATTTAATATATACTAATGTTCTTATAATAAAGCGATATTTATATTGAGATGGGAAATCAATATTTAAATCAATGTGTATTACTTTAGAGCTTAAAGGATAAAAAAAAGGTCTATTTTTCTGATATGTAGTTATAATATAAATATCATAATTAAAGTAGTCAGCAAAATAATTTGCTTTTTCTGTTATAACTCTATCTGCACCTCCTGAACTAACTAATTCAGGCATTATATATACTATTTTCATATTTTCTTCCCTTTTAATTTTTTGATAAGATCATATTCGTTGGTTAATTGTAAATATAGGCCTATTGATATAAGGAAAAAGCAACATTTTATGCATAAACTATATAATAGACTTAAGTGCTCTGTGTATGCTGATATATGATGTAGAAAAAATGCAATAATTATGCTAAGTGATATCGGGGAGATAAGTTGTTTGATAAATATTAAAAAACTTCTTTCCTGAAAAGTAACTTTGTACATTACCAAATAGCATTGTAAAAAGTTTAAACTAAAGGTGATACAGATACTTATTGCAATAGATTTAAGAGTTCCAAAAATAAATATGCTCGCTAGCATACCAGCTACATTAGTTATTGATGAAAATAATCCGCAATTAAATAAACTTTTTGTGTCCCCAGCTGCTTGATATATGGCTCCAGATGACGACAATATCATTTGTATACCAATAGTAAGACTTAATATTTTAAGTGTTTCGACAGATGGCATCCATTTATCACCAAAAATAATAAGTGTTATTTCTTTTGATGAGTAAAGAAATAAAATGCTTAGTGGGAAACCTATATACGCAAGAAGACGAACTATTTTTTCGTATGACGTAGATAATCTTTCTATGTCATTTTGGAAGTCGCTCAATACTGGATGCATAACTGGAGTAATCACATATGTTATATTTTGGAGTGGCAACATCATTAATCTATATGATTTCTCATAATATCCTAATAAACTCATTGGTAAATATTTGCCAATGAGTAATTTGTCTAAGTTTCTACTAAAGTAATTTATTATATTAAATAAGAATTGGTAAACAGAATAGTTGAATATTTTTTTTAAAGTATCTATTCCTAATGTTAGGTGTATCTTTATTGGATATTTGTGGAATGATATCAAAAACAATAATATGCTTGAAATTATAGGGCTAATTATAAGAGAATAAAGCCCGCCTCCCAGTAAAGCAAAACCAACAGCTAATACACCACCTGAAATTTGTATTATGAAGCTTCTCCATGCAATATATTTAAATTGTTTGTTCTTATAAAACAGTGCATTTGGAATGATGTTTGCAGAAGAAAAAAAGAGATTGATAGCTAATAATTGGCATAAGGGTTTTAAAATGATGCTTGCGTACCATTCTGAAATAACCCATGATAAAAGAAAAAAGATTAATGAAATTACTATTCCACTCCAAATAGTAAAAGAGAATAAAGCTGAAATATCTTTTTTTGTTAGATTTTTGTTTTGGATAATAGCGGGTGAAATACCTATATCAGTGAAGATACTAAAAAAATTTATTATAACTGTAGCAATAGCTACAATTCCGAAATCCTCAGGAGATAACAATCTTGATAAAACAGCTGTAACAAAAAGTGAAATAACAATAGCAGAATATCTTGCAATTGCTGTGTAGAAAATGCCTGTAAATAAGGTGCGTTTTATTGAAATCATAAATTTCTGTTTTATTTAAATAGGCTCTCAAATAATAATTCCCAATCCTTCTTAATAGCGTTAATTTGAAACATCTCAGAACTTTTTTTTGATTTATATCCCATTTCTATAAAATCTTTTCGTTGAATGATTTCTTTCATTTTTGATGATAAGTCATTTACATTTCCATTATTAAATAATAGATGATTTTCTGTTGTGTTTAAAATTTCCTTGATTACAGGCAAATCCGACGCTATTATTGGAAGTTTGTGTGCCATAGCTTCTAAAATAACTAATCCAAAACCCTCCCATCTTGAACTAAGAATAAATACACTTGCATTTGAATAATATTGTTGTATGTTTTGAGTGAATGGCTTTATTGTAATTCTTTCATCTAAGCTATGACTTTTAATTAAAGAATCAAGGTTTTCTCTTTCTGGACCCTCACCAACTATTTCTAGAACCCAGTCTTCGTTGTCTTTAGCAAAAATAGAAAAGGCATCAATTAATATATCAAACCCTTTGGCAAGATATGATAATCTACCAACAGCAAGAAACTTTTTATATTTATATGAACCTTCTCCTTCAGGCGTTAATGTTAGTGGATTATATATTTTAGTTGGATTTAAATTAAGTTTTATATTATATAAATGTTGATCATGTTTTGATAAAACTATAATACTGTTTAATTTGAGCATTTCATACATGAATTGTTTTTTTTGATACCATAAAAATAAGCCTTTTGTTTCAAAGAAAGCATTATACGAATTATGCATCCATCCTACGGTTTTAGCTTTTAATTTATGACTTATGCTTGCCAAATAGAGAGATAAAAATGCATGAACGCCTACAACAATATCAAATCCTCCATCATTCAGTCTTTTTACAAGTTTCCGTCTTCTGGAAAAAGGAAAAGAACTATATCCATAGATATGAGAAGTTAGTTTGTTCTGTGGGAGTATTTTTTTGTATAGTAAACTATAGGTTTTACATGGCAAATATTCGTAGAAAGGAAGGTTTGCGTATGCTATATAATCAAAACGAATATTTGTATGATTCAAGTCATACATTGATGTGTCTGCTTCTTGAGGACTATCATGTGTGAGAATTGTCACATCATGTTCTTTTGAAAGCTCACCGGCTATGACGGCAAGTACCCTCTGGACACCCCCAAATGAAAAGATTGTATCACAATAAAAACAGATTTTAAGTTTCTTCATCTTTTATACTTTTGCTACTATGCAAATATAATTATAATAATGTGAAATTTCATTTTTATTATGCGAAATACTTTGCGGTGAGATATATTATTTATATTTGCAGCCAAAATAAATTGTATTATGGTTTCTATTGAAAAAATGTTTCGTATCTGTTTTGGGTTATTATTATTTATATTCATGACGGCGTGTGTTGATAGAAATAACGATTTGTCTCAAGCACCTGAGGAAAATTTAATCAAATTATCGGGTATTTCTTCATTTAACTGGCAAGATGCTTATGTTACTATTTTTACTGACCAACCAGTAAATTTGTTAAGTGCAGATTATGCACCATTGAAATATGATAAGCACATGGTGCTTTCTTATACAATAGACGACGTGCCCGTAACTGCATATTCCCGGGCATTTGCAATTATTAATAAACATTTTGTTGATGATATACAAAACTTTCATGTGGGATTTAATCATACAACCGGCGTAATGCCTGAAAAAACATTGGGGTATACGGATGGCTGTGGTACAGAAATACGGTTTCCATTAGGGCTGGCTATATGGGCTACAAATAGTAATAGTTTTATTTCAGATATAATGGGGTATAGGATACTTGGTACTGCCTATCCATATTTAGTTTGGAAAGATGTTATACCTACCATTGATTTTGGTGGAGACATCTATTTTCATGATGTTAATGCTCGTTTTTCTAAGGATGGGAACCTAGATAGTATCAGAGCCGGATTTGATTATGCACAAGCAAGAACTACGGAACGAATTGGGCGGAAGATAAAAACGCTTGTTGTACCCAATGGTGATAAAAGATATTATAAAGCTGCTTTGGATTATAATCCGATTACCATTATAAGTGATCAGGGAGGTGCCGACCTTATTTATCCTATAAATCAGACTTCAGATTTATATAAGAAATACATAACGCGTCTTTATTTTGATAAAGATGAAAAAATAGCCGATTATTTTGATCAAATAAAAACAAATTATGAGTCGGATAATCCTTACTGGTTTCAATTCTTCAATCACGGTGCTAGCTTAACATTCATGGAGCTGCTGCGCAGAATCAATGATACTTACGGGAAAGACGGTACGGACAATATTTGGTTTGCCACTATTGATGAAGTGTATGAGTACTATCATTTCAAAGCCAATTATCCCATTCAAAAAACAATAGAGGGTGATAAAGCCACTTTCCGGATTGAGGCAACACCCGATTATAAGCTGCCCGAAGAATGCACGTATCATCGTGACTTTACGCTCCTTGTTACAGGCCTCGAAAGCATGAACGGTGTGACGCTTACTTTTGGTCCCAATGTATATGGATATAGTTACAAATACAGACCTGAAGATAAAACGTTGATGATAAACCTGAATTGCAATCCTTCTTTATTGGAGCGTGCCCAACGTTACACGGACATCTATAAAGACTCTCCTTCGGATGAATCGAAGGCAGATGCTTTGTATTTCATCAACCAACTTTCGCCCGAAAGGAGAACTAGCTTTTTGAATAGTATTAATTAGTGTCACACATTCTCATTATAAAATTATAATGAAAACATAGAATGTCAGGCATTGCTACGTTGTTGTCCATGCAATAGCTTTGATAACCATATATAATTTTTAGATAGGTCTTCATGGTCATTCGCTGTTTGTTGTTTTCGTAATAACTCATTTTTCCTTTCTCAATATCTACCGCATAAGATGCGTCTTCTAGCGTCAACCCGCACGACAATCTGATTAATCTCATGTCTTTCGCTAAGCCAAGCATAAACATTTCTGTGATTTCGAACATTTTGTTGTTTGTTATTAATTGTGGCAAAGATTACTATTTTTTTTTATTATCGTGTTAACGAAAAAGGTAACAGGAAATCCATTTCTTTTTTTGAATCTTTATAATCAGATAGTTAGCACTTTTGTTAACCAATT
>LUYZ01000021.1 GCA_001603425.1 Bacteroidales bacterium Bact_08
ATCCTAAGCTTTCCAGTAACTTTGCTTGCTCCAAAGTTCTTATATTAGTCTGTGTTGAGGCAAAAAGAGGTATAGGAGGCAGATCGCAATTTAATAATCCTAGATCTTGAATGATTACAGCATCACACCCAATCTCATATGCCCTATTTATTGAAGATACAGCACCACTTATCTCAGAATCATACAATATGGTATTTACAACCATATAAACAGATACTCCAAATTGATGAGCATACTCCACCAATCGATGAATATCCTCCATCGAATTACCAGCACTCTCTCTAGCTCCATACTTAGGCCCCCCTATATAAAGAGCATCGGCACCACACTCTATAGCTGCAATGCCGATGTCAATATTTTTTGCTGGAGCAAGTAACTCTAATTGTCCCCTTTTTAATTGCACTTCAATTGTGTATTCACCTTATATTCAGCTATTTGCTTGTATGTAGGATCATTCAAAAGTTGCTTATAATATCCACAAGCTTTTGCATTATCTCCCTTACCTTCAAACGATACTGCAAGTTGATAAATCATATTCATTTTATCAGATGCATTTGGCTGTTCTGCTAAATAGCTCTCAATTGCAGCAATAGCTTCGTCATATCTTTTTAATTGTACTGCCCCTACACCAATTAATTTATTGGCATTAGCAGAAGTACTATACTGATTTGATTTCTTAGCATTTTCGTAAACTTGATTCCAATTCTTTGTTCTAAGAGCTGCAGCAGCTTTTTTAAGATAAATTACTGCAATTTGTCTTGGAGAATTATCTGTCTCTCCCAATTCCATTGCTTGAGTAAAAGATTGTAGAGCAGCTTCTTCGTCGTCCTTTCTTAACTGAGCCAATCCCATTCTTAAATAAGCAGCGCTATTTGTTGAATCATATTTGATAACCTTCTGAAATCCTTTAATGGCCTCATCTAGTTTGCCATCATTCAATAAATTTGAAGCATCAACTAGAAGCAACTGAGGGATAAGATCGGACACTTCCTGAATGACATCCTGAGCATCATACTCTTTAGCTACAGCTTTAGCTATATTTAACTCATCAATAGCCTTATCGATTGCCCTTTGATTTGCCAAGTCTTTTGCATATCGTAAGTGTAATTGAGGTAAAATATTTTTTATCTCATTGATCATCACATCTCCCTCCTCTCCTCTATCTTCTGTTGAAAGAGACTCAAGCATTTTAAGAGCCTTATTGAAGGAGTCAGCAGCAGCAGAAAACTCATTACTTGATAGAGCCTTACCTCCATTATTATACAATTCTACAGCAGCCTCTAGGTTCTG
>LUYZ01000140.1 GCA_001603425.1 Bacteroidales bacterium Bact_08
TGCTAATCGCTGCAGAGAAGAGAGAGTATCTTCTGAATAAAATACTTTTATATTATCTACCAGAGATTCATTTGAGACTAATGCATATTTAGCCCCTTTTGCTATGGACTCCAATGCAAAGTCATCTCCATTAAAGTTATCTCCTTTTAGCGCAATATAGAGACATCCTTTCTCTATTTTTCTGCTATCAGTAGAGACTCCATTTGAGTCCAAAAAAAGAGAGTATAGTTTATCGATAGATATCATAAATTAAAATAGATTATATTTTACCTGTAGATCCAAAGCCACCATCTCCTCGCTCACTCTCTTCTAAGATCTCTACCTCCTTAAATGTTATTTTCTTGTATTGACCAATAACCATTTGAGCAATTCTCTCTCCTGGGTTAAGAGTATAGCTTTCGTTTGATAAATTAACAATAATTATCTTTATCTCTCCTCTGTAATCGGCATCAATAGTCCCTGGGCTGTTTAGTAGCCCAATACCATGCTTAATTGCCAATCCGCTACGTGGCCTAATTTGAGCTTCGTGATCTAGTGGAAGTTGAATATATAGACCAGTGGGTATTAGAACCCTCTCAAGTGGAGAAATAGTTATAGGTTGGTCTGTATTGGCTTTTATATCTAAGCCAGCAGATTGCTCAGTAGCGTATTTGGGAATAGAAAACTTAGATCTATTGATTATTTTAACTTCCATATGTATACTTTCTCCTTTATTGTGTAGATTATTATATAGAGTGCAATTAGTGATGTTCTAAATAAATATTTCACAAAAATATTATCTATTTCTATAATCTCAATAAAGATGTATAAAAATATACCCAATATAATATAAAATATTACTCTTGTCCAATTATAATTTATTGGATAATGTTTTTTCCCAAGATATATACTTACCATAACCATTACAGTATAACTTAATAGATGGCCCCAAGCGGCAGCGTGGTATGAGTAAATTGGCATAAATATAACATTGACAGCAATTGTAACGGGTAATCCTATTGTGGTAATTACTATTCCATATTTTGTTTTTCCAGATAATTTATACCACATAGATAAATTAAAGTTTATACCCAAAATAATATATGACAGGAGCATTATTGGAACAATAGAGAGCCCGCTTCTAAAATCCTTACCTAGAACATATTGGATAATATCTAGATAGAAGAGTACACCCAGAAAAATAAGTACAGAAAATGCTGTAAAGTGTATCATTACTTTACCATAAGTTTGTCGAAAATCTTTATCTTTTTCTTTAGCAAAGAAAAAGGGCTCTGCAGCAAATCGGAACATCTGGATAAAAAGCATCATAATTGTGGCTACTTTGACTCCTGCTTGAAAAACTCCAAGATCGGCTTGCCATATATTGCCATCTGGAGAGAAAAATTTAAATAGAATTCTATCAATAAAATCGTTCAGAATTCCAGGTAATCCTGCGAGCATTATTGGAATGGAGTAAATCATCATCTCTTTCCAAAGCGTGCGAGAGAACGAGAGTTTTAGTGTGCAGATTTGAGGGATGAAAATAGCAAACCCGATAATAGAGCTAATAAAAATAGCAAAAAGGATATATGTATGATCTGGAGTAGATGAGATGAAATTAAGAATAAAGGAGTCTGGATTTTTTGCTAAATAGCTTGGAATAAAAAAGAATAAAAGAAGATTTAATGATGTTTCACTTAATATTTTGATGGTTTTGAATGTCGCAAATTTTAGTGCTTTTTTTAAAAATCTAAGTTTAGCAAAGAGAATAGCAGATATTGAATCGAAGCAAAGAATCGCAAAAAGATATATAATTATTTGAGGAGTAGATTGATATCCCATTACATTTGCAATCTCTTTATAGAAAAGTGAGCTAATTAGCAAAATTGGAACACAAAAGCCAGTAATAGTTATTAAAGCGTTTGAAAATACTTTATTACTATCACTCTCTTTATTTGCAAATCTAAAGCATCCAGTCTCTAATCCGAATGTAAAGAGAACTTGCAGGATGGCGATGTATGCTAAAAATACAGTAGCTACACCATAGCTGAATTCAGATAGAGTGTATGTATATATGGGAACAAAAACAAAGTTTATAAATCTTGCCAGAATTGTACTTAATCCATATATGGCGGTCTCTCCTGCTAAAGATTTAAGAGTATTATTCTTTTTTATCTGGGACATTTTAGTGCGATGTAGCCTTAGGTTTAAAAATTAAAAATCCAATATTTAATTGAGGAAACCATTTTACCTCAGATTTTTCGTAATATGTTGCCGATATTGATACAGGACCCAATGGAGCGTGCCAGACAAATGCCAGATTTGTAATAAAGCCTCCTTTTGGAAAAGCAGTAGAAAAAACAGGGCTATTATTATCTGGGCTCTCTAATAGTAATTTATATGGCTGAAAGTAAGATGCTTGAAATTGAAGTGATGTGCTTTCTGAAAGATGAAAAATTGGCGTCAACGATAATGCCGCAAAAGAAGGTGCTCTATATCTCTTTAGTAATAGCGTGTTTGAATGTGGATTTGGATTGTACGCTGGTAGTGAAAGTAATGTGGCTGTATAGTTTTGTAGCTCATTAATATTAGATAGTGCAATATCTGTATTGATTCCAATAGAAAGATGTTTAGTCATTGAGAAAAAGTGATCTACAGTAGATCTAAATTGATAAGTGGTATGTCCTTGTGGTGGATAGTAGATATAGTTAGAGGTGGTCCCTGATCTATATTTCTCTTCAAAAAAGTTTATCCTAAAGGATATTTTCTCTCTTTTTCCTTTTGTAGGGTATATTTTATAGTTGGTTGTATTTCTCTCTAATGATAATGATGGAGAGAAGAAAATAGCAGAGGATTTATCGGGTTTGTCATCTTTATTGAAAACATCTGTCTGATAGTAGTCATAGTACACTTTACCAGTGCTCACCGAGACTTTGGCAAGAATGTTTTTTTCTAAGTTTAGTGGAGTTCCAACAGAAATTCTTGTAAAAATTTCTGATTCTTGGATATTACTTGGAATTCTATTTGTAAAGAGTTCGGTTTGATTCCCTCCAAAATAGTCATATTTATGCATTACAAATTCTGCTTGATAGAACCATAATGGATTTATTCCCAAATCTTGTCTAAACTCTAGATTAAGTCCAGAGTAGTAACGACCAATACTCAAATCAAAATTTGCTCTCCATGGATTTAGTGAGAACCTATTGTATTGAAAACCAATAAACCCTTGATTAAGAGAGGAAGATGAAATATTACCACCTATGGATATTCTGGCTGGAGATTTTTTTGTTACTCTTAAGTGTAAATCAAATAGGGAGTCGGGCCTAAAGGTTGCTGTTGGGTAAAAGGTGTTTATGTTATCTGTTGCAACAACTCTGTAGAAACCTCTTTTTAATTGATCAAATGTAAATGGCTCTTCTCTATCATTTTTAATGGTCTTTTCAATAAACTCTTTTTCACTAAAAGATAGGTTTCTACCATTTATGAATACGTCTTTATACCTAAGAGGCAATGTTTTGGTTCTAAAACTCATTCTTTTATTTTGAATCTCCTCTGCAGAAACTCTCCGGGTAGTTCTATTTTTTAACTCTTCTATATATTTTTGGGCAGCAATATAACCAGCCTCTACAATCTCATTTACCTTGTGAAAATCCATTATGGCTACATCGGTAAATTTTATATCTATAACTAACCCCTTTTCGTCAGGTATATCGTAATCGGTCTCTACCATCAACATATTCTCTATTTGGCTAATTAGATCATCTGTATCTGGGGCTGCACTATTACCAGAACATTTGGACCCAATTAAAAAATCTGGATTAAAATCTTTTATAACAACATCCCATGGGAAGTTATTGTAGAAACCACCATCAAATAGTAGTGTAGAGTCGATAATTATTGGCTGAAATAGAAATGGATAGGTCATAGATGCTCTTACTGCAGATCCAAGATCTCCTCTTCTCATAATAAACGGTTTTTTATTTGCAATATCTGCTGCAACGCATCTAAATGGGATCATTAGTTTGTCAAAATCGTATTCCGCAACAGCTGCTGAGGATGCAAATAATTGCATAACAGCCAAGTCCATTGGGTATGGAGATACTAGGCTGGTTGGAATATGAATTGAGAGCCTATTTTTGTTTGTTCTTCTAAGTGCTACACTAGCCATCTCTGGATTAGGAGACCTCCTATATACATAGGTAGCATAACCCTCTTCAAACTTACCTCTATACCATGAGTTAAACTCTTGAGATCTGAAAAGTATAAGCATTTCATCTGGGGTAAGACCAATAGAGTATAGACCAGCAATAATGGCACCCATTGAAGTACCAGCAATATAATCAATTGGAATATTATTCTCTTCTAATGCTCTTATTACACCAATATGTGACAGTCCCTTGGCTCCACCGCCGCTTAGAACCAGACCTACTGACTGTCCATTTATATTAGAAAATATAAATGCAGAAATTATTAGGCAGAATATTGTTTTTTGCATAATTAACCCATTTGAGTAAATTTGTCCTTTATTACAAAGTTAGACAAATTATTATAAAAAATGAGTAAATTTAAGTTTTTTAATCTATTGATTATCATTGCTTTATTTATGACTGCTTGTAAAGGCAAAAAGTCAGATGAGCAAGTTGTTGAAACAAAACAAATTGATACACTAATTATGCAAGAAGAACCGATTTTTGACATTGTTACCAATTTTGGAACAATAAGAGTAAAACTCTATAAAGAGACACCTCTTCATAGAGACAATTTTGTAAAACTAGCATCTGAAGGTTTTTATGATGGAATATTATTTCACAGAGTTATAAAAGGATTTATGATCCAAGCAGGGGATCCATATACCAAAGATATGGCCAATGAGAGACTTTTTGGAACTGGTGGCCCTGGATATACAGTAGCAGCAGAGATTCTGCCTGAATTTAATCATAAAAAAGGAGCATTGGCTGCTGCAAGAAGAGGTGATAATGTAAATCCTAATAGAGAATCTTCTGGATCTCAGTTTTATATAGTAGAAGACCCAATTGCCTGTGCCTCTTTAGATGGAAGCTATACAGTTTTTGGAGAGACAATATCAGGTTTTGAAGTTATTGATGCTATTGCAGCTGTTGAGACTAATCAGATGGATAGACCAACAACACCTGTAAAGATTATTTCTGTTAAACCTGTTATAGAAGACTAAATTGCGCTCTTTAGTTTTTTTGCTAACTCAGTTGCAAAAACAAAATCATTAAGCTCTTTGCTTTGGGATGTTAGTATATTATCTTTACTACCCTCCCAGAGCAAATTTCCTTTATGGATGAAGCCAACTTTATCTCCAATCTCCATTACAGAGTTCATATCGTGAGTATTTATCACTGTGGTAATATTATACTCTTTTGTTATTTCAGAAATTAATCGGTCAATTACAATAGATGTTTGAGGATCTAGCCCAGAGTTAGGTTCATCACAAAAAAGATATTTAGGGTTAAGAGCAATAGCTCTTGCTATTCCCACTCTCTTTTGCATTCCTCCACTTATTTCATTTGGATATAGGTTGTTTACATTTTTTAAACTAACTCTATCTAAGCAAAAGTTTACTCTTTTGAGTTTTTGAGCATATGTCCAGTCAGTAAAAAAGTCCATTGGAAACATAATGTTTTCTTGTACTGTTGCAAAATCAAAAAGAGCACTCCCTTGAAAAAGCATTCCAATTTCTTTTCGAATCTCCTTTTTATCTCTAAATGAAAGTTTGTTAAATAATCTATCATTATACCAAATCTCTCCACTATCTGGATTGTGTAGCCCAACTAAAGATTTTAATAATACGGTTTTACCAGAGCCGCTTGCTCCAATAATTAGAGAACATTCACCAGGGCTATATTCAAAATTGATATCTTTTAGGACGTGAACACCGTCAAAATATTTATTTAGATTCTTTACTGTAATCATTGTTAATTCCTTTAAAACTGCTAAATTAAGCACTAAAAGAAGTAGCTTAGTTTAGCATTAATTGGGTAATAATTAGGTTGAAAATTAATATAGCCACGCTGCTGACAACTATTGCTTTTGTGCTGGAACGACCCACTCCCAGTGATCCGCCACGAGCATAATATCCAAAGTAAGAAGAGATACTGGTAATTAAGAAGCTAAATACAGACATCTTTATCATGCTGTATATTACATAATATACTCTAAAAGAGAATTGAATCCCCTCGGTATATTGACTTAGTGTTATAACTCCTGTAATTCCTATAATCAAAGCTCCTCCAAAAAGGCCCAAAATAAAACTCATTAGCATTAAAAGAGGATTAAGAAGGGTGCTAGCCGCAATTTTTGGTAGAATCAAAAAGTTTGCCGAATTAACGCCCATTATCTCCATTGCATCTATTTGCTCTGATATTCTCATACTTCCAATCTCAGAAGAGATATTTGACCCAACTTTGCCTGCTAAAATAAGAGCAATCATTGTAGAGCAAAATTCTAATACAAGGCTCTCTCTGGCCATATACCCAACATACATTTTTGGAATTAGAGGGCTCTCAATGTTGTATGCTGTTTGAATAACAATAACGGCACCAATAAATACAGAGATAATTGCAACAATAGGAATAGAATCTATGACCAATTTTTCTGCATCCACAAAGAACTGTTTTCTAAAAACACTTTTCTTGTCTGGCTTGCTAAAAACAACCTTCATTAACAAAAAATATTGACCTATATGTTCTAAAGTATTTTTCATTTATTTGACTAATTTTGCACAAATTTACAAATGATTTGAAGATAATTTACCATTTATTCATATTGCTTTACTTTTATTCGGCAAAGCTAGTTGGTTTTTTTAATAAGAAAGCGGCCCTTTTTTACAAAGGAAGAGTTAACCTATTTTCTAAAATTGAAAGTGAGATTTCTCAAATAAAACCTAAAGGACACAAGGTTATTTGGATACATAGCGCCTCGGTGGGAGAGTTTGAGCAGGCTAGACCCATAATAGAGAACCTAAGGAGTAGTTATAGTAATCTAGTTATTATTGTAACATTTTTTTCTCCTAGTGGTTATGAATTACGTAAGAATTATAATCTTGCTGATGCAGTTTTTTATCTTCCCATGGATACATACTCCAATGCAAAGAGATTTATCCATCTTATCTCTCCAGATATAGCAATATTTATTAAATATGAGTTCTGGCTTAACTATCTAACGGTACTTAAGTCAAATAATATACCCACATATGTGGTATCGGCAATTTTTAGAGAGAGTCAGCCATTCTTTAAATGGTGGGGAGGTTGGTATAGGAGCCTTTTAAATAAATTTGATACAATTTTTGTTCAGGATGCTCACTCAAAAGAGTTACTAAGTGCTATAAACTATGCAAATGTTGTAATTTGTGGAGACACAAGATTCGATAGAGTGCATAAAATTACAAATACCGATGTTGAAATAAAACCAATAAAAGATTTTGTGGGTGAGAGCTTTTGTGTTGTTGCGGGAAGTACATGGAGTATGGATGAGTCATTGATTTACGATGGCTTAAGTAGCGATATCTCTCAAGATAGGTTCAAATTTATTATTGCTAGCCATGAAGTTGGTGAGGCTAGAATCACAGAGATTATTAGTAGATTCAATTTAGAATATGTAAGATTCTCTGAGATTCCAGATGATTATTCAAAAGAGAAATATCCCAATATTTACAATAAGATATTTAATTCAAAAATCTTTATTATAGATACTATTGGGATACTTTCAGTTGCTTACAGATATGGTGATATTGCTTACATAGGAGGTGGCTTTGGGGCGGGAATTCATAATATTTTGGAAGCTGCCACGTACGGGCTTCCAGTTATTTTTGGTCCTAAGTATCACAAATTTAATGAAGCGATAAATCTAGTTAATTTAAATGGCGCTTTTTCTGTTGATAGTTCAAATGCTTTAAAAGTCATTGTTCAGAAGCTGATTAATGATAAGGAGTTCTATAACAATTCTTCTCAATCATGTTTAGATTATGTGTCTAAAAATATTGGAGCAACAGATATTGTTGTCAAATCAATTAAAGAGATAGTCGGATAAATATTTATTATAGAGATATTCTTAGCCCAAAGGAAGTGTTTCTTCCCTTATTCCAGAAGCCTCTAAAGGAGTTAAGTGAATGATCGAATCCGTCTCTACCTCTCTCAATAAACCTACTGTTTAGAACGTTATTTATATTAGCATACATTTGTACTTTTGTTTTGTATAACTGGGTGTTATATAATAGGCTAATATCAAGTGTATTTTGAGTTGGCAATTTGAATGGTTTTTCTCTATCGGCACTATTTTGTCTGCTCACGGGGTCAAAATCGGCATAATTGTCTGCATTTAAAGACCAGTTTAGAGTAGTACTGAGGTTTGGCAATATGTTTGCCGTTGTATATAATCCAAATTGTGTTTGAGGGGCATCGCCAACAGGAAGACCATTACTATATACATTTATCTGATCTTGAATTGCTCCTGAATATGAGTCATAGATATTTGCTGTTACATCGTTTTTCCACCTCCATTTACCTACAGATAGATATGCTCCATATGAAAATATATGGTTAATGGTGTGTTGACCATTAATCTCTATCCCATAGTGAAGAGCGTCCAAGCCTTGAATCAAATATTTTTGAGTGGTATTGTCTTGCTGTTTATATGGATCAGAGATAATGCTTTTATTTTTCCAATAAGCGTAATAAGCGGTTGCCTCTATGTATCCACGGCTAAATACTTTTCTTAATCCAGTCTCAGATAGGTAGTTTCTTTCGTTTTTAACGTTTTGGGTTATACTATTATTGCCAGATGAGAAGAATAAATTATTATAAGGAACTCTGTCATATATAGCTCCATTGATATAGTATGTGAGGGTTGGAGTTAGGTATTTTGATATAGCTCCTTTTAAGCTATAACCTGTTGCACTAGCTGTTTTGCTGTATATATCCGTTGTATAGTTATATTTATCCCATCTTTGGTTGGAGCTTCTCATTATTGATGATCCAACTCTAATATCCCATCCATCTTTAAAGTAGTTAGCAGATAAATATGTTGTAAGATGATGAATGTTTTTTCCATTATTGGTTCTTATAAAGTCTCCCCTCTTTTTTATTGGATCTCTGCCAGAGAGTCCAGCCAAAGAGTTATTTTGGTAATCCTCAAACCAATACTCGCCACCAAGTAGATCTATGATCTTCTCTTTTTCCCAAGTAGTATAGTATTGGTAATGAATGCCAAAATCT
>LUYZ01000141.1 GCA_001603425.1 Bacteroidales bacterium Bact_08
CCGATGACAAAATACGTTCACTTTTGGACGACAGAATAGGTGGTCTCTAACATCTTATCCTGAAGCTCACTGATTAATTTGTTATATTCATTCTGTAAGATTTGAATTTCATCATGCAGCTTAACTTGTTATACTCATTTTTGGCTTTTGGTTAAGTAAAAATTAATTTACATTCAATTTATATATAAACAGACGAAATCTCACTTTCAATTTTTTGAAAGTGAGATTTCGTTTCTTAGCGCTGTTTGTTACAGCCCCTTTTTTAATTATGAACTTCTATATTACAATATCCGTATTAACTACTGATTGCATCTCTGAAATTATTGGTTTAACCTATATATTCTTCAAAACGAATATGGTCCAATATACATCCACTATTAATCAACGGAATGATAATAGTATTATAATACCATGCGATATCTGTAACACCTTTGTTTAGTGTTTTTCTGTCAATATCCAAATCAAATAAAAATTGCCCCTCTGATTCAGTTAGAATAGAAATACCACATTTATTACTATGATAATACAAGTTTATGCCAATCATTTCTTTCCGTTCTTGTTTGTTGATTATTATTTTTTCAATTTCATCTAATGAAATCTGTTCACTTTGCCAATCATAATCATCGTTATCTCCTATTGGCAAATATTCAACATAACCATTGTTATGATAGTAACTCCATCCTGACTTTACTAATATTTTTATAATATCAAGTATTCTATCAGATGAAAACTTATAATTGATAGTTAAATATGCTTCACGTCCCATATTTATCACCTACTAATGTAATATTTCAGTAAATGGCATTCCTTTTTTTGTGAGCCATTTTTTTACATTGTCCGGTATTGGCGTATTCGAAAATAACTCATATGTTGCACCATTTTCTTTAGCAATTTTAAATCTATGTCCCATATCTGATTGAAATTTTTTAAATGCTTCACTATCATCTAAAAGACTCCAGTATTGGCCTGATTTCGCTTCCCACCATACATTACCTAAAGCACCATCAAACTCTCTACCACCAACTTTAAAAGAACCAACTCCATGTAAAGATTCTGTAAGATACTTTTCAAAATTAACTCCACTAAGTCCTTTAGGTGATTCTTTAAAGTATTTTGAATAATCAGCTGACGTTTTTATAATGCTTGAAATTATTTCGTCTGAATGTTTTACTGCAATTTCAGTGAGTTCATCTATATTACGACCACTTGCTTCAAACACTTTCTTTAACACATCATAATCTGCTTTGGTTATTTTGTCACCGTTTTTAGCAGCAGCCGCAATTTCATCCATAGCCCCAACAGGTATAACTTTAATTAAACCTGGAATCACTTCATCAGCATTTGGAAATTGCTTAGCAACTTGAATAATAGCTTCAAGAGCTTTTGGTGCATCACCAGCATATTTTGCCGTAAATCTCCCTAATTTCGGGAAAGCTTTTGCAGCGTCTCCAGCAGAACCAGCGACAGGAATAAAATCAATTAAAAATCCTCCTAAGTTTAATAAAGCTGCCACTGTATCTTGATTCACAAAAACATTTGCAAAATAATCTCTTGCATCGGCTGCAAATGGAACAAATGAGAACGCAATTTGTCCTGCGAGCGTTTCTATATCTTCAGGAACCTCAAAATCGCCTAAAACACCTCCACGTACAAAAGCCTCAGCGGCTTCACTAGCTGTCATATTGTAAACAAAAGGACTAGTGCCATTTTGTAATTCTTCATAGTCGTTATAGCTGTCACCATCTGGATTTGCATCAGTAGGTTCATACCAAAGTTCCACCTCATATCCATCAGTAAGATGATCATAATCCGTGTCTGCGTTCATTGGTTTTGTGCTAAATGTTACTTCTATGTCATCATCAAGACCGTCATCATCAGAATCAATTTTGATAGGATTACTATGTGGCTTTAACGCTCTAACATAATCAGCAATTTTGGCATTAGAGCTCAATGCTCCAATAATATAACCTAATTCTTCATTGTCATCAATGCCATCTCCATCAGTATCACTTTCATATGGATTTGTATCAATTGGATCACCATTTGGCTTTAGTCCATATTGTTCTACTAAATCAGGTAATCCATCACCATCAGAATCAGCACCAATATATTCTTCTGGAATATTTACAATCTCTCCGATTTCAGTTATCAAATCATCAGCATAAATCGTATTATATGTTGTACCACCAGTATTTGTTGCTAATCCTACAACTTCTGAATTAAAATCACCATTTCCTAAATTAACAAAAATAAGATCAGCATTACCCCAATCATGATCACTTAATATACTAGAAGATATATTAATGTTGTTGTCTGTTAATACAATAAGTCTGTATTTATCCGTTGTTCCTGAAATAATATTAGTAAATGCCTTTGAAACTGCATTTTCAAGATAAGCTTGATTACCATCATTATTAACTTTTTGAATATAATCTTTCAACCATGAAAATCTGTGAGAATATCCAGAATCATATTCCACATTATTTGAGAAAGTAATTACCCTTGCCAGATCAGATTTCGACATATTATTAATGACATTTTCACATATAGTTGTACGGTCGCAATAACGCTTCATTACATTTTTTTGATAATATTCAACATCATTCGGTACATCCTGCCTAAATACTTCAATATTATCTTCTGTAACTCCATTATAGCCCACTTCAAATCCATAAAGTATATTATCAGAGTTGTTCATTGATTTTGAGCAATCAACGAGAAAAATCGTATTAATATTCTTTCTGTATGAAGTACCACCAATCCACATGTTACGTAGTTGGTTTAAGCTGTTTTCCCAATTTTGATACCATTTTACACTATCTACAACCATATATTGAGAAAAATGTGTTGTTGTTGTACTAACAGTTGAGTTTGCTATATCCCTTGTGGTAGGCATTTCTTCAAACGTCTGTTTTTCTTCATTATACCATAAGATGATAAGA